>JASJGO010000052.1:0-25089 GCA_033791505.1 Cycloclasticus sp.
GCCATTATCGGCTTCGTTTTCGATTTGATCTTTAGTGTCTTTTTGTTTGTAATCAGCCATGTATCCGCCGCCTTGAACCATAAAGCCAGGAATCACGCGGTGAAAAATAAGGCCGCTATAAAAACCGTCTTCGACATAAGCGATAAAGTTCGCGACTGTCTTAGGGGCGGCTTCTGCGTTAAGTTCGATAATAATATCGCCTTGATTGGTGCTTAATTTAACTGATGGGTTGCTCATTTTTTTGGTATCCGTTGCGTAAAGTGAAGTTGAGGCTAGCGTTAGCAGTGCTCCAAGAAGCAGCGCTTTAATAAGTACTAGAGTGTTATTAATCATTAAATAGTCCCTGACGCTGAAAGAGCGTGCATATTATCTTTTTTTGACAGCTTTATAAAGTTCCTTATTGTTTTATAGCGCCACCGTTATCAGTTATTATGCCCAGCTTTAATGAATGAAAGACGTATAGGCATGAGTGATTTACATATTTTCAATACACTGCGACGTAAAAAAGAGCGCTTTAATCCAATTGTAGAAGGTAAGGTAGGCTTGTACGTCTGCGGTATGACGGTGTACGACTTTTGCCATGTCGGACACGCTCGAGTAATGGTCGTTTTTGATGTGGTCGCTCGTTACTTAAGGTCTTTGGGCTATGACGTAAACTATGTACGTAATATTACCGATATTGATGACAAAATCATCGCCCGTGCAATAGAGGCCGGTGAAGATTTTAGCCAGCTAACGCAACGCTTTATTGATGAAATGCACCAGGACGAGGCGAGCTTAAATGTTTTAAAACCCGACTCAGAACCGTTAGCAACCGAATCAATGGTTGATATTATCAGTATGATCGAGACCCTGATCGCTAAACAAAATGCCTACGTCGGGCCGAATAACGATGTGTATTTCGCCGTCGAGTCTTTTGCAAATTATGGCCAGCTCTCAGGTCGTCAATTAGACGATATGAATGCGGGTGAACGCGTTGAGGTAGACGTGAATAAACGTAACCCATTTGATTTTGTGTTGTGGAAATCGGCTAAAGCTGGCGAGCCGGCCTGGCCGTCGCCCTGGGGTGATGGTCGCCCAGGTTGGCATATCGAGTGTTCAGCGATGTCGACCCGATGCCTGGGTAATCATTTCGACATTCATGGTGGCGGTATGGACTTGCAGTTCCCGCATCACGAAAACGAAATTGCTCAATCCGAAGCGGCGACGGGTGAGTGTTTCGTAAATACCTGGATGCACAATGGCTTCGTTCGTATTGACGACGAGAAGATGTCTAAATCCCTGGGTAATTTCTTTACCGTGCGCGATGTATTGAAACAATATCGTGGCGAAGAGATACGTTTTTTTGTGCTCTCTAGTCACTACCGCAGCCCACTCAATTATTCAGACGAACAACTGAACGAATCGCGTTCGGCGCTAGAGCGTTTATATACCGCTTTACGCCATATTGAGCCGATGTTTAATGATACAAAATCGGCTTATATCGAGCGTTTTGAAGCAGCGATGAACGACGACTTCAATACCGCTAAAGCCATTTCGGTGATGTTTGAATGCGCTAATGAGATTAATAAACATAAAAGCACCGATGGTGAACAGGCCGCGAAAACAGCGGGTGATTTATTGACAATGGCAGGGCCACTCGGCTTGTTAAGTCAAAACCCCGAGGAGTTTTTACAATCAACCGCGGGTACAAATAAAGCAATCAGTGCGGCTGACATTGATGCGCTAGCCAATCAACGTTTACGGGCCAAAGCTGATAAAAACTGGGCGCTAGCCGATCAGATTCGTGATGAATTAAAACAGCAAGGCGTTATTCTGGAAGACAGCGGTAAAGAAACCACCTGGCGTAGAACATAAGTTGGGGTTTCGCAGAGCGAGAGCCGCTCTGCGAATAAAAATTAACTGCTTTGTAGTTCGGCCGCCTGCAGGGTGTTTTCGAGTAACGATGCAATCGTCATTGGCCCCACGCCACCAGGAACCGGCGTTATCCAGCTGGCATTTTTGCTAGCTGATTCAAAATCCACGTCACCGGCTAATTTGCCCGTTTCTAAACGGTTAATGCCAACATCGATGACCACGGCCCCAGGTTTTACCCAATCCCCTTTAACAAAACCGGCAATGCCAACGGCGGCAACGATAATATCTGCGCGTTTAACGTGTGACTCAAGGTCAACGGTACGACTATGACAGGTAGTCACGGTACAACGCGCCATTAAAAGCTCTAACGAGACAGGGCGACCAACGATATTAGATGCACCAATCACCACGGCTTCTTTGCCTTCTAGAGATATACCCGTGCTTTTTAACAGAGTCATAATGCCTTTAGGTGTACACGACCTTAAAACCGGCATACGAAGCGCGAGGCGACCAATATTGTAGGGGTGGAAACCATCAACGTCCTTTAATGGGTCGATTGCTTCGATAACTTTTTCTTCATTAATATGTTCGGGCAAGGGTAACTGCACAAGAATGCCGTTAACCGCCGAATTATTATTCAGGTCATTAATTAAGCTCAGTAACTCTTCTTCGGTAACGCCGTAAGGGAATTTTTTCGATAGAGAATAAAAACCTACTTCTTCGCAAGCATTACATTTGTTTCGAACGTATACCTCAGAAGCGGGGTTTTCGCCGACCAATATAACGGCCAGCCCAGGTTTAGCTAATCCACGCGCAATTCGTGAGTCGGTTTGTTTTTTTATAGAAGTACGTAGTTCGGCTGCAATTTTCTTTCCGTCGATTTTTTTAAACGTCATAATTTGTTTATTTTGCTTTTTTTGAGGCTCTTTTTTAAAGAAGCGTTGACCAAAATTCCCGTGTGCCGTATTATCGCCCACCTACAGAGTTATTGCATCATTTATGCATTGGTTTCTGAAGATAGTCGGGGTGTAGCGCAGCCTGGTAGCGCAACTGCTTTGGGAGCAGTGGGTCGGGAGTTCGAATCTCTCCACCCCGACCAAAATTTACAAATACCCGATTTAATTGTGGGGTATTTATATGATGAAGCGCTTGTAGCTCATCTGGATAGAGCATCGGCCTTCTAAGCCGAGGGTAACAGGTTCGAGTCCTGTCAAGCGCACCATAAAGCTCTATAAAATAATCGTCAATGGTGGGTGTAGCTCAGTTGGTAGAGCCCCTGACTGTGACTCAGGTTGTCGAGGGTTCGAGTCCCTTCACTCACCCCATTTTCGATTTAAAAAACGACGCAAAGCGTCGTTGTTTTGAGCGGCTCAATAGAGCAACTATTTATTATTTCCAGGTTAAGCTTTTATTCCCGCACACAACTGAATTAAAATCAGGCTATTCAAATACTGCTTTTTAATTCTTGTTGGTCTAACTTTGTTATCTAAAACGTTCCCCCTTATTGTTACAGACACCAACCAGCCTTGCGCTGACATCATCGGCCTTATTGAGTCGGGACTATTTGAGATTCATAACGCGGCGATGGGTCTAAGCGATAAAACCTGCTATTTGGATTTCATAGATAACGCGTTAACCCTACACCTAAAAACGACTGAAGAATCACTGGACTTATCTATCGATTTTACCGCTGGAAAATCCAAACACCGTCGGTTATACGGCGGTGGTAAGAATCAACCGTTACCCAAAGCCTGTGGCTTATACAAACACCCTGAGTGGCATATTTTTGATGCAACGGCGGGTTTGGGCCGCGACGCGTTTGTTTTGGCTAGCCTGGGCGCCAGCGTTACGCTATGCGAGCAAAATGCTGCCTTATACGCTTTATTGGTGGACGCAAAGAGCAGGGGCTTGGACGATCCCGATACGCAGCACTTCGTCGGCAATATGAACTGTCTTTTTCAGGACGCCGTTCAATACTTGCCCAGACTGATCGACAATAAGCCAGACGTTATTTATCTAGACCCGATGTACCCAGAGCGTAAAAAATCGGCAAAAATCAAAAAAGAAATGCAGATCCTGCAACAACTCGTCGGCCATACAGATGACCAAGCCGTTCTATTAGACGTGGCGCTACAAACCGCGAAACACCGTGTGGTCGTGAAACGACCTAAATCAGCCAAACCCTTATCTGATACGGCGCCCAGTTATACCGTCAGCAGCGAGAATACTCGATACGACGTCTATAGTCTTTAAGATGTGAAGGGCAGGCCCGCTACGATTCGGCTACCAAACGATAAGTTATCTAAGAAAGGTAACGCTGCTGACGAAGACATAAAAAAACAATGCTAAGATCAAAACTGATCAATTCCTTTTTATTAAAATTTAGCTAGCTGGAGAGTTACGATGCAAGATTTACCCCATCACTATAAGGTTGTAGGAACCGCTGGGCCAGACGGAGATGTCAGTCTCAGTACCGATAAAGTTAAATCCATATCATCCGCCCCGCCGGCTGAATTCGACGGCCCTGGGGATCGTTGGTCTCCGGAAACCTTGTTATTAGCAGCCATTGCAGATTGCTTTGCGCTCACCTTCCGGCCGATTGCGAGAGCGTCTAAATTTTCGTGGTTGTCGTTGACATGCGAGGTTGAAGGTACGCTTGAGTTAAAGGAAGGTAAGATGAAGTTTACAGAGTTCGTCATCAACGCCACACTGGATGTGCCTGAAGATAGCAATGAAGAGAAAGCCTACCGCCTGCTCGAAAAGGCAGAAGCGAACTGTCTGGTAACCAACTCGCTTTCTGGTGATGTGCTGTTAAAGTCAGTTGTGGTGAAGGTTGGAGGCTAAAAGCTAAAAGCTAAAAACTAAAAGGTTAATGTCACTAAGGATAACCCGATTAATATGAAGTGATTTCCGAAGAGAGAAAGCTTTTGTGTTGGGGGTGTATTTATGAATCCAAGCGACACTGAGACATTGATATGAGTGGGGGAGAATGTAAATTAAATTGTGTAAACGTCTATCATTAACCCCCAACCTGGGAGATAGGCAAGATGGACAGAAAAGAAATAGAAGCGTTTGCTCGCAAAGCGGCCAAAGGCATTAAAACAGAAAAAGACCTGAGTAACTTTAGCCAGTTGCTGACCAAGATAACCATAGAAGCGGCTTTAAATGCTGAGCTAGATGATCATTTAGGTTACGACAAGCACGAAGAATCAGGCAGTAGTAACAGTCGCAACGGCTATTCCAGCAAGACCCTCACCGCCGATGAGGGTCAGTTTGATATTGATGTACCACGTGATCGAGAGAGCAGTTTCGAGCCACAAATCGTTAAAAAGCACCAAACTCGCCTAACAGCAATGGATGAAAAGATCCATTGCCTGTACGCTAAAGGGATGAGTACCCGCGAGATCGTTGCGACCTTCAAAGAAATGTATGATGCGGACGTATCGCCAAGCCTAATTTCAAGAGTAACCGATGCGGTTATCGAGCAAGTGATCGAATGGCAATCGAGACCGCTCGATGCGGTCTACCCCATCGTCTACCTGGACTGTATTGTGGTCAAAATACGCCAAGACAAGCGTGTTATCAACAAAGCCGTTTACCTCGCCTTAGGCGTGAACATGGAAGGTCACAAAGAGCTATTAGGCATGTGGCTGTCTGAAAACGAAGGAGCTAAGTTCTGGTTAGGCGTTCTAACAGAGCTACAAACCCGGGGCGTTAAAGATATTCTCATCGCCTGCGTCGATGGGCTAAAAGGCTTTCCTGACGCGATACAGGCAGTTTTCCCTCAAACGCAGATTCAGCTGTGCATTGTCCATATGGTGCGTAACTCAGTGCGTTATGTGCCTTGGAAAGATTACAAAGCCGTGACGTCTGATCTCAAGAAAATATATCAATCGGCTACTGAAGATGAAGCGTTGCAAGCCTTAGAGCAGCTATCTGAGCGTTGGGATAGCAAATACCCTCAAATCAGTCGTAGTTGGCGAGCTCACTGGGAGAACATCAATACCTTATTCAAGTACCCTGATGATATTCGAAAAGCGATCTACACGACCAACGCTATTGAATCGCTCAACAGTGTCATTAGAAAAGTCATCAAAAAACGCAAGCTGTTCCCAACGGATGACTCGGCTAAAAAAGTGGTGTTCCTAGCCGTTCAAGACGCATCAAAAAAATGGACTATGTCGATAAGAAACTGGAAATTAGCACTGAACCGCTTTATGATCGAATTTGAAGACCGATTATCGGACTTCGTTTAACGGGCGATTACACAGAATTATTTACAGTCTCGAGTGGGGCATTAAAGAAGGTGTTCTCTGCAATGCAACTTGGCAGGCAATAAAAAACCCCTTAACTTTAAGGGGTTTAGTTCGTTCCGATATTACAGAACTTTGTAGTGGTACCACGGGCCGGAATCGAACCGGCACTGAGTCACCCCAACTGGATTTTGAATCCAGCGCGTCTACCAGTTTCGCCACCGTGGCATACCGAGGCGGATTATAGACATAATTAAAATCAAACTCTATCGAATTATTAATTTAATCGTCTGTTTTGCACTCGCTGACAGACAAAGTTCCTGTTAATATCCCCCGCCATGCAGAAAAGCGATTTTAATTACCTCTTGCCGAACGAACTGATTGCGCGTTATCCGTTGGATAATCGGGTGGATAGTCGTTTGTTAGTAGTCGATGAGTCTGAACTGTTAGACCAAACCTTTTCTGATTTACCCTCCCTGTTACGTGCGGGGGATTTGCTCGTTTTTAATAATACCCGCGTTATTCCGGCTCGTTTGTACGGTGCTAAAACCACCGGTGGTAAGCTGGAAATATTGTTAGAACGCGTGATAGACGACGTGACCGCCTTAGCGCATATTCGTTGCAGCAAATCGCCGAAAGCGGGCGCTAAAATTTTGCTTGATCAGGGCCATGAGTGTCTGGTTGAAGGCCGCGAAAGGGATTTGTTCAAGCTAACCTTTATGCAGTCTATCGACACGGTATTAAGCGCTATAGGGCATATACCGCTACCACCTTATATAGATAGAAATGACGAAGCGTTAGATATCGAGCGATACCAAACGGTGTTTAGCCGTGAACCGGGGGCGGTGGCAGCTCCTACCGCTGGGTTGCATTTTGACGAATCGTTATTAGAAACAATAAAAATCATGGGCGTTGAATTTAGCTATGTAACACTACACGTGGGTAGTGGTACCTTTCAGCCGGTTAGAGAAGAAAACCTCGATGAACACATCATGCACAAGGAATGGTTGACCGTTGACGAGGTGGTTGTACGTCAAATTAAAGAAACAAAAGAGAAGGGTGGGCGCGTGATTGCGGTGGGGACAACGGCTATGCGTTCGTTGGAATCTGCCGCTAGATCGGGAACGTTGAAGCCGTTTACTGGAGATACCGATTTATTTATTCGGCCGGGTTACCGCTTTAACGTCGTTGACGCGATGGTGACCAATTTTCACCTTCCAGAGTCCACCTTGTTGATGTTAGTCAGTGCATTTACTGGCTATAAAAGAATGAAGTCCGTTTACCAGCACGCGATAGAAAACAAATACCGTTTTTTTAGTTATGGTGACGCGATGTTTTTAACCAATATGCCCGATAAGAGCGAATAGTATGAAGTTTGATTTAATCAATAATGATTCAAAGGCGCGACGCGGACGCTTAACGTTTGATCGCGGCACGATTGAAACGCCAGCCTTTATGCCGGTGGGCACTTACGGCACCGTTAAAGCGATGACGCCTGAAGAATTGCTAGATACCGGCGCTGAAATTATTTTAGGCAACACCTTCCATCTAATGCTCCGCCCTGGCGTCGAGGTGATAGAAGCACACGGCGATTTGCACGATTTTATGCACTGGGACAAACCGATGTTGACGGACTCCGGCGGCTTTCAGGTGTTTAGCCTGGATGAAATGCGCAAAATTACCGAAGAGGGCGTGCACTTTCGCTCACCCGTGGATGGCCGTAAGGTATTTATGGGGCCTGAGGAGTCGATGCAGGTTCAGCGTCAGCTCGGTTCGGATATCGTGATGATATTTGATGAATGCACGCCTTACCCCGCGACCGAAAAAGAAGCGCGAACCTCAATGGAGTTATCACAACGTTGGGCCAAGCGTAGTAAGGACGCCCACGGAGATAACCCTTCGGCATTGTTTGGTATTATCCAGGGCGGTATGTATGAAGACCTTCGCGATGAATCGTTAAACGAGCTTAAAAGCATCAATTTTGATGGCTTTGCCGTCGGTGGTCTATCGGTCGGTGAGCCGAAGGACGACAGAGAGCGGATTCTAGATCATATCGTGCCGTCCATGCCGGACGATAAGCCGCGTTACTTAATGGGTGTTGGTAAACCCGAAGACATTGTCGAAGCGGTGCTCAAAGGCATTGATATGTTTGACTGCGTAATGCCGACGCGTAATGCACGCAACGGTTATTTATTTACCCGCAAAGGCCTGGTGAAAATAAGAAATGAACAGTATCAGTTTGATACGCGCCCGCTGGATGAGGAGTGTGAGTGTTATACCTGCAAGAATTATTCGCGTTCGTATTTAAGGCATTTAGATAAGTGCAAAGAAATTTTAGGCTCACGATTAAACACCATTCATAACCTGCATTATTATCAGGACTTGATGCGTGGTTTACGAAAAGCCATTGAAGAAGAGCAGTTAACGGAATTTGTTGTTGATTTTTATCAGCAACGCGGAAAACCCAAGGATGCTGTGGCATAATGTCATATTGAATTTAAACTAATTTTAGGAGAAGACATGTTCGATTTTTTAATACCAAACAGCGTAGCAGCCGATGAATCAGCAACACAGGCAGCATCGCAGCCAGGCTTTGAAGGTTTAATTTTTCCAGTGGCGTTGATTGCTATTTTCTATTTTCTTTTAATTCGCCCACAACAAAAACGTAACAAAGACCATAAAAAATTGATAGCAGCAGCTGCCAAAGGTGACGAAATTGTAACCAGTGGCGGTGTATTAGGAAAAATTACAGAAGTAGGTGATCATTTCATCACGCTGGAAATTGGCAATAATATGTCAATACAAGTCTCGAAATCATCGATAGCATCGGTAATGCCCAAAGGGACGTATAAATCTGCCGTTAAATTAGACGCAAAACCTAAAAAATAAACCGTTAAACGAGCTGTTGTCATGATGAATCACTTTCCTGCCTGGAAAAACATACTGTTAGTAGTAACACTAGCGGTTGCTTGTGTTTATGCCTTGCCTAATATTTATGGCGAAGATCCCTCTGTTCAGATTTCACCTTTAAGGGGTGCGGTCATTAACAGTGGTTTATTAGTCAATGTGAAGCAGGAGTTACAGAAAGCTGATATTCAGCCGTTGAGTAATGAACTCACTGAAGAACAACTTTTATTACGATTTAGTCATACCGAAGACCAACTTAGAGCGGCTGATATCATCAAGGCTAAGCTGAATAAAAACTATGTGGTGGCGTTGAACTTAGCGCCAGCTACACCACAATGGCTTCGTTCATTCAATGCCTCTCCTATGTATTTGGGACTTGATTTGCGAGGCGGTGTGCACTTTTTATTGGAAGTGGATATGCAGGCAGCTGAAAAACAGGCGGTGGATCGCAATGCGACAGATATTCGGCAATTTCTAAGGGAAAACAAGCTCAGGTATTTGAGTGTGGTCATTGATGATAGAAAAATTAATATTAAATTTAAAAATCAGACCATTCATGATGAGGCGCTAGAAGGACTGAGCAGCCAGTTTCGCACATGGGATTTCATTCCAGGGTCTGCAGAGTCTTCTACGCCAACCTTAATTGCCGCAATGTCCGAGAATGAAATCAGGGATGTTCGCAAATTCGCGCTGCAGCAAAATATCATTACGCTAAAGAACAGGGTTAATGAGCTAGGCGTCGCCGAACCCGTTATTCAACAACAGGGTGATAACCGTATTGTTGTTGAACTACCAGGTGTTCAAGATACCGCGCGCGCAAAAGAAATTCTAGGTGCGACGGCGACGCTTGAATATCATATGGTTGATACCGAGCACAGCGTATCTGCCGCAGCTGCGGGCAGGGTTCCGGTCGGTTCTAAGCTGTATAACAATCGAGAAGGCGGTCAGGTACTATTAAAGAAACAGGTGATCGTAACCGGCAGTGAAATTGTTGATGCCTCTTCTGGTATTGAAAGCGACACCGGTTCGGCGATGGTGTCAGTTTCCTTAGATGGCCCTGGTGGAAAGAAAATGAGTAAAACCACAAGGGAAAATGTGGGTAAGCCGATGGCCGTGGTGTTTATCGAAAACAGAACAGAAACCAAAATGATCGACGGCAAGCCCGTTCGGGTTAAATCGATTGTAGAAGAAGTCATTAACGTTGCGACCATTCGTGGCCATTTTAGTAATCGTTTCCAAACGACTGGCCTGGATAATACGGCAGAAGCGCGCGATCTGGCGCTATTGCTGCGGGCAGGTGCACTCGCAGCACCGATTGATATTGTTGAAGAACGAACGGTTGGTCCGAGCTTAGGGCAAGATAATATTGATAAAGGCTTTTACTCCGTATTGATTGGTTTTGTCCTGGTGCTTATTTTTATGGCGGTGTACTACAAAACATTTGGTCTTTTTGCGGATATCGCGCTGGCGACTAACTTGATTTTTATTCTGGCTATTTTATCAATACTGCAAGCAACATTAACCTTGCCTGGTATCGCGGGTATCGTACTGACGGTGGGTATGGCCGTTGATGCTAATGTATTGATTTTTGAGCGTATAAAAGAAGAACTGAAGAACGGTAATTCGCCACAAGCCAGTATTCATGCAGGCTACGAGAAAGCCTTTTCAACCATCGCCGATGCAAATATCACTACCTTAATCGCTGCGATCATCCTGTTTGGCTTTGGAACCGGACCGATTAAAGGATTTGCCATTACTCTGAGTATTGGTATTTTAACGTCCATGTTTACCGCTATTGTGGGTACAAGAGCCTTGGTTAATGCAAGCTATGGTCACCGTCAACTAGACACACTGAAGATTTAATTATGAACGATCAAAACACAATCAAAATTGATTTTCTGAGCAAGCGCCGTATAGCGTTTTTCCTATCTTCTTTACTGATTATTATTTCAATTGCTTCATTGGCCACTCAAGGCTTGAAAAAAGGAATTGATTTCACCGGCGGTACCTTAATTGAAATGGGTTTTTCTGAGACGGTCAAACTGGATGAATTAAGAGGCCTGCTTGATCAAGCTAATTTTAACGGTGCAGTGGTTCAACACTTTGGTTCGTCCAATGAAGTTTTAATCAGGCTGTTACCAGATGAAGCGCTTAATACTGCGGCTTTAAGCAATAAGATGTTAGACGTAATCAATAAACAGTTTTCACAACAGGGTGAGTTAAGGCGAGCAGAATTTGTTGGCCCACAGGTGGGCGAAGAATTATCAGAAGACGGCGGTTTGGCGCTTCTATACGCGCTAATTTGTATTCTTATTTACGTTACCTTTCGGTTTGAATATCGCTTTGCGTTAGGTTCTGTCGCCGCTCTCGCGCATGACGTTATTATCACGTTGGGTGTTTTCTCGGTATTTCAATTCGAATTTGATTTGACCGTACTGGCGGCTATTTTAGCGGTGATTGGTTATTCGTTAAACGACACCATCGTCGTATTTGATCGCGTTAGAGAGAACTTTAGAAAGTTAAGAAAGGGTAGTCCAACTGATGTAGTCAATATCTCGCTAAACCAAACACTTAGCAGAACAATCATGACTTCATTGACGACTTTATTAGTGCTGATCGCACTGTTTATTTTCGGTGGTGAAATCATTCACGATTTCGCATTAGCGTTGATCGTTGGTGTGGTGGTCGGTACGTATTCATCCATTTATGTCGCTAGCCCGATTACTTTGGCGCTAGGCATTAGTAAGGCTGACCTGATGGTTGTAGTGGTAGATCAAGAAGAGCTGGATAAAATTCCTTAAGCGCTCATGCTTCAAATCTGGCTAAAGCGTTAATAGGGCCAAAACAATAAAAAACCGACGTCAGTAATATTGCCGTCGGTTTTTTTTGTGTCTACTTAATATCTAAGCAATACACGTTTTTGGCTGACTGAGTGTATCAGCCGGTTATTTTCTTGACGTGAGGGCTTACCTTATCTAATAGCACGCGATGTATTGTGGGGTTGCCACAGATAACATTACCGCTTTTAAAGTAATCATGATTGTTAGAAAAATCAGTGATAACGCCGCCTGCTTCCTGGATCAGCAGTAGTCCTGCCGCAAAGTCCCAGGGTTTTAAACCAATTTCAAAAAAACCATCAAGTTTACCAGCGGCTACATAAGCCAGGTCTAAAGAAGCTGCGCCTGCACGCCTAACACCAGATGTGGTAGTGAAGATATCGCGGAAAATATCAAGGTAGGGCTCAATATTGGTGCTGTTTTTAAAGGGGAAACCAGTGCCTAAAAAAGCGCCTTCAAGCTTTCTTTGACGACTAACGCGGAGCCGCCGGTTATTTAGCATCGCGCCTTTTCCACGAGAAGCGGTGAAAAGATCCTGACGAACGGGGTCATAAATAACTGCCTGCTCAACAACGTCACCCTTTTTAAGTGCAATAGACACGGCGTAATGTGGAAAACCGTGCATATAATTGGTTGTTCCATCTAAAGGGTCAATAATCCAGATGTATTCAGCGTCCTGATTTGTGTAACCAGACTCTTCAGCTAGAATGCCATGATCAGGGTACGCTGTGAGCAGCGTATTGATAATTTCACTTTCCGCGCGATGATCTATTTCGGTAGCAAAATCATTTTGGCTCTTAATAGTTATCTTAAGAGTATCAATAGAGTCAGCGGAACGTATTATAATATCGCCTGCCTGTCTTGCTGCTCTAATAGCAATATTTAACATTGGGTGCATAATTTTGCCTAAGCTTTAAAATGGCGAAAGGATAACAGATACCGTTGGAGAATGTCTTTTGAAAGTCGATGAAAATAGCGAATTACTATCAAATATCAGGATAGTTCTAGTGCAAACCTCGCATCCAGGGAATATAGGCGCAACTGCACGCGCAATGAAGAACATGGGTTTGTCGGATTTAGCGCTCGTTAACCCCAAAATTTTCCCGAGTGCAGAAGCGACGTCGAGGGCTTCAGGCGCGGATGATATTCTGGCCAGTGCTCAGGTATATAGCAGTTTGCAAGAAGCGCTGGCACCGTGCGAGCTTGTTTTAGGTGCGAGCGCCAGGATCAGGCACTTAGGCTGGTCTGAAGTGGGCCCCAAGCAGGGCTGTGAATTAGCTGTATCAGCGGCAAAAAAAGCACCCATTGCGCTCGTGTTTGGTCGTGAAAACTCAGGTTTAACCAACGAAGAGCTTGAGCTATGCCACCACTTGTTACATATCCCAACAAACCCAGCGTTTAGCTCCTTAAATGTAGCGTCAGCTGTGCAAGTGCTGAGTTACGAAATATATTGTGCCGTTATCGGCCAACAGGTTATTGATGTACCAGAGCCGGAAGATAGGCCCGCCACGAGTATGGAGTTTGAAGGTTTTTTTGAACATTTTTTGAACACACTGGAAAAAACGGACTTTTTACAACTGTATAAAACAAAAAGACTTCAGCAACGTATCAGGCGTATTTTTTACCGCTCCGATTTAAATAGAACAGAAGTGAATATTTTGCGCGGCATACTAACGGCAATAAACAACAAGTTAGACGGGGTTTAGCTAAAAACGTTTGATACACAAAAAAACAACTATTCGCCACTTTACACGCGTTAGAATACGGCTAACTTTAGGAGTTTAATCAGTTATGTTTGATCAATTAAAAGAAGATATTGAGGTCGTTTTTGAACGCGACCCAGCCGCTCGCAATAAGTTTGAGGTAGTGACGACGTATCCTGGCTTCCACGCTGTTTTATTGCACCGACTAAATCATTGGTTGTGGCGATCCGGGTTAAAGTACATTGCACGCTTTTTCGCTTATTTCTCGCGCTGGCTAACGGGTGTCGAAATACACCCCGGTGCTGAGATAGGTCGACGTTTTTTTATCGATCACGGTATGGGCGTTGTGATCGGTGAAACGGCTGTTATTGGAGATGACTGTACGCTCTACCACGGTGTAACGCTCGGTGGAACGAGTTGGCAGAAAGGCAAACGGCACCCAACTCTCGGGGATGGGGTGGTTGTTGGAGCCGGCGCAAAAGTACTGGGTCCAATCGAAATTGGTGATGACGCGAGAATTGGTTCAAATGCCGTTGTTATTCGCACGGTCCCAGAAGGCGCAACGGTTATTGGTATTCCAGGAAGGATCGTAAGCGAGGCATCTACGAGGCCAAGCGCAGAACAAGAGGCGATGGCCAAGAAAATTGGTTTTGATGCGTACGGCGCCTCACAGGAGATGCCAGACCCAGTAGCCGTGGCTATTAATAGCATGCTGGAGCATATCCACAAAATGGACAAAGAAATGGAACAAATGTGCCATGAGATCAAAGCCTTAGGCGGTAAAATCGACGAAAGAGATGTCGAAGAAATTAACAGTAACCCGGTTGATGACGGCACCGGCACAACTTGTCAGGGTAAACGATCATAACAAGCATGATCTATCTGGATCACAATGCTACAAGTCCGATTGATCCACGTGTTTTTGAATCGATGGAGCCGTACCTTAAAACATTCTATGGTAATCCATCCAGTGCGCATCGTTTAGGTCGTGCGTCTAGAACGGCGATTGAGACGGCGCGCGAACAGGTCGCCCAGTTAGTTAATGCAGAAGCGGCACAGGTGGTCTTTACGGGCGGTGGAACAGAGGCCAATAACCTGGCTCTTTTAGGAGCATTTAGCGACAACAGCCAACATATTCTATACGGCGCTACCGAGCACCCTTCAGTGGTTGATCCGTTAAAAAACTTAGCTCAAAAAAATGTAGAGGTAGAGGCGGTAGCGGTTGATAGCGATGGTCGTATCTCGCTAGATCAGCTCAATAGCCAGCTGAAAAGTAATACCGGTTTAATCAGTATTATGCACGCGAACAATGAAACGGGTGTGATACAGGATATACAGTTGCTGAGGAATGGATTAAATAACGATCAGGCGATTTTCCACGTTGATGCGGTGCAGTCGTCCGGTAAAACGCGGGTTGATTTTGCGCGTATGGGCGCCCATTTGATGACGCTTTCATCGCATAAACTTTATGGTCCCAAGGGAGTCGGTGCGCTAATTTGCGATAAATCGGTTCAGTTAAACCCATTGATGCACGGTGGAGGGCAGGAGTTTTCATTGCGCCCTGGAACCGAAAATGTCGCTGCAATCGTCGGCTTTGGTAAAGCGGCTGAACTCGCTTCATTAGAGCTAGAGCAAAGAAGGCAGCAACTTTTATCGTTACAAAACCAGCTTGAGCAACAATTACGTACGATACCTGATCTCAGCATCGTCGCTGAACGGGCGGACAGGTTAGCAAATACGACTCAGGTCATCATTGATGGCATGGATGGCGAAATGATGCTGATGATGATGGACCGTCAGGGTATTTGTATTTCAGGTGGTTCAGCCTGTTCCAGCCGCGTATTAAAGCCTAGCCCGGTGCTTATCGCTATGGGCTATAACGCCCGCCAATCACTAAGCGCAATCCGAATTAGTTTAGGCGTACAAAATACCAGCGATGAGGTGGATCGTTTTTGTGAAACGCTAAAGGGCATTGTTGCTAGCTACCGCTCATAATTCGTAGATTTGCCCACTATCTTTCGACAGAATAACTTGCAGCGCCGCCTCTGCTACAGATGCCGCTGGCTGTAAATTTGCATTCTCTTCACCCGGATGTGTTTTCTTTCTAATCGGTAAAATACTCGGGCCAGGAATAAAAACATTGCAGTTAACAGAACTGCCTTCCAGTTCGTCGGCGAGCATAGAGGCGAAGCTTTCAACGGACTTTTTTGACACGCCGTAGGCGCCCCAGTAGGCCTTACTGTGTCGAGCAGATGAATCAGACACAAAGGTGATGGATGCTTCGCCAGACTGTGCCAATAAAGGCAGGCTAACCTTATTAAGTAAAAAACAGGCATTCAGATTAACCTGCTGTACTTTAATCCATTCCGCAGCGTCTTGACTGGCTATGGGGCCGATAACGCCAAGCTGGCATGCTACATGAGCTATTCCATCTAACCGTTTGAATTCACTATAAATAGATTCTATTAATTGCGTGTAATTCTGCACGTCAGTTTGTTCTAAATCAAAAGGAATGATGGCTGGTATAGGGTAACCGGATTGTTCAATATCATCGTATAAACGATTTAATTTATCTTCATTGCGACCGGTCAAAATAACCGTTGCGCCCAGTTTGGCTAAAGCCAATGATGTTTCTCGGCCTAAACCGCCGGTAGCACCCGTCACCAGGTATACGTGATCGTTTAGTTGCTTGGCTTTTATTTTTTCTGTAGGAACAGGTACAGGCTTATTCATCGTTTAATTTTTTTGAACTAGTGGGTTGGCGTGATGATTTTTCAATCGGTTCAATTTCGGGAAGTAATTTAGGCGTTTCGATGCCCATATCTTTAAACTTACGCGCAGTCGGGAATACCTGTCGCTCTAAAGAGCCGACGGCTTTATTGTAATGGTCGACGCTTTTATCTAATGCATTACCGACTCTGCTCATATGTTCAACAAAGGTCGATAGTCGAGCGTACATACTTTCGCCAAGTTTTCTGATGGTCTCAGCGTTTTCGGTCGTCGCTTGCTGACGCCAGCCAAAGGCGATGGCGCGAAGTAGCGCCACTAAACTGGTCGGCGTGGCTAAAATAACGTGTTGCGCCAGAGCGTCTTCTAGCAAAGTGCGGTCCAGTTCAAGAGCGGCGCTTAAAAACTGATCGCCGGGTATAAATAACACAATGAAATCGGGCGTATTTTTGAATTGCGCCCAGTAAGCCTTTTTTGAAAGCTCCTTTACTCGTTCTCTAACCTGTTTGGCGTGACGTATTAAGTGTACTTGACGGCTCGCATCATCAGTTTGTTCGATGGCCGTTAAATAAGCGTCTAAAGGCGTTTTCGCGTCGACCACGATATCCCGCTGATCGGGCATACGGATGATCATATCTGGCCGCATAGCGCCTTCGGAGGTACTGACGTGTTCTTGCTCAAAAAAATCACAATGTTCAACGAGGCCCGCTAATTCAGCCAGTCGCTTTAATGTGAGTTCGCCCCATTGGCCGCGTACTTCAGGTCGTCGAAGGGCTTGAACCAAATTCCTGGTTTCACTTTGTAGCTGGTTTTGTGTTTCTGTCATATTCTGTAAGAACTGACTGATCGAACCGTGCGATTGTTGTCTATCGGCCTCTAGTTTTTTGAGCTGTTCATCGGTTTTTTTAAGAATATCTTTAATCGGCGACACCAGGTCCGCGAAAGCCTTTTCTTTTTCGCTTAGCCGTGACTCTGCAGTATTTTGTTGCTTACTGAAGTTTTCGCGCGCGAGCTTTAAAAACTCTTCGTTATTTTCCCGCAGGGCCTGACCAGAAAGCGCCGAAAAACTATCGCGAAAGCTCTGCATTAAATTTGCTTCGTTGAGTTTTGCTTTTTGATTTAGCTCTTCTTCAACGGATAAGCGGATTTCGTACGATAACAATTTGTTTTTAAGCTGGACTGCAATGCGCGACATGATGATATAGCAAATAACTAGGCCAAGTACTAAGCCGCCGCTAAAGATTAAAAGGTCATTGCTCGTTATGGTGTCGATCATATCTAAAGGCGTTTACTTAATTGTTTATTATTATGACAGTGTTAGAAGCCACTCAAGAAGCTCCGATGAATTTTGCATAATACTATCTGCCTGCCAATTATTAATGTCATCAGTCGCTGGAATGTAGCCATAAGCACAAGCGATGGTTTTTAAACCGGCCAATCTGCCTGATCTTATATCACGTTCGGCATCACCAATATAGACCGCGTTGCTCGGCAGTACACCCAGTTGTTGGCAGGCTAAATAAATGGGTTCTGGGTGGGGTTTTGGGTTATTGACCTGATCGCCGCAAACAATACAGCCCGCCCGCAGATACAAGTCCATTTTTTCGAGTAAAGGTCGCGTTAGGTATTCCGGTTTATTGGTGACGATTCCCCAGGGAATTTCTGCCTTTTCTAAATGTTGTAAAGCCTGTTCCAGACCGGTGAATAAGATAGATTGAGCGGCAATGTTTTGTTGATAATAGCGGATAAAATTTGATTTGATCGTTTGGTATTGTTCGTCGGGAAGTTCCGATCCAAAACCAAACTTTATTAACGCGTCTGCACCATTAGAAACAATTGGGCGTATCACAGAGTACGGCAGGGCTTCTAATTGCTGTTGTTGTAAAACGGCATTTAACGCACAGGCTAAATCAGGCGCGGTGTCGACTAAGGTACCGTCCAGATCAAATAGAACGGCCTCTACGTTGTTAATAGGTATACCGTGAGACATGGTTTGCTAAGTGGTCTCATCAGATTTTTTGAAGATGCAGATATAGTTAACGCTGATGCCTTGCGTCATGGAGAACGACTTGTTTAACAGGTTGTATTCGATACCTCGGCTATCCATCAGTTCTAGCTTAGCCTCTCTACTCCAGGCGGCCAGCTCAGATGGTTTGATAAAACTGGCGTAATCGTGCGTGCCTCGCGGTAGCATCCCGAGGATATATTCTGCGCCTATAATCGATAATAAATAGGATTTTGGATTCCTGTTTAAGGTCGACAGAAAAACATAACCACCCGGTTTTACCAGTTGAGAGCAGGCTTGAATAATAGCTACAGGGTCGGGGACGTGCTCGAGCATTTCCATGCAAGTAACGGTGTCAAAACTGGCGGCTTGTTGTTGCGCCAGATCTTCAACGCTGATGAGTTGATAATTGACCTCGATACCGGTATCCAGGCTGTGCAATTCGGCAACATCAATCAGCTCTTTGGCTAAATCAATCGCCGTTACGTCGGCCCCTTTGGCCGCCATCGCTTCGGAAAGAATGCCGCCACCGCAACCCACATCGAGTATTTTTTTACCTTTTAAAGAAATCGTTTTATCGATCAGTTGCAGGCGTAGGGGGTTGATTTGATGAAGCGTTTTAAATTCGCCATCGGGGTCCCACCAGCGTGAGGCCATCGAGCCGAACTTTTCAATTTCATCGGGATTTACATTTTCTTGCTTCTGATTCATGGCGTTATTTTACACCGTTTTCAAAAGACTGATGATGGAACGGGTTGATTTTTTCGTGCCATTGTTGCGCCTTACTCAATAAACGTTCTTCATCTAGCGAGGTAAGTTTTCGGTTTTTCATCAGCGCTTTTCCGGCGACCCATAGATCAGTGATTTGAGATCTATTGGCGGAATAAACGATAGAAGATATCACGTCATAAACGGGCTGTATCTCTATCGTGTTTAAATCAATCGCCAGTATATCGGCTTGCTTACCTATTTCCAAAGAGCCTATCTTATGATCCAGCCCCAATGCTTTAGCGCCATTGATGGTCGCCATACGAATGACTTGATAAGCGGGTAGTGCGTCTGCCTTTTCAGCGACACCCTTGGCTAATAAGGCGGCCGTTCGTAATTCGCCAAGCATATCAATATCATTATTACTGGCCGAGCCATCTGTTCCCAGAGCGACGTTTACACCCGCATCAAGTAAGGCGGATACAGGGCAAAACCCGCTCGCCAACTTGAGATTCGATTCCGGGCAATGCACCACGTGAACGCCATATTCGGCGAGTTGCTGGATATCAACGTCACTCAGTTCTGTCATATGTACGCTAATAAGCTCCGGCCCAAGTAGGTTTAATCCTTTTAAGCGGGCTAGTGGTGTTATGCCGTGCTGCGCGATGGATTGCTCGACCTCTTTACGGGTTTCGTGCAAATGAATGTGCATGGGTAATGAAAGTTCGTCCATTAACGGCTGGATTCTTTTTAACGAAGCATCGCAAACGGTGTAAGGGGCGTGGGGGGCGAAAGAGAAGCTAATTAATTCCTCATTTTTAAATCGGTCCAGTACGACCAGGCCCTTATCAATGTATTCTTCCAGATCTTTTGCCCAACGCGTAGGGAAATCAATAATGGGGATACCAATGCAGGCTCTAATACCGGCCTGTATGGCCGCTAAGGCCGTTTGGTCGATAAAGAAATACATATCATTGAAACAGGTTGTGCCGCTTCTGATCATCTCGGCGATGGCGAGTTGCGAACCATCGTGAACGAACTGTTCATCAACTAATGCCGTTTCAGCTGGCCATATATGTTCATGCAACCACTCTTCCAGCGGCAAGTCATCGGCGAGGCCTTTAAGCAGGCTCATCGACGCGTGCGTATGGGCGTTAATAAAGCCCGGCATTAAGGCGTGATCATTTAGTACAATTAATTCATCGGCGAGATATTTTTCACTCTTATCTTGCGGCAAAATATCGATGATCTTATCGTCTTGAATAATAACGGCGTGATATTCCAATACGCTATTTTCGGGGTCTACCGGTATAATCCAGCGGGCATTTATTTGAAGGGAAACTTGCATACAGTGATAAATAAAGAACGTTTGTTATATGACACCATTCGTCCCGTCAGTTGGCAGAACAATGGCTTGCGCTTATTAGATCAGCGGCAGCTGCCTAAAAAAGAAGTATATCTAGATATACCCAGCACGCAAGCCCTGTATCAGGCGATCAAAGACATGGTCGTACGCGGAGCGCCAGCGATTGGTATAGCCGCGGCTTATGGTGCGGTACTGGCTTCAAAAGAGGTGTTAGCTGATCAAACGAATGATTTTGACAAAGCCTTTAATGCCAAACTGGATTTAATTGCCTCGTCTCGTCCTACGGCGATTAATTTATTTAATGCACTCAATGCGGCGAGAACGGTCGTTAAAACGATGACCGATCCGGGAAACGAATTGTTGTTATGGGCCAATGAATGGTTAGCCGATGATATACGGGCGAACCTGGCCATGGGTGAACTCGGCGCGAGCTGTTTCAATAAAAAAACTCGTGTACTGACGCATTGCAATGCGGGTGCGTTAGCCACGGGTGGTTACGGCACCGCTCTGGGGGTGATTCGTTCCGGGGTGGAAAAGGGTTTGATTGATAAGGTTTACGCGGCTGAAACGCGACCCTGGAACCAGGGAGCGCGGCTTACGCTGTGGGAGCTTGAGAAGGACCATATCCCGGTCACCTTGATAGCAGATAGTAGCGCCGCCTCTTTAATGCAGCAAGGTCTTATTGACTGGGTCGTGGTGGGCGCGGATACGATATGCATAAATGGCGACATTGCTAATAAAGTGGGCACCTATTCGCTGGCGGTATTGGCAAAACATCACGGCGTTAAAGTGATGGTGGTAGCACCGACCACAACACTCGATTTATCGGCTAAAACGGGCAAAGATATTACGATTGAACACCGATCCAGCGCTGAGATTTTGCCGGATCATTACAGCAGTGAACTGGTGGATGCCTTAAATCCAGTTTTTGACGTGACCCCTGCGGGGCTAATTTCTGCTATTGTGACCGAAAAGGGGGTGATTGAATCACCAGATGTCCGTAAAATGGCCGTTTTAACTCAATAAGACTAAAACTAATGACGCAACTTTTTGCAATTGCCGCAGGTGGATCTATTGGCGCAGTATTGCGCTATCTCGTATCGACTGGCGTCCATGGCTGGTTTGGCAAAGGCTTTCCTTACGGCACGTTGGTGGTAAACGTGCTGGGCTCCTTGGCGATGGGCCTATTGTATGAATTATTTTTGCAACGGATGTCTGTTTCGCCAGAAATAAGAGCGGTTTTATTGGTTGGCTTCCTGGGCGCGTTCACCACATTTTCAACCTTTTCTATTGAAACGATCAACCTGATAGAGCAGGGCTATTTACTGAAGGCAATGCTGAATATTTTAGCTAGCGTTGTTTTATGTGTACTGGCCGCCTGGTGCGGACTACAAGTTGTGAGGCAATTATGAAAACAGAAACCGTTCGTGTCGCTAGAGTTTATTTAACCGAGGCGGATCATCAGCTGAAGCAAATGATGCAATATCTGCACGACAGTGAAAAAATTGCCGGCGCAACCGCTTTTAGGGGAGTCGAAGGTTATGGTCAGTCGGGAGAAATACACGACTCGTCATTAATTGACTTATCGTTTGATCTGCCGATAACCGTCGAGTTTTTTGATAACTCGAATAACGTATTAAGCGTTATTGAATATCTGAAAGAACACTTTAATGTCACTCAGGCCATTAGTTGGCTGGCTGAACAACACCACTAAACCTAAACTAAAGGAAAGCGATATGCTTGACCCACAGCTTTTAAGAAATGACCCGGAATACGTTAAAAAAGCCATGCAGCGCCATGGTGCCGATCTAGATGTAGATTTGATCACTGCGCTCGAAACACGACGCAAAGCGATTCAGGTTAAAACGCAAACGCTACAAAACGAGCGTAATACCAGTGCTAAATCTATCGGTATTGCCAAATCTAAAGGCGAAGACATTCAACCGTTACTGGATAGCGTTTCCCAATTAGGCGATGAGTTGAAAGCGGCAGAAGCTGATTTGAACGACATCCAGGCGCAAATGCAGAGCATTCAATACGCGCTGCCGAATATCTTGTCCGATGACGTACCCACGGGGAAGGATGAAGAGCAAAATATCGAACTCAGAAAATGGGGTTCCATCCCAAACTTTGACTTCGACGTTAAAGACCACGTTGATCTGGGGCAATCTTTAAGTGGTATAGACTTTGAAGCTGGTGCAAAAATTGCCGGTGCTCGGTTTGTCACCTTATCGGGTTCATTAGCGCGACTTCAGCGTGCCTTGACCCAATTTATGCTGGACACGCATATCGATCAGCACGGTTACCGGGAAGCCTACGTACCGTATCTGGTGAATAAAGACAGTTTATTTGGCACCGGCCAGTTACCAAAGTTTGAAGAGGATCTGTTCAAGATGTCGGGTGACTCGCCTTATTATTTAATACCAACCGCAGAAGTACCGGTGACCAACCTGGTGCGCGATGCAATTATCAATGCCGACAAGATGCCGCTCAAATACGTCGCTCATACACCGTGCTTCAGAAGTGAAGCGGGCGCTTACGGACGAGATATGCGCGGTATGATTCGCCAACACCAGTTTGAAAAAGTCGAGCTTGTGCAAATTGTCAAAGCGGATGAGTCAGAACGACTGCACGAAGAACTGACGCAACACGCAGAAAATATTTTACAGGCGCTAAATTTACCATACCGTTTAATGCTGCTATGTTCAGGTGATACGGGTTTTTCAGCGACCAAAACATACGATCTTGAAGTGTGGCTTCCAGGGCAGGACAGCTACCGTGAGATTTCATCGTGTAGTAATTTTAACGACTTTCAGGCGCGCCGTTTAAAAGCGCGCTGGCGCAACCCAGAAACCGGCAAGCCTGAGTTGGTGCACACCATCAACGGTTCTGGTTTGGCGGTAGGTCGCACTCTTATTGCGGTGATGGAGAATTATCAACAGGCCGATGGTTCTATTAAGGTGCCGGATGTTTTAAAACCCTATATGGGGGCTATTGAAACGATAACGCTTTAATAACAAACGCGCATAAAAAAAGCCCCTGAATAAGGGGCTTTTTTTATGTTTAAAAGCTTTTACTCAATCGCGACCGCTCACTGCGCCAAGAATATGTAATAAGCTGGTGAACAAGTTAAATATACTGATATACAAAGAAACCGTCGCCATAATGTAGTTGGTTTCACCGCCGTGAATAATAGCGCTGGTTTGATATAAAATCATGCCAGACATCAGCATAATAAACATCGCAGATACGCCCAATGACAAAGCAGGGATGCTGAAGATCATCGCGCCGATACCGGCAAGAAAAGCCACCAGAATGCCCACCATTAAAAATCCAGCGATAAAGCTAAAGTCTTTTTTGGTCGTTAGCGCATAAGCAGACAGCGCAAGGAAGATAACGCCGGTGCCACCTAATGAAGTCATAATGAGTTCATGACCATTAGAAAATGCATTCAGGTACATATTGAGGATAGGACCTAGTGTCATACCCATAAAGCCGGTTAAAGCAAACACACAGAGAATGCCCCATGAACTATTTTTTAGCTTACTCGTTAAGAATAACAGGCCGAAATAGCCAATCATAGTAATCATGAAACCCGGGTGAGGCATATTCATCGACATGGATAATGCTGCCGTTGCTGCACTAAATAACAGGGTCATGGATAGCAATATATAGGTATTTTTTAATACCTTATTTGTCGCTAGAACGCTTGCTTCGTTACGTGTAATTGATCGATTAAACTGGTCCACTTAAATACCTCACTAAATGTTAATAAATACTTATCGGCTAAGACTGGTAATAGCCAAGAAGGTTCAATCGTACTGATTAATAAAAATACTTCAAGTCTTTTAATATTTCTACTGGAAATAAAGGCCAGACTTAAGTAATATGCGCCTCTCGAAAGTAAATCTTTAGGTTTATTTTTTCGCCATCTTTAAATTGGAGGGATGGCAGAGCGGTTGAATGCACTAGTCTTGAAAACTAGCATGGTTTAACGACCATCCAGGGTTCGAATCCCTGTCCCTCCACCATCTTTAGAAGAAAAGCCCTTGAAATTCAGTGGGCTTTTTTTTGCCTTCCCGACTGCGCGTTTGTTAATTTATTGCTTGTTGTTAAATTGATTTATCAATTTTGACCGCTTTATCAGTAAATGAGTCTGATCTAGGGGATAAAGCCCTATTAATTTGTTCAGTATCATTGCTGTGTCTGTGGTGTTAGTTTAAGGAAGTTCGACTTCATATTAATGCCATAAAAGCATTCATTTTGAATTAATGTGATTAGCTTATAATGTGCAATCTATTCTAGTGCTCCGACGGGTTCGGTAAGGTATATGGTTTATATGGTGGGACTACAATGTGTGATTTATTGAAGACTAGAATTAATGTTCTGGTTTGTATTGTCTTGCTATGTGTTGCATTCCAGGCTCAGTCGTCTGGAATGTCAGTTGCGGTTGAACTGGAGGGTGCTCCGAAGGGTAAAGCAGCCGTTATATTAAGCGGTTTAAGTATTTATCGGCTAAAAGACAGCGAACGCTTAACGCAAAGGCAGCTCCAGCAACTGCATCAAAAAGCGGTCGATGAATTAAGCGATATGCTGAAGGTTTATGGGTTTTATCAAGCTAAAATCAATAGTCAATTAATACAACAAAATGACCAATGGCGGGCGAGCTATCTAATTGACTTAGATCAGCAGGTTAGTTTATTTAAAGTGCAGGTAACGGTGCAAG
>JASJGO010000053.1:0-8143 GCA_033791505.1 Cycloclasticus sp.
AGTAACAAATTTAGTTATAACAAAAATTCTAGATTACTTTGCTTTACTTCTATAAGAACTAATGTATTGTTGACATCTTGATTATATCGACGAACGTAATAATCACGGGACCAATAATAAAATAAGTAAACCCACTCAAAGAAGAGGAAACATCATGAAAAAAAGCAATTTATTAGAACAAATAAAATTACCCGTATTTTTGCTCGTATTACTAGCCGCTGCTAGCTTGCTTACAAGCGCTAGTGCGATCGCTGAAGACGACAAGGCATTCGCTGAACATAAATTCGTATTACAGATCACAGATAACGACCCAGCTAAACAAGCGCTTGTGCTCAATGTTGCTGCCAATATTATGAAGCATTACGGACCCGACAACGCTGATGTAGAAATCGTGGCTTTTGGCCCTGGTTTAAAACTATTGTTTGCTAACAACAGCAATGCCAGCCGGATTGATGGTTTAGCTGAAAACAGTGGTGTGCGTTTTGCAGCCTGTGCTAACACACTAGCAAAAATGACCAAGAAAATGGGCAAAGAACCTAAACTTAATAGTCACTCAACGGTAGTTCCCGGCGGTATTATTCGCATTAAAGAATTAGCCGACCAGGGTTACCTGCTCGTTAGACCATAGAACCATCATTAAATAACAGGCTTAACTGTTTAAAGAACCTATAACAATCCCAGCACACTGGGAGAAGGAGAACACATGAAAACTTTCAAATCATCCCGCTTCGTCGGGCTTTCCATAGCTGCCCTGGCACTCAGTTTTAGCAGTGCGGCATTTTCTGCTAACTGGCTATTACTTCAGGGTACAGAAAAACCCGGCTCTACTAACCCAGCTAACCTTTGGGGCTTTATCCAGGCGCAGTATCAGGAAGATTTTAGTGATGCAAGTGCTGCTAACCAGTACATTCCGCCTAAATTAATCGGCCCGATGCTCGATGATCAATCAGAATTCAACATCAACCGCGCTCGAATTGGTTTACGCGGCGTTGCAACGGCGATTGACGATAAAATCAACTATTTCTTACTCGCCGAATTTGGCAGAAACGGTATTACCTATCCCAACAACAGCGACTTCGTCAGCTTAACCGACGCCAGTTTGACCTTTAACCATATTAAGGGCGCGCGTATTAGGGCCGGCTTATTTAAAACGCCAGGGGCAGAAGAAGGCTTACAAGCCATTCACGTGTTTGATTACGTCAACTTTACCACTGTCACTAACCAGCTATTACTAGAGCGTCATCCAAATAAACGTTATACCGCCAATATCGGCGCACAAACGCTATCTGGAAAAGAGTTTTACGGATTTGAAGAGAGCGTAGGCGCCTTCCGCGACGTCGGCGTTCAGGTATTTGACGCCTTTAAAGTAGGCGAAGGATGGGAGCTGTCTTACGCCGCCATGTACGGTAACGGTAACGGGCTAAACTTTAACGATAACGACGACAATAAAGACATTCACTTATACCTCTCTGCAGAAAAAATATTTGGTGGTAAAGGCCCTAAGCGCGACGGCTTTAAAGTATTCGCCTGGTCTCAGGACGGTGAACGCACCGCCGATTTAAGCAATGACTTTACGCATAACCCCGAAGAATATGACCGCGAACGCCGTGGCCTGGGTATTAAATACCTGAACAAACCCTGGCGCGCTACAGCAGAGTATATGGAAGGTGACGGTATGATCTACCTTGGGGTTCATAACCCAAGTTTCGGTCAAGGCCCAGGCCAAGGCAAGCCGAATGCCCCAGTTGGTGTTGGCGCTAAAGGCGAGGCTGAAGGTTATTACGTTGAGCTGGGTTACAGAATCCCTAAAACAAAAATTGAACTTGATTTGCGTTATGACAATTACGTTCGCATGAAAGGCGATATGTTTGAAACTGAGTTCGACAAAATAACCGTTGGAGCGCAGTACTTCTTTACAAAAACTATTCGTGTCGCCGTAAACTACGAAAAGTCTGACGCTGAAGCAACTAAATTTGCTGGTGGTGCAGGACCCAACGCACAATTGGATGGTGTTGACGACCGCATTGCGATTCAGGTAACGGCGATTTTCCCGTAACGAAACGAGCCCATTCGTAAACTAAAAAAACGAGGCCTTAGGCCTCGTTTTTTTATGCGTTTCATCAATATGGGTCAGAGTAAAATTAATTTTCATCACCAGGCTTCCTCTTCGGTCTACCCAGTTTTCTAGTCTTTTATCCCTTGTTAGTCCTAATGCAACATATAGCTCGTGCGGTGGCGCAACTCTGTTTCAACATCAAGTGCATTACAAGCATAACTCGACCAACTGTATTGACCTGGCACATCAACTAAATACTGTTGAAAATTCTTTAAGCCAGTTCAGGTACGCTTAAATATTTTGGGTTTTCTTGTAGGGCTACTTTAGGTTTAGGGCTATTATTTAATAGTAAGCATCCGCCAATAAATAGCCACCCAATATCACTCCAATCCATAGCACCATACTGCCTGTCGGCCAACTGCTGGCTAAGTGATATTGCGATAACCTGCTCGCCTGAAACACAGATTGAAAACCCTGCCAGCTTCGTTGTACAGCTCCTGTAGTAGCTCTATTAAGGCTTTGCCAGGCCTTAAAGCTTACACGGCCAGTTGCAGGCAACAGTTTTCGGTAGACCCATTCAAAATCAATATTCACAGAACGAAGCTCAGGTGGGTATAGGCCTTGTTTGTTTAACCATACAAAAGCTAACGCTGAGAAGAACAGTATTTGTAATTGTGCCAACACGTGAGTCATATCATACGGCCAGTATTCAACTTTCCACGGTAATAAGGCGTAAAGATATTGCGGTTGCGAGCCAATGAAAACACATAACACAGCGGAAATAGTCATCGCTATCAACATGTTAGTCGGCGCTTCTTTAACACGAATACCCGAGTCATGATGGAAGAAAGCAAAGTAAGGAATCTTAATCCCTGCGTGATGGAACACACCAGCTGAAGCAAACAACAGCATCAGCCATAAATAGTTATGTCCTTCTTGTAACATCGCAGCCATCACCATGGACTTACTAACAAAGCCACTAAAGAGTGGGAACGCTGAAATAGATGCTGCGCCAACAATACATAGCATCGCCGTTTTTGGCATGGACTTATACAGCCCGCCTAAGTCGGAGCCATTAATATGGCCCACACGATACAACACTGCGCCCATACTCATGAATAACAGCCCTTTAAAGATGACATCATTAAATGCATGCGCCACGGCACCATTTAACGCTAGAGCCGTACCGATACCAATACCGCACACCATGAAGCCAACCTGGTTGATCATGCTATAAGCCAGCACACGGCGAAGATCGTTTTCGATGACGGCATAAAAAATTGGGAAGCACGTCATTGCAGCACCAACGTAAACCAGTAAATCTGTGCCTGGGTAACCCCGTGCTAAGGCGTATACAGCCACCTTAGTGGTAAAAGCAGACAAAAATACCGTACCGGTGGGTGTGGCTTCCGGATACCCTTCGGTTAACCAGGTATGTAAAAAAGGAAAGGCTGCTTTAATGCCAAAAGCGATTAGGATTAACCACCCTGCTGTACTTTCGATACCAATAAAATTAAAGTCAGTTGAGCCCGTTTGGTTGAAATGAATCAAGGCGCCGGCCAGTAATAATACCCCTGACACCACCTGAAAAATTAAATAGCGCGTGCCTGTTTTTATTGCCTGTTCAGAACGGCGAGCCCAAATTAAAAACACCGAGCTCAACGCCAAACCTTCCCAAAAAATAAACAGACTGATCAAATCACCTGCAAACACAGCACCTAAGGCACTACCAGCATAAAGTAAGCTGGCAACTTGCTGTGTGGTGTCACGCACATGCAGGGCATAAATAATAGCGATGAAGCTAGCAATATGAAACAGATAACCAAATAATAAACTCAGTTTATCGACTCGCATAAATTCAAGTTGATAACTAAACATATTCAATGTGTATGACAGCTCTTTTGCTGTAACTAACGCATCGCTTGCCACCATAGGTACAAACGGCTGTACGTCTAACCATAAATGCAAGCCACCCAGAACAGGGGTTGCCAGTAGAATCACACTACGAAGATGCCCACGGGTGACCAGTACCAGCAATGCGGCAATAAAAAAAGGAATGAAGGGTGGCAGACTACTCGTCCATATCATGATTTTCTTCCTTTACATCGTAATAATCTTCTTTTCGCATCAGTAGTTTGCGCATTTCTTTCGCAATAACAACTAACACCACACAGGCAACAAAACCATAAATGGCATAGAAGCCAGGGAAGCCTTCCCATGGGTGCACCAAATGACGATGCACAACAAAGTCGGCAACAAACAAGCCCCCACAAATAATATAAAAACCTAATAACAGACGTGAGACATTACGCGGCTTATCAAATAGATAGGTTTTTTCATCAGTCACTTTATTTGACATACCTGTTCCCCTCAACGGCCTGTCGCTGCATCAACAGCAAGGTTATAAAACGGGTCGGGATAAAAGAATAAAACGATGCAAGCCAGTGATGTTAAGCCAATGGCAATTAACATACTGAGTGGCGCTTCTTTTACTTCTGTGTACACGACGCCCCCTTTTGGTTTAGCAAAAAACGCACGAACTGAAATCGGTAACAGGTAGGCAATATTGAGCAATGAACTCATCATTAATACCGCCAATAATATCCATTGTTCCGTTTGAACCATACCTAAGGCTAAATACCACTTACTCCACATACCACCAAACGGGGGTAAGCCAATAATGCTCAAACTGCCAATGGTAAACGCAATAAAAGTAAAGGGCATGGCACGACCCAAGCCGCCCATGTCGCTGATATTCTTTTTATGTGCCGCCACTAAAATCGCACCCGCGGCAAAAAACAAGGTAATTTTGGCAAACGCGTGCATCGCAATATGCATAGACGCGCCGACCAAACTCATTTCTACCGCGATAAGCGCACCCAATACGATATAACTGAGTTGACTGATGGTTGAGTAGGCTAAACGGGCTTTAAGGTTGTCCTTGGTCATCGCGATAAGCGAGGCCAGTAAAATGGTCACCGCGGCAAACCAAATTATCCAGTCACTTGCACCTGAGCTGGTAATAAAATCACTACCAAATATATAAAGGGTCACTTTTAATATCGTAAATACGCCCGTCTTCACCACCGCAACGGCGTGTAACAAAGCGCTGACAGGTGTCGGCGCGACCATAGCAGCGGGTAGCCATTTATGAAACGGCATGATGGCTGCTTTACCCACACCGAAAATAAACAAGGCATAAAGAATACCGGCGTAAGCAGGGTCTAATTTGCCAGCGAGGATGCCCCCCTGCTGAAAGTCGAGCGTACCGGCCACTGACCAGGTAATTAAAATTGCTAATAATTGAAAGCCAATCGACGTGCCCAACAAAATACCCAAGTAAATTCGCCCACTGCGCTTGGCTTCAGCGGTACCTGCATGGGTCACTAAGGGGTACGTTGATAGGGTTAAAATTTCATAACACAGAAATAAGGTGAACATATTACCGGAGAAAGCGGCGGCCAAGGTACTACTAATGGCTATGGCAAAGGCGGCATAAAAGCGGGTTTGATTTTTTTCATGATGACCCCGCATATACCCAATGGCATAAATAGACGTCACTAACCACAAGGTACCTGCCACTAAGGCAAACAGCATACCCAGCGGTTCAATCGAAAAGCTTACGGTGATACCCGGTACCACGTCAAACACATCAAAGCCCGGGCTTTCTCCTGCATTAATCCGTGTTGCCAGGGTAATAACCAGCAGGGCAACAACCGAGGCGCTAATCAGCGTAATCGCTTCGCGCAGATTGGGGCGTTTATCTGCCAGTACAATTAAAACCGCTGCGAGCAACGGCAATACAATAGCCAGTATGATTAATTGTTCACTTGCTAGGCTAATCATTTATTCAGTCTCATTAATTCGCACTTGGCATTAGAAGTTTGACCGCCTGCTCAGCCGTACCAACGGTCAATTCCGTATTAAAGCCAAAATAGATATTGGCTAACACCAATACCCACATAGGGATAAGCATCATTAACGGCGCTTCTTTTACTGCGGTGTTCTGTTGTTCCCTTTCATCCGTTGCATTAAAGTACAACACCTCAATCATTTTCCAGACGTAAGCAACGGCCAACAACGAGCCCATCAAAATTACGCCGACAATCAGCCAGTGTTGTTGTTCAATCGCCGCGAGCACCAGATACCATTTGGATATAAACCCGGCTGTCCCCGGCACACCAATTAAACTAAGCCCGCCAATTACAATGGCTGCAAACGTCCACGGCATTTGTTTACCTAAACCGGAGAAATGCTCCAGACGACTCGAACCCACCCGATAAATCAAGGCACCAATCGCCATAAACAAGGCTCCTTTCATTAAGGCATGATTAAACAAATGAACTAAGGTCGCGGTAACACCTAACACACTGCCTAGGCCGATACCGAGCATCATATACGCGATTTGAGCCACACTGGAATAAGCCAGTAACCGTTTACTGTCTTTTTGATAAATGGCATAAAACGACATGGATAAAATACCCGTTACGCACAACAGTAGGAACAATTCGTCCGTTGGTGTGTTTTCAATAAATGAAAAGCCAAACACCGTAAACACCATGCGTAACATCACATACACCGCAACCTTGGTTGCCGTTGCGGCGAGAAAAATCGTTACCACCGTCGGTGCATAGGTATACGCATTCGGTAGCCAAAGGTGTAACGGGAACAACGCCAGTTTTAACGCAAAGCCCACCATAATAAAGGCAAACGCCGTATGAATAGTGCGATGGTCATAGAGTTCAGGTAAGCGTTGCGCCAGGTCTGCCATATTGAGCGTGCCGGTCATGGCATATAACAAACCAACACCAATAATAAAGAACGTTGCGCCAATCGTACCCATAATCAAGTATTGGTAAGCCGCCGTCAGTGCCTGACGTTGTTTACCTAGACTAATTAGCGCATAAGATGACAACGAAGAAATTTCTAAAAACACAAACAGGTTAAAAAAATCCCCTGTTTGCGCGATACCTAACAAGCCGGTTAGGCACAACATAAAGGCCGCATAAAAAAGCGCGTGCTGATGTTGCGGAATTTCTTTAATTACACTTTTCAGTGCATACGGTAAGGTCAACGCAGCAATACCCGAGACGATTAAAGCCACTAAGGCATTGGCTGCATCAATGCGATACTCAATGCCCCAAGGTGGCGCCCAGCCACCGAGTTCATAACTAATAACCTGACCGCTGCTGACATTCATTAATTGCCACGCAGCCAGGTAACAGACTGACCAACTAACTAACGTGCTCAGCGCCCAAGGCAAGCGTCCATTTGGTAGCGCAGCAACAATAGGAGCCGCGAGTAACGGTAGCGCAACCAACAGTAGGCTTAAATGGTTTTCTATCACAGCGATTGATCCTGATTATGAATATCGTCTTCTTCAATGGTGCCGTAGGCTTCCTTAATACGTACCACTAACGCTAAACCCAGCGCTGTGGTTGCCACGCCCACCACAATAGCGGTAAGGATCAAAACATGCGGTAAAGGGTTTGAATAAAGATCAACCCCTTTTTCTATGATGGGTGTTGCACCGCCTTTCACATTACCGATGCTGATATAAAGCAAAAAAACCGATACCTGAAAAATATTCAAACCGACAATTTTTTTCACCAGATTGCCACGGCTAATAACCGTATAAAACCCTGCCATCATAATAATGATGACCATCCAGTAATTGTAATGCCCCAGAATCATGTCCATATAACTTACCCCCGTTCCGATTCAGCTTTCGTACTCAGAACAGCTTGTCCACGTTCCGCAAAGGCAAAGAAAATAATCAACATCACTGACATCACAGTGATACCCACGCCCAATTCAATCACCAGAATTCCAAGGTGTTGACCGGCCACTTGTGACGAAGCCAGCACACCGTACTCTAAAAAATTACCGCCCAACAATATAGTCGCAACACCTGTGCCGGCATAAATCAGCACCCCTAGGCTTGCAAGTAAACGTAAAACATGCGGTGTAATAACTCTTTTGGCCTTATCAACGCCAAAGACTAGCGCATACAAAATAATCGCAGCACTAAAAATTACACCCGCCTGAAAACCACCGCCGGGTCCAAAGTCACCATGAAACTGCACA
>JASJGO010000054.1:0-5942 GCA_033791505.1 Cycloclasticus sp.
ATTCGTCGGATGGGTTAGCTCATTTCGATTGTTTCCAGATTAGGCGGCTTTTCGAGGCGATATCGTGCCAGCTTAATCGTTCTTTATTGAAGAAGATCCAGAAAAAACCTAATCCGAAAAGTGCCCATGAAAAAATGGCACAGCTAAAACGTATCAACGATTGTTTCCATCCGATATCGCTACCATCTGCATTAGCAACACGGAGCTTCCATGCCATTAAGCCGAGCGTTTGCCCTCCGGTAGTCCAAAACCAGGCATAAAAGAGGAAGCTAATGGCTAATAAATACAGTGGGTACAACCAGGAGTTTGGCTGGAATGAATTGCCTTCCTGGAAGGGTAATAAGATGAGTGTGGCAAAAAATAATACCGCGATCAGTAATAATAAGTCGTAGGTAATAACGGCAAGTCGCCTAAACAGACTGGGAGGTTTTTCAAAGTTCATCATGCTGTATTTGGGTTCTTTAGAACAGGGGTGGGGCATCCAGTTCGGCCGTCATTTGACCTATCCGGTTTTCAATTTGGCTGCTCAGGTAAAAGTTATTATTGGCTGCACGCAAAGCTTGTTCCAGCTGAATAATGGCATCTTTAGTATGCCCGAGCGAATAAAAATATTCGGCTCTATATTGAAACCCTCTAACGGGATTATTAATTTGGCCGTAAGCGATAGAAAGGAGATCAAATACACCAGGAGTTGGGCTGTAAAGCTTTAAATCCTGGTTCAGAAAAGGTAAAGCTTCCTCTGGTTTTCCATTGTGCAAAAGAACCTTTGCGTAGAGTAAGTTAACAGAGCGACTTTTTGGAAACAGTTGCCTGGCTTGATGAAATAAGGCTAAAGAGGTGGGTTGTTTTTCATCGTAATACTCGTTGAGCGCCCTCGCTGTTAAGTAATGCAGTTGCTGGGGATTACGCTTGTTCAATGGCTCAAGTAGTTTTCGTGCCTTATCAAACTGCCTGTCTTTCATTAGCGCTAAAGCTAACCCATACGTTGCTGCGTCCTTTTGATCTTGCGTGCCCTGTCGAGTTTCATTTTCGAGTTCCTCAATCACTTCTCTGGTCGGTATTTGATGTTGCTGGACGCGAAGCTTCATTCTAATTAGGCGAAAATCTTGAGAGTCCTCAACTTGCTTGTATGGGTATTTAGCTGCTCTTGCGGATGTGTCGGACATGCGCGAAACGGGCATTGGGTGGGTGCGTAGAATTTCGGGAATTTTTTGCCCGTAATAACGCGTGGCGTCTTGTAATCGGCCAAAGAAAATGGGCATGCTTCGCGGGTCAAACCCTGCGTCGGCCAGGTTTTGCACGCCTACACGGTCAGCTTCAGCCTCGTGGCTTCGGGTAAAGTTTATTTGTTGTTGTACCTGCCCAGCCTGTACGGCTAAAATCGCGGCCGGCCCGACGCCAGGAACTGCAACACCCAAAATAACGGCGGCTAATGTTGCAGCTGCGCTAGGTAATGACATTTGACTCGCGGTTTCAATGGCGCGTTGTAAATGTTGCTGGGTGACGTGGCCAATTTCGTGGGCAAAAACCGAGGCTAGTTCACTTTCAGACTCGGTCGTTAATATAAGCCCGGTGTTGATTCCGATATTGCCGTTGGGGCCCGCAAAAGCATTGATGCGATCGTCTTGAACGACAAAGAAATTAAACTCACGCTCCGGCTGCTCGCTAAATTTGGCCACCTTAGCCCCAAGCTCCTGAGCGTAATCATTGACTTCCTGGTCGCCACTCAAGGGAACGCTGCGCCGGATGCTTCTGAGGAAGGCCTCACCTAATTTTTTCTCTAATTCGCCTGAAATAATAATATTGGATGTATTGCCAATATCAGGCAGCTTAATCCGGTTATTGGCGAAGCTATTCTTTGGCCAAAGAAGTGCGTTACCGATAAAAATAAAGGTCAATGTACAGGCTAGCAGTGCGGCAGGAAAACTACGCATGGTATTATATTGATGTAATCATTTTCGGTTTGAAGTTCCAGTCTAATTGAGTTTAAAAGCAAGTTAAATGAAAATCTCTATTCAAATTAACGCCAGTCCTTACCAGCATCAAGCCGCGGACAGTGCCTGGCACTTTATTCAGGCGGCGATTCTGGCTGGGCATGAAGTTTACCGCGTTTTTTTTTATCACGACGGTATTTATAACGCGCTTCGTGATTCAAGACCGCCGGGTGATGAAAGAGATATCGTGAAAAGGTGGTCTAAGTTGCACTCCGAACAAGGCGTTGATTTAGTGGTTTGTGTTTCATCGGCTCAACGCAGGGGCATGCTCGAACACTCGGTGGCAAAAAAAGTGGGGGGCTATGATAATGCTGTGGCAGATGGATTTCGCATAGCGGGGCTGGGTTTGTTAATGGAATCAGTTATTGAAGCAGATCGTCATATTACCTTTGGTGCTTAATGTGAAGAGCCTTTTTTTTATTATCGACAAACCATTACACGGTAATGTTTGTGCGCAGGAGTTTCTGGATATGGCCCTCATGGCTGCAGCATTTGACCAGCGCGTTGTATTGCTATTTGAAGGCGATGGCGTGTATGCCTTAATGAAACAGCAACAACCTGAAGTGATCGGTTTAAAAGATGTGTCGCCGATTCTTAAGGCTTTATCCGTTTACGATATAAATGATATTTCAGTTGAAAAAGAGTCGATGGACGCGCGAGCGATGGTGGCAGAACAACTAGTGATACCGGTGAAAATTACTTCTCGTAATGAAATTAAGCGTCAAATGGCGACGGCGGATCAGGTGTTTAGTTTCTAATGTTATATGTCGTTAACAAAAACTGTACCGATAGCTACGCGTTACAAAGCTGCGTTGAAAGAGCGCGTGATGGCGATGTCATACTATTAATAGAAAACGCGGTATATGCAGGTATTTCAAGTCCAGAAACGTCGGTCTTGCAAGGAGTAGCCGATGGTGTGGACGTGTATACCCTAACGCCTGATATGCAAGCTAGAGGGCTTGATCCTAGCCAGTGTTTTGATTTTGTTCGCTTCGTTGATTACGCCGGTTTTGTGGAGCTGGTTGTAAGTAATAAACCGATTAGATCCCGCTTTTAATGACGGTGTTAGACGGTATAGAGCTGGATGAATTTGGCTTTATGACAAACCGCTTGCAGTGGAATGAACGTGTCGCTGAAGCGTTGGCAGAAAACGATGGCGTTAAGTTGAGTCCTGCGCACTGGGAAATTATTTTGTTTATGCAGTGGTATTACGATCAATTTAACCATCAGCCTAATGCCCGTCTTTTTGGCCAGGCGGTAAAAAAAACATTAGGGCCTGAAAAAGGCGCGTCTATTTACCTTTATAAATTATTTCCAAATGGGCCGCTTAAATACGCAAATAAGTACGCGGGCTTGCCTATACCGCCTTCGTGTATTTAATAACCGCTAATCGACCTGTTTAAAGCGGTGGATTTGTCGCCTTTGTTTTTTATTTGGCCGTTCTGATTGCGGAGCAGATGCGTAGATATCTTTGTTGAGAGCGACTAAAGCCAGTCTGCGTTTAAGACTTTGTTCGTCTTCCAGGTAAAGTTGAGTGGCTTCACTGGCGGGTCGGCGCTGCGCATTTAAGCCGACGACGGTTAAATCCCATTGATAGCCATTTTTGTTAATTTGCAAGCTGTCATTTGGTTGAACTTCTTTGCCCGATTTTACACGTTGACCATTGACGTGTACTTTTCCACCAGTAATGGCATCAGTTGCCAGCCGTCGCGTTTTATAAAAACGGGCCGCCCATAACCACTTATCTAAACGTTGCTTCTGTAGGGTTTGTTTTTCGCTGGCCACTTGTCAGGCGAGCAAGTCGTCGAGCTTGCCCTCGCTTTCGAAAGCATAAATTTCTGTACAGTCGCCGATATGCGCGTCACCATTAAAGACCTGCGGTAAGGTTCTGCGCTGACTCTTACGCATCATTTCAGCTCTTTTTTCGGGATCATTATCGACAGATACTTCAGTATAGGAGATGTTTTTCCCATCGAGCAAACGTAGTGCCTGAACACAAAAAGGACAATATGCGGTGGTGTATATAGTGATCTTAGACATGATGGTAGGTGTAATTGAAACGCTGAATTTTAACAGGTTTTAATAATTTTAAGGATGAATCAAGGGTTTATACTGGCACAAAGACGTTGTTTTCAGTAGAATTGCGCCTCAAAATATTTTTTAGTTAAAACCAAGAGAGAATTAAGTAATGAAGCGATTATTAGCAGGTTTATTGGGTTTTGGGCTAGTGTTTTCTGTATCAGTTCACGCGGCTGGTGATATCGAAGCTGGTATCGTTAAAGGACAAACCTGTCTGGGCTGCCACGGGGTCGTCAACTATAATAATGTTTATCCAACGTATCACGTGCCAAAATTAGGCGGACAACACGCAGGTTATTTGGTCGCGGCAATGAAGGCGTATAAAGGCGGTTTGCGTAAACATTCAACGATGTACGGTAATGTGGCGGATCTATCCGAACAAGATATGCAAGATATCGCAGCGTACTTTGAACAAGACGGCAAATAATTGCTATAACACCCGGTCAATTAAGGAAAAAAATGAAACAGTTAATTAAGCTAATTTTTACAGTCAGTTTTATCGTCGCCTCGGCTAGCGCTTTTGCAGCAGCTGATATCGAAGCCGGTAAAGAAAAATCAACCGCTTGTGCTGCTTGTCACGGTGTCGATGGCGTCAGCGCCAGCCCAATGTTTCCTACTATTGCTGGCCAACACGCAGATTATATGGTGAAGGCGTTAAATGATTATAAATCAGGCGCACGGGAAAACCCTATTATGCAGGCCAATGTTGCTTCATTGAGCGATGAAGATATCGTAAATTTAGCGGCTTACTTTGCTGAGCAAAGCGGCGTAAAGACGTTAAAAAAGTAAAAAATGGGCTGTAAAGCCTGTTTGTATAAAAAGCGCGCATACTCTGCGCGTTTTTTTGTACCTAATGCTTAACCGGGAGGGACTATGGATCAAGATGTTACGCTTAAAGTTAAAAAAAACGAACAGGGTCAAATTGTTGAAGAATGTGAGTACGTCGACGGACAAATGCACGGGAAACGTACAATATGGCACCCATCTGGGGTTAAAATTTCCGAAACGGATTTCGTTCGTGACGCAATGGACGGGCAGCACGTCTCGTGGTATTTAACGGGGCAGGTTGCGTTACAGGCATTTGTTGTCCAGGGTAATTATCACGGTTTATTTACGACATACTGGCCGAATGGCGAAAAGAGAGAAGAAGGCCGTTTGCATCAAGGTGAGCGTGTTGGAATTTTTAAATCATGGTCTGATACCGGCGTGTTGTTGGCCGAAAAAAATTACGATCAATAGTCTTTTTTTTAATAGCCCGTAGAAGCAAAAATTTGGTGAAATTTGTATATCATGCCTATAATGCGGCATTGCAATATAATATTAATTTACCGAGGTAAAGAAATGACGGATAAAACACCGCAGGATTTATTTGAAAAAATGTCACAAAAAGGCCACGGCATGTTCAAAGATTTTTCGAAGAATGAATCTCAGGAAATGATGTCTCAGTTCGCTAATTCGTGGTCTACCATTATGACGCGTGCGATGGAAAGCCCCGAAGAGTGGGTTAAAACCGTTTCTGGCTTTTACCAGGACCAGTTTAATCTTTGGCTTAATATGTTTAATCCAGATAAAAATTCATCTGTTCATTCCGAGCGCGGCGACAGACGCTTTTCTGGCGATGAATGGGAAGAAAGCCCGGTGCATAATTACCTAAAGCAATCTTACCTGTTATCCAGTCGATGGTTGACGGGTATGGTCGAAGATTCTACTCTGGATGATGCGACCAAAAAGAAATGTGATTTTTACACTCGCCAGTTTATAGATGCGATATCACCTTCAAATTTTGCTCTAACAAACCCGGAGGTTTTAAAAGAAACGATCGAAACTAAAGGTCAAAACCTGATGGCCGGGCTTGAAAATTTGATGCAG
>JASJGO010000055.1:0-11257 GCA_033791505.1 Cycloclasticus sp.
CAGCGCAGCACAAACTCCCTTCGTTATTTTAAGTGGACTGACTGGTTCAGGAAAAACCCGCTTGCTGTATAAAACGCAATATCAGGTGGATTTGGAAGGTTTGTCGAATCATAGAGGCTCGGCATTTGGTGGCGAGGTTAATGGTTTGCAACCGATGCAAATTGACTGGGAAAACAAATTATCGATAGCCTGTCTGCAATATAGGCATCGTTTTCCACAGGCTGGTTTGTTACTGGAAGATGAAGGCAAGCAAATAGGGCGTAATGTTATGCCGCTGTGTTTTTATGAAAAAATGAAGCAAGCGCCGGTGGTGTTACTGGAATGTGATCTGGACGCGAGAGTCGGCATTATCCGCGAGGACTATATTGCCAAGAGCTGGCCGCTTTATCAGCAGAAATATGAAACGGAGGCGCGGCAGAAATTCAGCAGTTTTGTACTAGATAATCTGCTCAAAATAAAAAAACGTTTGGGTGGCGTCTTATATACAAAAATTGATGCTTCTTTTCGTTTAGCGCTGGAGAAGCTATTCGCCACAGGGCAAAGTGATTTATTTGATGAGGGCATTGCGCTGCTATTAGAAAAATACTATGACCCCATGTACCGTTATCAATTAGAAAAAAAAGTAAGCCGGGTCACCTTAAAAGGTCCTGAAGCCGATGTTCTCGCCTGGGTAAATGAGCATTTAAAGGATATGAACCATTGATAAGCGCTCCCATATTTAAAGAGCTGGTTTTAGTGGGGGGAGGGCATAGCCATGCGCTGGTTCTACGCCGCTGGGCAATGAACCCTCTAGCGGGTGTCAGGCTGACGCTGATTAGTCCTCAGACCATGACGCCCTATTCGGGCATGTTGCCAGGTTTAATTGCAGGCCACTACGGCTTTGAGCAAACGCATATTGATCTGGTGAAGTTATCACTATGGGCGAATGTCCGTTTTATTCAGGATAAAGTAATCGCTATAGATGCTGAGGCGAAAACCCTAACGCTTGAAAATCGACCTGAAATTGAGTTCGACGTCGTGTCTATTGATACCGGCTCAACGCCGAACCAAAGCATTAAAGGTTCGGCAGAATACAGTACGTCAGTAAAACCAATCAGTGACTTTTACGCGCGCTGGAAGCTCATTGAAGAACGGGCCAGTCAGCAAGAAATTAACTCACTAGCTGTCGTGGGTGGAGGCGCTGGAAGTGTCGAAGTTATTTTAGCCGCGGCCAGTAAACTACAAAAACTTAATCCGGCTCTGCAGTTTCATTTGATAACCGGTGCAGACGATATTTTAAGCGGCTATAACCGCGCAGTCATTACGCGGGTGAAACGACAATTCGACAAATATCATATTAACTTACACACCTCTGCACGCGTGACGCACTTGAGTGAGGGTACTATTTATTGCCAGCAGGGCGAACCGATTTTAGCCGATGAGATCATCTGGTGTACGCAGGCTTCTGGGGCGTCTTGGCTGCAGCAAAGTCAGTTAGATTGTGATGATGACGGCTTTATGAAAGTGCGGCAAACGCTACAATCTTTACGCTACGACCATGTGTTTGGCGCGGGTGATATTGCTAATATGGTAGCCCATCCCCGACCTAAAGCAGGCGTTTATGCGGTGCGACAGGCACCAATTTTATTGGCTAATCTTCAAGCCGTATTACTTAATCAAAAGACCGTTGATTATAAACCGCAGGATGGCTTTTTAAGCCTGTTAGCGCTCGGTGAAAAAAAAGCCACGGGGTCAAAATCCTTCTTTAGCTTTTCGGGTAATTGGGTCTGGCGCTGGAAAGACTCGATTGATCGAAAGTTTATGCAGAAGTTTCATCAACTCCCGCCTTTGACGATGAGTTCCAGTGCAACGGTTAATCAGCGACTTATTGACGGCGATGAACAAGCAGAGCAGCACGACCCTTTAAAGCGCTGTGCGGGTTGCGGCGCGAAAATTGGCACAAAGGTCTTGCAGCAAGTGCTGGATGAGGTACTGGGTAAGGGTCATTACCAACCTCAGGACGCGGTGCAGATCAGCAATAATTCCGAAATTATTTATCAATCGGTCGATGCGATTAAATCACCGATACAGGACCCCTGGTTATTTGGACAAATAGCGGTGAGTCACGCGCTGAGCGATCTTTACGCGATGAACCTCAGGCCAGATTCAGCGCAAGTGTTAATAACCTTGCCGTATGCCAGTCAGACAATACAAAAGAGACAGCTAAAAATGCTCATGCAGGGTATTTTTATGCAACTGGATGCGCTGCAATGCCGTTTCCTCGGCGGCCACACATCTGAGGCGGCTGAGTTATCAGTAGGCCTGGTCGTGAATGGAACCCAACAGCAGGCAGCGTTATTCCATAAGCAAGGTTTAATGCCAGGGGATAAACTTGTTCTCTCAAAACCATTGGGGACGGGCGTTATTTTAGCAGCGGGCATGCAAGGTCTATGTGATGGTGAGGTGTTCAATCAAGCAATCTCCTCCATGTTGCAGGCGAACGCGCAAGCGGCCAAACTATTGAGCGAACTTGATGTGCAAGCCTGTACTGATGTAACGGGCTTTGGTTTATTGGGGCATTTGAATGAGCTCTGCCAGGCATCGGCTTGCGCTGCTACGTTAAAGCTAAGCGCGATTCCTCTGTTAGCTGGGGCAGAAGCGTTGGCTGAGAAAAATATTAAAAGCAGTCTGTATACGCAAAACCGTCAAACACTTGAAGCGATTACTGGGGGCGAAAATGTTATTCAAAACCCACGGTTTGACCTGTTATTTGATCCACAGACATCAGGCGGCTTACTAGCAGGTATACCCGCTAAGAACTACGACGAGTTAGATGAAAGCTTTCATCGTATGTTTTATACCATTGGTGAAGTGACTCCCTGGGTAGATTCCATGCCGCAAATTAATATCGTCGCCAGCTGACCGTTTGAGAAAATAGACGGTAAGTCGAGGAGGTTGGTGTAGTCAAACAAAATAGCTAGCTAGAACGGATAAATTCTATGCAACATATTGTAGCGAAGTCCATGCGCATATTAATATAACGTTCTCGACGTCGTTTGGACGTCTGTTATTAGAGGGTAACGATGAACCACTTCCGCATTAAGCCTTCCTTCGAAAGGCAGACGATATAAGATGAGGATATGGACGCTACACCCTAAATTTCTGGACGTAAAAGGTCTTGTCGCTCTTTGGCGCGAGGGCTTGCTCGCAAAAGCCGTGCTGGAAGGTAAAGCGAAGGGTTACCTGAATCATCCTCAACTCATTCGATTTCGCGCGCATGACGAGCCGGTAGCGGCCATTTGTGAATACCTGAGGGCTGTTCACGATGAAGCGAAAAAACGGGGTTATCGATTCGACGGTACTAAACTACCATCTGAACCACAACGTGTAGATCGGATAGAAGAATCGATTGGGCAGTTAAATTATGAGTGGCAGCATCTTTTGCGCAAACTGGAAGCGCGTGAGTCAGAAACGTATCAAAGTTTAATAACCAACAATATAAAACCCGAGGCGCATCCCGCCTTTATAATGATCGATGGGGAGATTAGAGAATGGGAACGCGTTAGCTGACGAATTGCTCAAATAGGGGCATAGGTTCTGTTTTTTGAATCAGTCATTTTTTGTTAAGCCAACCGCTGAACCACACGTAACCACTTTTTTGCATCCGCACTCAGTCATGCAGCCTGAGCGGCTTCTGCTGTAAACCCACGCGCTTGCAAGCCCACCCGTAACACCTCATATACCCAGGTTTCCAATTATGGTAATATGCGCGCCCTGCTCAATTTGGCTAGAACCGCTCCTCAGGGAGTATGTCGCGCTAAATTGATCAATTTATCTCTTACCTCTCATTTCTAACATAGGCAATAAATATCATGGCTAAAGAAGTAGTTCGCAGCAGACGTCTGCGCAAAAAATTATATTTGGGCGAATTCGCCATTATGGGTTTTGATTTCACCTGCAAAATCAATATTGATTCAGATGAAGGATACGAAGCCTTTATTGAAGCTTTCGCTGACCTGGTAGATTCAAGAAACCTGTTTGTTAGCCTTGATAATATTGGCGAAATGTTTGAAGGTTTTGTCACTTCACATGATCGTTATGGCTCAGCGACTGATGAAGATAGAGCAGCTATCGACGCCATACTTACCGAGCAGAGCATTATTTCTGATGTTGTTGTCAATAAGCTGGTTGACGTGTTTAACGAACAGTAATAACGATCACTACTGTGGGTCCTGGCTTGATGTTTTCAATACAGGCCCCACTGTTTTTTTGGCTGGTTTCGTTTCGCTTTATAGCAGCAATACGCCCAATAAACCCACATGCCAATTCATAAATACCTAGCGCAATATCCCCCATCGGTTATTAAGCAGGTTAACGAGCTTGTTCAGCAAGATCAGTTAGCCGACTTTCTACTCAAACGACACCCCAAACCCCACGATATAAGCAACGACGAGTACCTGCGCGACTACGTGCTGGCGCTTAAAAACCAATACATGAAAAAATCATCGGCCTTAAGCAAGGTGATTTACGATAGCAAACTACACGTCGTACACAATGCATTAGGGCTGCACAGCTATGCGTCGCGGGTGCAGGGTGGCAAACTAAAAAGTAAAAATGAAATACGCGTGAGTGCTGTCTTTAAAAAAGCGTCAGCAGATTTTTTGAAAATGATCGTCGTGCACGAGTTGGCGCATTTAAAAGAAAAGGAGCACAACAAGGCTTTTTATCGTTTATGCGAGCATATGCTACCGGCTTACCACCAACTTGAATTTGAAATGCGGCTTTACCTTGTTCAATTGGAACTTTCGGGGTCTATTTACAGTTAGTAACAGTACCAATCACCAGGGCCAGACTTAAAAGATTTTGACAGTTTAGGAAATTACTAATAGTTGTCTTATACGGCGCATCTGACAGAAACAAACATTAATGCTTTTGCTTATGATTGTTTAGTAGTAAGCTCAAATAAAAAAAACATGGAAGGGAAACAATGGCATGGAGATAAAGCCGAAAACCACCGTTACATCAGTAGCCTTATACGGCGCAACTTCATCCTATCCTTTTCCGCTAATAAATCTATCAAACACGCTATGCAAAAGTCGCGTGCGTCTTATATAAATCGTTAGAGCGGAGCGGCAACGCTTTTTTTGTCGCGTAAAAGAAAGGGAAGACACATGTATAAGTTACTCGCAATAGCCTCACTCCTCACAATTACTGGTTGTGCATCAATAGTGGGGGAAAAGCTGCAACCAGTGTCAGTGCAAACTACACAAGATAACAAAGAACTGGTTGGCGCAGGTTGCACACTAAAAAACGATGAAGGGGAGTGGTTCGTAACTACACCTGGCAGCGTTACGATTCATAAGAGCACCGACGATTTAGTCGTTAATTGTAAGAAAGACGGCTACACCGCAGGTAATGAAACAGTAGTTTCAAAAAGCAATACGGAGGTTTGGGGGAATATCCTTATTGGAGGTGGTATTGGTTATATCGTTGACAGAAATACTGGGGCTGGGTTCAATTACCCAAACAGCATTACGGTTATCCTTCGCAAGATTGGTGATGTGGTCGGTTTAACGACACCCGCGGCGTCACCTGCACCAGAGGCGTCACCTACAATGCAAGCCACGAATAATTAAAAGGTTTTTCATAACAGAGTATTTGGGGTCAGAGTAAAAACTCTTGATCTTAGGTAATAATTAATTAAAGAATGCGATTGTTGAGCTGACTGGGCGGTTAGTTAGGGCTGCAAAAACAAACAATTTGACATCCAGCTAAATGTACATACAATGTATTTATGGTTAAATTCGAATGGGACCTCGCAAAAGCCGCGTCAAACAAAAGAAAGCATGGTGTAACCTTTTAGGAAGCAGAGTCTGTCTTCTACGATGATTTCGCTATCCAGTTCTTTGATGAAGAAAACTCACAGCTAGAGGATAGGTTTCTCATGCTCGGTCACAGTTACTAATCAAGGGTATTACTTATTTGCCACTGTGAAAAAGAGTCTGGCAACCTCATTCGAATCATATCAGCACGCAAAGCAACAACTAAAGAGCGTAAGCTCTACAAAGGTGAATGATTATGAAAAAAGAATATGATTTAGTTAAAATGAAATCACGTAAAAACCCTTATGCCTCCAAGCTTAAAAAACCAGTAACAATGCGCCTTGGTGAAGATGTTATCAATTATTTTAAAGGTATGGCTGAAGACTCTGGTGTGCCTTACCAAAGTTTAATTAATTTATACCTTCGTGACTGCGTATCACAGCATCGTAAAGTTGATATATCGTGGAATCAAAAACCTTAACAAAGCACTCAAGCTGGACTTGCGAGAAAAAGCATCGCGAGGCACTTATACTTAAGCATTAAAAATTAAGCTATCTTCGCCACAGCAAAAGCACACATTTATTTCTATAGACTACGCAGCCATTTTTGGTACGCTGGCTGTATGAATATGACGGGTTTAATTGATACAACAAAGGGTCCTTTGGCTACGGCGGTTTATCTGCGTTTAATTTACTTGCTTAAAGCCAATGCTTAAAAACCCTGCCGCTTTTTTATTTTTTAGTGTATCCATTTTTTTGCCAGCGTTATTACTTGGCGTATACCTTGCGTTTCCTTTGATCGCTGAGGCATTGCTTAAAAATACCTTCAATAAGCACGATATTAAGCTGATTGAATTACAGGTTCCTCGTCCTACGTTTAATGAGTTAACGACAAGAAGTATCCAACTGGAATCACTGGTTTTTAGGCTTAAAGATAAAACCGAGGTCGATATTCGTGGCGTACGGTTTAGCTTAGAAAATGACGATTTTTATAGCGCGAACATTTCATCTATTACGGTTCAGCGAACGGCTGTTGAAGACAGCGAATCAGTAGAAGAACTTGATTTATTAACGTTGTTACCAGCTGCCTTGATGGGCGATTTACCCATGGCGCGTTTGTTTGTGCAATCGCTAGCGCTGGACGCTCCAGAGGTTAAATTTGAGAACCTTATTGTTGATATTTCAAGGGCTAAAATAACGGCCAAGGTGCAGCTAAATAGCTTAGCCCAGGTTGCTGTTGATCCATTGCTATCGTCGTTTTTGAAATCTAATATCTCCCTGGACATTTCGCCCGATAATAAAATAGAGCTTCAAGTCAGCGATGCAAATTCAGCGCACTTACTTGGTATTGGATTAAGCCTTTCGACGAAAGAAGACCGGCTGTACGGAACGTTGAATGTTAATAATACGCTGGCGAATGTCGAGTGGCCGATGAGTAACGACGAGATGGTGGTCGTTAAAAACAGCCAATTAAACGCTTCGGCAGAATTTTCTTTACCCGTTAAACAGCGAGTAACGCCGAATGACTTATCGCAGTTGTTAGTGCGCGGTCAGTTTCAACAAAACGCGCGCGTCACGGTCGGTAAACAGTTGGGTGATACCCAACTAAGCAGCAATGCCAGTTTGGACGCTTCGCTTGATAAGGGGCAGTGGCGTTTGAGTTTATCGCAGGATAAAACACCTTTTATATTAGCTAAGGGTCGTCTCGCCAGTGCTTTTTATCCGACAGGCCATAAGAAAAAGGGTGGTTTAACGGACACGCTGATCGCTACTATTAATAAACCGCTTGTTATCAAAGGTTCGTTATCGGCCGATGCGGCTATCTCGATTGACGCGGGTGATATGGCGCTGAGTTATCTAGAAGGCAGCAAACGACTGATTGATATGCGATTGTCTGACGTTGACGTGGCTACATCTGAAAGCGGCGGAGAGCAAAAAAATAGCTTAACGCTTTATAGCAATATAGATATTGATAAGCCTGGCAAACGAGTGGCGCTAAGCGGTTTTTCGCTTGATTCGATGAAGGGCGTTTTGAATAGCCGTGTGAGCGTACAAGCTAATCGTTTACGGTTAGAGCCGTTAGCAAAAAGCCGTATTCAGCTGAGCAATTTTCGCTTTAACGATTATTACGCAAAAGAGTTGGCGCTGGATGTTCCGCAGCAACGTATTGATGTTGATTTAAACAGCCTTGAATTTAGCAATGTTGCATTAGGATTAGACGGCAAGGGACTGACGTTAAGTGAGGCGAATATTAAGAAGTGGGCGCTGCAAAGTAAGCTGTCTTTCAAGGCCAACAATTTAATGATCGATTCAACAACAGAAGCGATGAACGCAGATGTATCAGGTGCAAACCACTATATTCCGCCGTTGATCGTAAAAGCTAATATCCAGCCGGACAAAGCCAGCGTTAAAAAAGTGTCGATTAAACTAGCCAATATTTGCAATGATCCTTTGTTAAATGCCAGTTGGCGGCCCGTTAAAAAGAAGGCCGAAGTGGAAGTACAGTGGCAGCAAACGTTTTCGCCCAGCAAAACGCTGCGTCAATGGCTGAATACTTCAGTGATCCCCGCCGACTTTACGCAGGGAACCTTCTCAGGGCACATGATTGTTGATGTTAATGAAAGTGAAACAAATATCAGGACAATAGACTTATCACTAAAAGATATTAAAGGCATCAATGCATTGGGAACATTTAAAGGGGTTCAGCTTCGGTTAAGCTCACCTCTGCGAGGATCGACCCAAGACGAGGCTATTAAGTTTGATAGCTTACGGGCGTCACTGGATGGGACGGTGGCTGAATTAAATATGGGCGTTAAGCTTAACGATGTTGCATTTAACAGTGTTATTTACGACAGCCGTGGTGACTGGCGCTTAAAGCTACCGTCGCTGACGGCGAAGGTGTTTTCGGGAACAATGGAGATTCGTGATGAGAATATTAATTTCAATAAAGACATTAAACTCAACGTACTGTTAGAGAGGGTGGACTTGTCGGAGTTAATTAGAACCCAGCAAGTGGAAGGCCTGAAAACCACGGGGAAAATGTCGGGTAGTATTCCTGTTCGTTACGCAAATGGGCAAGTCCAGGTGTTAGATGGTGAGATGCGCAGCGTAGAAAACGGAAAAATTCGCTATTCAACAGCGCTGAGTAAGAGTGCTGATTTAAACAAGCAACTTAAGCTAACGCTTGATGTATTAGAAAATTTTGACTATAGCTCGCTGAGTAGCAAAATAGTTTACGATGCCGATACACTGTTGTTGAAGTCATCTATCGAGGGTAAAAACCCGGATATTAAAAATGGTCAGACGATTAATTTAAACCTGAATACCGAAGTGGGATTGAAAGGAGCGATTGAAGTAATGCGGATACAATCCGGCATAGATTCCCGAATAGAAAAATTTGTGGCGTCAAAAGCGGCGCCAAACAATAAGCAATACTTTTGCCAATAAAATTAGGAGCTTGTATGAATAAAATACTGCGTGTAGCGGGCCTTACGGGCGTATGTTGGGTGCTGATATCCAGCATCGGTTGTACCCCTACGGTTAGAGTTGAGGCATCGGACAAGCCGATTACGATCAATTTAAACGTAAAAATTGAACATGAGATCAGAGTGAAAGTTGATAAAGAACTCGACTCGATACTATCTGAAGATTCAGGCTTATTTTAAGGAGAGCTAAGATGAAATATTTACTAAGTTTATGTGCGGCTTTATTGATCACTGTATCCAGCGCGGGCTTTGCTCTGGACTTACAAGTCGCCAAAGATAAAGGCCTAGTCGGCGAAACGCCGTCGGGATACTTAGCCGCTCCAGTCGCTGCGGCTTCCGCTGAGGTAAAGGCTTTGATGCAGGATATTAATGCCCAGCGCAAAGTGAAATACATCGAAATTGCAGCCAAAGTGGGCAAGTCACTAGATGTCGTTGAACAACTGGCTGGCCAAAAAGCGATTGAAAAAACCGAAGCAGGTCGATTAGTTCAACTACCGGATGGCACTTGGGTAAAAAAATAGTACCCAGTTAAACGTGTGTAATGGTTGGGCTGTTTGGTAAGACCCTGCAAGGGACGGCCTAACCATTATGAAAACCTTGTTGAGCCTTCAGCAGGTTTTGATATTACCATGTACTTTTTGTGCTGCACGAAGATGGACTTTTTACACGTAGCCTATCCAGCACGCAAAAATCATACTGAAAATTAATTTAATCCTCTTTTTTCGGTTCTAAAAACACCTCGCACCAAACGCGTGAAGCACTGCACCATAAAAGTGCTTTATTGAAAGTTAGGCGCAGTTTAAAACAACAAATAAATACAAAATCAAATAAAACCAATACCTTAGCTGGAAAATTTTTATTTGGCACGGCTATTGCGCTGCATTAGTTGTTCATGCAAATAGGTATGAAAGATCTCTTTGAGAATTTATTAACAGTAACAACCTTTACAAAGGAGTTTTAGGATGACGCGTAATGAAGTGACTGAGCTGATTATCTTACAAAAGGCGCTAAAAAAGATGAAATGGCCTGAACTAGCTGAAGCCATTGGCATGAGCAAGGAATGGACAACCGCTGCACTATTGGGGCAAATGACATTAACAGAAGGGCAAGCAGAGACAATAGGAACAATGCTTGACCTACCTGAGGAGGCCGTTGTGCAACTACGGGTGGTTCCATATAAAGGTTCGTTACCTACAGCGGTACCTAGCGACCCATTGATTTATCGTTTTTACGAATTGGTCAATGTTTATGGCTCGACATTTAAAGAACTGATTCATGAAGAATTTGGTGACGGCATTATGAGTGCGATCGATTTCAGCATGGACCTTAAACGAGAGGCTGACCCTAAAGGTGATCGTGTGAATATTGTGATGAGCGGGAAATTTTTGCCATACAAAAGCTATTAAAAATTTAACGTAAAACTGGAGCATAAAATGTCGTATTTAGAACCAACAGAATTTGTTACAAAAATGGTGGATTCGGGAGAATCCAAGGTCTATATGTCCACTAGAGATACCTTGATCCGTTCCTTTATGGCGGGTGCCATTTTAGGCCTAGCCGCTATATTTGCTATTACTGTTGCGGTTAAAACTGGCTCGCCATTGACGGGTGCTATTCTTTTCCCCGTTGGCTTTATTATGTTGTATTTAATGAAGTTTGACCTACTCACCGGGGTGTTTACCTTGGTGCCCTTGGCGCTTATTGATAAAAGGCCGGGGGTAACCGTTGGCCAAGTACTACGAAACTGGGGGCTGGTTTTTATTGGTAATTTTGCTGGCGCATTAACCACGGCTTTTATGATGTCGTTTATTTTAACGTATGGTTATAGCGCAGATGGCGGTGCGATTGCTGCTAAAGTAAGTACGATTGGTGAATCTAGGACATTGGGGTATAAGTCACACGGGTTAAGTGGTTGGTTTACTATTTTTATTCGCGGCATGTTATGCAACTGGATGGTCTCTATGGGGGTTGT
>JASJGO010000056.1:0-9092 GCA_033791505.1 Cycloclasticus sp.
CCCTCCGCGGTTTCCCTTCCGGTCCAATTTTTAACGGCCGTTAATAAAAACCCACTGAGTACGGCAACGGTATAGCCGAATAACATTTCATGGGCGTGCCAGCTAACCGGGTTATAGTAATTTTGCGGGAATTTACCGTGGGCGATTAAGCCACCCCATATGGCCATAAAAACAACAGACGAGGCAGCCGCCAGTAAAAAAAAGGGTCGGAAGCCAATTGACCAGAGTGAATAAAACGGTTTATTTAACACCTAAACTCCTTACAGTTAGACCTTTAGTTGGCCAGCTCGCCGTCATCGAGTAGTAGTACTCGATCCATTTTGCCAGCCAATTGAGCGTCGTGAGTCACCAGTAATAAGCTGATGTTTAAATCTTGATTTAGCGACAACATCAGTTCGTATATTTGTTCGGCTGTTTTTTTATCCAGATTCCCCGTCGGCTCATCGGCCAGCACGCACTTGGGTTTGGTCACCAGCGCGCGGGCAATCGCTACACGTTGCCGTTCGCCACCCGATAATTCACCAAAGCGGTGTTCAATCCTCGCTTCAAGTCCAACGGCTTGCAACATTTCAAATGCTTTTTGACTGGCCGACGCGACCGTTTCGCCACCAATCAATAACGGCATAGCCACATTTTCAAGCGCGCTAAATTCACCGAGCAAATGATGAAATTGATAGACAAAACCCAGGCATTTATTTCGTAATGACGAACGTTGAACTTCATTTAAAGCACTCAGATCCTGCCCATCCATCATCACCGAGCCAGCCGTGGGTTTATCCAGGCCACCCAACAAATGAAGCAGGGTACTTTTACCAGAACCCGACGAACCCATGATCGCCAGCCGTTCACCCTGTTTTAGTTCTAAATCTATACCCTTTAAAACAGGTACGACAAGGCCTTCGCCACCGAATGTTTTAGTCAACCTGGAGCAGCTTAAAATCACCTGATCACTCATAGCGCAAAGCCTCCGCTGGGTTCACTCTCGACGCTTGCCACGCCGGGTATATGGTAGAAAGAAGTGACAAAATAAACGAGTAACTCGCGATAACCCTTACGTCAGACCAGTCTAATTTTGATGGTAAGTCACTAATGTAATAGATCTCAGCCGGTAAAAATTGCACCTGAAAAAAGTGCTCGATGGCTGGCACCAGTGTTTCGACGTTAAGCGCCAAGGCTACGCCCGCTATAACGCCGACCACCGTACCAATCAGGCCTATCAGGGTACCTTGCACCATAAACACGCCCATCACGGAGCGCGGGGTAAACCCCAGTGTCCTTAAAATAGCGATTTCTGAACGTTTATCTGTCACCACCATCACCAGTGTTGAAACGATATTGAACGCGGCCACCGCGACGATTAGCATCAGGATAATGAACATCACCCTTTTTTCAGTTTTAATGGCTTTGAAGAAATTGCTGTGCTCCATCGTCCAATTGGAAATTCGATAATTTGGCGTTAGTGTTGCAGCCATCTGTCGCGTTACCATCGGCGCTTGAAACATATCATCCAGTTTGATTCTTAAGCCCGTTACCGCTTTATTTAGCCGTAATAACTTGGAGCCGTCATCAAGGTGAATTAGCGCGAGGTTACGATCGTATTCATACATACCGACCTCAAATAGGCCCGTTACCGTAAAACGCTTTAATCTTGGAAAAATACCCGCCGGAGTCGGTGTTACCTGCGGTGTGATCACCGTTACTTTATCGCCCACCCCAACACCCAGATATCGAGCCAGCTCTGCCCCTAAAACAATACCAAACTCACCGGCTTGCAGCTGCGTTAATTGGCCGTTTAACATTTTTTCACTGATATCCGACACGTCGCCTTCTTTTTCGGGGAGGATACCTCGTAGCAAGCTACCGCTCACACGCTGATTAGCACTGAGCATGACCTCTGCCCTCACATACGGCGCCCAGCCAGTCACGTCGTCGGTTTCACTGAGGCTAGCGCCTAGCTTACGCCAGTCTTGCAGGGCATTGTTATACTCTGAGATGGTGATGTGCGAAGCCATGCCTAAAATCTTTTCACGTAGCTGCGCTTCAAAGCCGTTCATCACTGACAACACAGTGATCAACGCCATAACGCCTAAGGCGATACCGAGCATCGAGGTCATACTAATAAATGAGATAAAACCCGAGCGTTGTTTTGCTCGGGTATAGCGCAGTCCAATAAAAATTTCGAGGGGTTTAAACATAGCGAAGAATTAAATCACAAATTGGAGCATTACACCGCTTTAGTCGCTAAAGAATTTTCATTGTTTCATTTTGAGGTGTTATATTTAACCAACGTAAGCTTTAAGGGAATAAATATGACAATAAACAAAATTATTTTAGCTGGCATTTTTTGTCTAGCCACTTTTACAACACAGGCTGATGTTTTATTAATCGACGTGATAAGCAAGGAACCCGCCAATGATGCGACGGGTTTATTAAGACCCACCAATGGTCGGACTATGGATCAGGTAAAGGCACGTTTCGGCGAACCAGTTAAAGTTTATCCCGCCGTTGGCAAACCACCTATTACGCGCTGGAACTACCCGCAATTTTCAGTTTATTTTGAACATAACCTGGTCATTCATAGCGTCGTTAATAAACCCAAAAAGTCCACGCCATAAACTTTATTTAAATAACAAGCCCTGTCCCGCGCAAAAAAACTTTTATTCCTATATTTTTCTTAGCCGAATTACAGGTCAAAACTTACTAAACGGCGCCTTCCGAGCCATTACCCTCTGTTGCTGTAAAATTCATTACGCGCCATATCAACCAGTGCAAACAAGTCGGCTTCTTCCCAGCCGCCTTCCATTGCCTGAGTCATATATGCCGACAAAACTTCAGCTAAAGGCAGTTTAATATCAACCTCTTGTGCGGTTCGCAAAACCGCCTGTAAATCTTTATAAACGAGCTTTAACGAACCTTGACCCTGGTCAAAGGTATCGTTTTTGGCCAATGGCAACATAAAGTCAATAACGTGATTTGGCGCCACACAGTCACTCAGCACCTTAAGCACGGTTGTCGCGTTTTGTCCGTTGCGTTCAGCCAGCGCGATGGCTTCGGATAAACCGTTTAACGTAGCTGCAAACGTCAGTTGATGACATAACTTCAATAGCTGCCCGCTACCACTTTCGCCCAGATAATGAATTTTGTCGGCAAAGCTTGTTAACACTGGCAGCACCCTCTCATAAGCGGGCTTATCGCCACCGACCATCATCGCCAGGCTACCCGCTTCTGCCCACGGCGTTGATCCGCTAATGGGTACATCAAGAAATACTTTACCCTTGCTAGCCGCCTTTTTTGCCAGTTCTCGACACTGTTCGGGAGGCGTGGTGCCCAGGTCAACGATAACTCCACCTTCGGACATACTATCGAGTAGACCATCTGGCTCACAGACCAGTTGTTCGGTTATATCGGCGTGCGAAACACAGATAAAAACCATCCCTTTTGACGCAGCTAACTGTTTTAAATTTTTCGCCTCATTAGCCCCCATAGAGACTGCCGAGTTGACCGCTGCCTCAGATAAATCATAAACGGTTAACGGGTAACCAGCGCGTAATATCCTCGCTACAATAGCCTGCCCCATAGCACCCAGGCCAACAAAGCCGATCTGAAACGAATTCATTAAACAATCCTGTTATTAAAAATGTAGCAAAAAAACAGCCAAAGAATATCTGGGCCTATAAATATACCTCGTATTGATGCGACGAAGTTAGGCGCAACATAAAATTAATTGCAGCACACCCAGGTCATAGTTTATGAGAAAATGCCATTTTTGTTATTTTCTTCTTATCAAGCATGCCATTCGTCACGCCAGCGCTACCTACCGATTCCAGCCAAACCATCGCATGGGGAGAATTTGATGGTTGCTCTGATGCGCTCGCCATTGCTAATGCGGGGCTAGCTTCCGACAAACTATTACTCGTTATCTGCTGTGATACGCAGGCTGCGCTGAGATTAGAGCGCGAAATTCCTTTTTTTGTTACCGGTGAGCTACCCGTTATTTACTTTCCTGACTGGGAAGTACTGCCTTACGATAGCTTTTCCCCGCTCGGTGAAATTATCTCCGAACGCCTGCATACGCTCTACCACCTACAACGTTTAAAACGAGGCATATTGATCGTCACAGTTGGCTGCTTATTACAACGCCTGGCACCGCGAGATCAATTATTAAATGAATGTTTTTTATTGCATAAGGGCGATACGCTCAATATCGAACAAACGCGCTTAAATTTAGATAAATTGGGTTATCAGAACGTACCCGCGGTACAAGAATACGGTGAATATTCGGTGCGCGGATCGATTCTTGATATCTTCCCTATGGGCAGCAAAAAGCCGTACAGAATTGACTTGTTTGATGACGAAGTAGAGTCCATTCGTACCTTTGATGCCGATAGCCAGCGCTCTATTGATAAAGTCGACTCGATACAATTATTTCCTGCTCGTGAATTTCCTGTTAACGATAAAAGCATCCAGTTGTTTCGTCAAAAATTTAGAGGACTATTCCCGAACGTTTCTGATAAAAACACCCTCTACCAACAAGTTTCCAAGGGTAATATTCCCGACGGCATAGAAAATTATTTACCTCTCTTTGTCGAGCATACCGAATCGTTTTTCGACTATGTAGCCAATGCCACGTTAATTTTACACGGCGATGCTGAAACGGCCGCCGCTACCTTTATCAACCAGGTAAACGAACGATTTGAGCACCGACAAACTAATCTTGATCGGCCGGTTTTAGCGCCTGAGTTGTTATTTCATGATTTAACGGATCTCAAGCAAAGAATTTCAAATTACCCATCTGCATCGTTACACAGCAGCATTCATGAACTTGAAAAAACCGCCTTAATTAACGCCCGACAGGAACACGACGCGCGAGCACTACACGAGTTACTCGAACGACAAGGCCATAAAACCTTATTTATCGCAGAATCAGCTGGCCACCGCGAGTCGATCATCAATCAACTCAAAAAACAGCAAATCAAACCGACCATCGTCGACGGTTGGAAGCAGTTTATAGACGGTGAAGTGAGCCCATGCATCACCGTTGCACCAATCGACGAAGGCCTGACCTTAGCAAGTCTTTCAATTGTCACCGAAAACAATTTATTTGGCACCCGTGCACAACAACGCAGGCGAAGGCGCTCTTCTTCCAGTCAACGACTTGAAAATGTTTTTAATAGCCTGGCAGATCTGGAAGTTGGTTCGCCGGTGGTGCATCAGGAACACGGCGTCGGTCGATATATAGGTTTAAACCATATAGTCGTCGATGATATCGAAACAGAATTCCTAACTTTAGAATACGCCAACAACGATAAGCTCTACGTCCCAGTATCATCACTCAACCTGATCGGCAGGTATATGGGTACGCAGGGCGACGCCGCGCCGTTACACCGACTCGGTAGCGATCAATGGGAAAAAGCGCGTAAAAAAGCACTTAAACGAGCCCGTGACGTGGCGGCTGAGTTGCTCGATATTCACGCCAGACGCGCCGCCAAACCAGGTCGGCCAATGATCATCGATACAGCAGAGTACGACACCTTTTCGCGCGCTTTTCCGTTTGAAGAAACCGAAGATCAGGCGACCGCGATTGAACAAACATTACACGATATGAGCCTGGCTAAACCGATGGACCGCGTGGTTTGCGGCGACGTGGGTTTTGGCAAAACAGAAGTGGCCATGCGCGCCGCCTTCATTTCAGCTTCTAACAGTTACCAGACCGCCATATTAGTACCGACTACCTTACTAGCTCAGCAGCACTACCAGAATTTTTCCGACCGCTTTGCCGATTGGCCGATCAGGGTAGAAGTGTTATCTCGTTTTGTTAATGCCAAGCTGCAAAAACAGATTATCGAAGACACCGCTGCTGGAAAAGTGGATATTCTTATCGGTACGCATAAACTACTGCAAAAATCCGTCTCGTATAAAAATTTAGGGCTGGTCATTATTGATGAAGAGCAGCGATTTGGCGTACGGCATAAAGAACACTTTAAGTCCATGCGTTCTGAAGTAGATATGCTAACGCTGACCGCAACGCCCATACCAAGAACGCTTAATCAGGCGATGGCCGGTTTACGCGATATTTCAATTATAGCCACACCACCACCGAATCGACACGCTATTGAAACCTTTGTATCTGAATGGAATAGCGGCCTTATTCAGGAGGCTTGCCAGCGTGAAATTCGCCGTGGCGGCCAACTATTCATATTGCATAACGATATTGCCACGATGGATAGAATCGTTCGGGATATTCAGGAACTGGTACCCGACGCCTCATTGCAAAAAGCACACGGACAAATGCGAGAAAGCGAGCTCGAACAAATTATGCTCGACTTTTATCATCAACGATTTAATATACTGGTATCAACGACCATTATTGAAAACGGTATCGACCTGCCGAACGCCAACACCATTATCATTAACCGCGCCGATAAGTTAGGCCTGTCTCAGTTGCATCAGTTACGCGGTCGCGTCGGTCGTTCTCATCACCGCGCTTACGCGTATATGATCGTGCCGCCAGAAGGTGTGATGACAAAAGATGCGAAGAAGCGCATCGAGGCTATTCAGAGCAGCGCAGATTTAGGCGCTGGATTCAGCCTGTCTACGCACGATATGGAAATACGCGGTGCCGGTGAATTACTGGGAGATAACCAGAGCGGTGAAATCCAGGAAATTGGCTTTACCCTCTACACGGAGCTACTGGATAACGCCGTTGCGGCGATCAAGTCAGGCAAGCAGCCCGAACTAGAACAACGTATTGATAGCGGCCCTGAGATTGATTTGCACGTCAGCGCTTTGATCCCCGATGACTACCTGCCCGACGTACATACACGCCTGGTATTGTACAAACGAATTGCCAGCGCCGATAACGCCGAAGAACTGTACGATTTACAAATTGAAATGATCGACCGCTTTGGCTTATTGCCAGACAGTACGAAACATTTATTTGCTATCAGTGAAATAAAGCTCGAAGCGCATCGAGCGGGAGTTGAAAAAATCAGCTTCGCCAAATCCAACGGGCGTATCCAGTTTTCCAACGAACCGCGTATCGACCCGGCAAAAATTATTGCCCTGATACAGACACAACCACAGGTGTTTCAGTTAGATGGCCCGCAAAAATTACGCTTTACTAAAAAACTTGATAGCGTCGAACTGAAAGTTGAGTTTATACTCGAGCTATTAAATTCAATCGCTTTAAACGAGCTGTAAAATGATTCTGCTAAAACACGTCCCATCCTTCTTTATCGCTTTTTTACTCGCCTACAGCTCAGTAGGTCATACCGAAGATAAAACCCAATGGTATAGCATTGAGTACATCGTTTTTGAACACACTTTATCAAACAACCAAACGCCCGAAGTGTGGACAAAAGAGCCCTTGAAAATGCCCGACCACGCCCTTGATTTAGATTATTCGCATGGTAATTCAGCCTTCAGCCCTCTAGCGGTTAACCAGCAACAATTGCACGGCGTATTTGCTCGCTTAAAGCAACTGTCCTCCTACACCCCGTTACAACATGGGGGCTGGATTCAACCCGCCCGAGAGACAGACACCCCAAAGGGCGTAAAGATCGTACGACAAATTAAGCTCCGACAACTGGAAGGCAGCATCACGTTTAATCGAAGCAGGTATTTACACCTCGATATCGATTTACAACTCAGCGAATTTGCCCCATTAATACACAGTGGTGTCGACACGGCCGATGATGCGATTAATTCACCCACCTTATACCGATTAAAAGAATCCCGTCGGGTAAAAACAACCGAATCAAATTATTTTGACCACCCACGTTTTGGCGTGATCGCGCTGGTAAAAGCCATCGACTCACCACAAGCCGCCGTTACAACAAACGATTTGAATGAGGAAAAACAGCTCGAGGCAGGACATCTGGAAACGCTAACACCGAGTAGCTCAGCAAAAAACCAATAAAAATTAAACCGAATACGCCAATTTGGTTTTATTGTATTCAGACACGATCTCGTCTATTGCAGACTGATCATAAGGCCGTAAACCGCTGACCACCATCTCTTTCGTTCCATGCCCAATCGAACGACCATCAACGGCTAAGTCAAACTCCAGTTTTACGCTACCCTTTTTGCCATCGACGTCCATCGATGCGCCAGAGAACTCCAACGCTAACTCGCCTTGCGGAAATTGATCAATATGAATCGCCATATCTTTGTAAATGATCAATGGCCTCTCCGGGTTGATCATAACGTCATTTTTTTTCATTAACTCAACTAGAATTTCAGGGAAAGTTCGCCCCGAAAATTGCACGTACTTTTCAATCAAACTAATGATAAAGGCACTATCACTAGTCTGTTCTCCCGAACTGTGAATCGTCATTTGGGATTTGTTATTTTGATCCCGTAGGCTAAATTCATTCGATAACTGCTCTGGCAGGGTCACTACCGTCTGCTCGGTCACCATGCTTTCAAAATCAAAACGCATGTTTTGACTAATTCCTAATTCAGTTAACGCTACTGCGAACAACAGATCACCAGGTACGCAAAAGCGCCTGGCGTCGATATTATGTATGGGGTTAAAATCTCCGGCGACTGATTTGGCAAAGCAACTCGCTTGTTCGCGACTAACGTGTACCTGCTGCCCTTCCTTGCTATAAAACTGTTTTAAGTTCATCTTTTTTTATTTTATTATTGATGGCGTATAGTACACATTATTAGCCCTGTGTGGCCATCTCGTTAGCCAGTGCGGTGAGCAACTTCTCAACTTTTGACATACCACTTTTCGCAAAGGTTTCAATCTCGTGAAGATTAATCTTATCGCCATCTAAACCAGCCGCCCAATTAACGACCACGGAACAGCACGCATAGTCCAGCGTTAGCTCCCTAGCGAGTGCGGCCTCGGGCATACCCGTCATGCCAACAAGATCACAACCGTCACGCTCTAATTTTTTAATTTCAGCGGCGGTTTCAAGTCTTGGGCCTTGCATGCAGGCGTACACGGCGCGTTCGACAATTGGCAACTCAGCGCGTAGCATCGCCTGGCTAATTCTCTCCCTTAAACGTTCTGAATAAGGGTTGGTAAAGTCGATATGCACGACTTGTTCTAAATCGTCTTCAAAGTAGGTTGACGGACGACC
>JASJGO010000057.1:0-10860 GCA_033791505.1 Cycloclasticus sp.
CCTCATGGAAAACCGCTGACTTGAAGCTCGTTTGCATTTTTATGTGCTCGTGAAGCTCTTCCGCAGTGCTTTGTTGCGCACAAATTAGTAAGACCTTCTCTGATTTGTGCTCTTCAAGCCAATTTATTACCCAGGCCACTCGAGGGTCTACGTCTAACCAATCATCGCCTAATAATATTTCTGGCAGTAGCGCGTTTATCAGTGCGGTATTTTGCTCTACTTCAAGCGCTTCAAGCGTTGGCAATGGAGGCAGTTCATAAGAATGCAGTTCGCGCGATGAAAAAACATCAATGTTCTCGCGGGTGTTTCTAAATAGTACACGTCCCGTTCCATGCCGATCTAACAGCGCGTCGATAATGCCCTGCAAAGTATGTGTTTCGCTTGATAAACACTCGGCACCTAATAGTTGTACCAGTTGGTCATTTAACTCTTTATCGGCTAGCACCTCGTTTAACGAAGCGGATGATAATAATTGTTTAATCAGACCATTGATCTGCTTGTAGCCCATTTGCTCCTGACGAAAAGCCGCCAGGTCGAAATAACGATCAGGATCTAATAAACGAAGTCGGGCAAAATGGCTCGTTACACCCAGCTGTTCTGGCGTAGCGGTGAGCAATAACAGGCCTGGTACGCGCTTAGCCAACTCCTCAATGCAACGGTATTCCTCACTCACTTTGTCTTCATTCCAGAACAAGTGATGCGCCTCGTCAACGATCATCAAGTCCCAGTTTGCCGACACTGCCTGCGCGTGGTAGCAAGGCTGTTCGGTTAGCAACGACAACTGGCAGAGCACCAATTGAGCTGTTTCGAAAGGATTAATGTCCCCTTCTTCAGTAATGGCCTCACAGCGTTCATGATCCATAATAGTAAAAGCCAGGTTAAAACGCCGCAATAATTCGACTAGCCATTGATGGATAAGCGCGTCTGGTACGACAATTAAAACCCGCTCAATAGCGCCGGTTAATAATTGTTGGTGCAAAATTAAACCAGCTTCAATGGTTTTCCCCAGGCCTACTTCATCGGCCAATAAAACACGTGGCTCAGAACGTTGCGTGACTTTATTCGCGATATAAAACTGGTGCGGTAATAGCTGAACGCGGGGGCCCGATAAACCGTAACCAGGAAATTGATCGAGCTTTCGCTGGAACTCCAGGGTTTTCAGGCGTAATTCAAACGACTTATTTTTATCAATTTGGCCGGTAAATAAACGGCTTTGTGGTTTATTAAAAGCACCAACGCTATCTAACTCAACTTCATGCACCACCACTTGCTCACCTTTTTCGTTAGCACAAAGGTAAATCAGGCAATGGTTATGTTGCTGGGTTTCTTCAATGCTTAAGGTGACGCCATCTTCATGACGTACGGTATCGCCTACGTTATACAACACACGACTAAGCGGAGCATTAGCAAGCGCATAGACCCTGGTTTCTTCAACGGCAGGAAAAAATAGCGTGACGTGGCGGCCTTCTATTTTTTCAACCACTCCCAGGCCGAGTTCACTTTCGGCATGGCTAATCCAACGCTGCCCCGGATAAAAATTTTGTTGGCTCATTGAACTGTCTCCGCGCTGGATTAAAAGGCGAGGATGATACCCTAAGTGGCTATCCTTTTAAAACTGCTTATCATCAAGATCACGTGTTAATCGAATTTGTGCGGCAATTTCTTCTATCGAAATTGACGTTACATTGAGAAACGGGATATTTTCCATCTGGAAAAGCTCCTCCACCTGGGAGATTTCTCGTTGACAGGTTCGTAATGATGCATAAGGGCTACCTGGTCGCCTTTCTTCTCTAATACGACTGAGTTGCTCTGCCGCAATGGTTAAGCCGAATAATTTATTTTTATGCGATTTTATCGCTCTGGGTAAGGTCGCATTATCTAAATCGCTGTCGGTGATGGGGAAGTTAGCCGTGTAGATACCGTATTGAAGCGCCAAATATAACGAGGTCGGCGTTTTACCGGTACGCGATACACCAACTAAAATAACGTCCGCTTTATCATAGTGATCCAGCCGAGCACCATCGTCATTGACTAACGCATAGTTAACGGCTCGAATGCGAGACTCGTATGAATTCCTGTCGACCAGACCATGACTTTTACCCGCGATATGAGAAGACTCCTGGAGTAAATCCTCCTCCATTCTAGAAATATAATCATGAAACAAATCATAGAATATACAGTTACTTGAAATTATTATATTACGTAAATTATCATCAGTAAAAGTGCTGAAAACGATGGGCCGCTCCTGGCTGTTTTCGCTCGCGCTATTAATTCGATCCCTTACTTCAAGGGCTCGCTTTTCAGTATCAATAAATGGAATAACGTGGCGTTCCTGTTCTACTCCTTCGAATTGAGTCATCAAGGTATTGCCGAGTGTTTCAGCGGTAATCGCCGTTCTATCGGAGACAAAAAAGATTATTCTGTTTTTCATTAAATATAAGGCTGCTTTTTTTGTTAAAATACTCGATTGCATTAAATTCTAAACTAAACCGAGGATTGAAAGTTGGAAGAATATATTGTTTGGCTAGACTCAACGGGTATGAACGACGTTGAACACGTTGGTGGTAAAAACGCTTCTTTAGGTGAAATGATCAGTAACCTGTCCTCTGTTGGCGTTGATGTTCCTGGTGGCTTTGCAACAACAGCCGCAGCTTTTAGAGACTTTCTTTCACAAAGCGGCATTGATGCTCGTATTAACGAAAAACTAACCGCGCTGGACGTAGATGATGTCAATGCTCTGGCTATCGCCGGTAAAGAAATCAGGCAATGGGTCATCGATACGCCATTCCAACCTGCACTTGAATCCGCCATCACAGAAGCCTACGCAAAAATGCAGGCCGACGCGAAGAGTGAGTTTTCCGTAGCCGTGCGCTCATCAGCCACCGCTGAAGATTTACCCGACGCCTCGTTTGCTGGCCAACAAGAGACCTTTCTCAACGTCGATGGCATCGACAACGTGATGCTCTCTATCAAAGAGGTGTTTGCTTCTTTATTTAATGATCGCGCCATCTCTTACCGCGTCCATCAGGGCTTTGAACACAGCCTAGTCGCCTTATCTGCCGGTATTCAACGCATGGTAAGAAGCGATATTAGCGCCTCGGGCGTTATGTTTACGCTAGATACTGAATCGGGGTTTCGTGACGCCGTTTTCATCACTTCAAGTTATGGCTTAGGTGAAATGGTCGTACAGGGTGCGGTCAATCCAGACGAATTTTATGTGCACAAACCGACTTTAGAAGCGGGGCGCCCTGCTATTTTGCGTCGAAATTTGGGCAGCAAACTGATCAAAATGGTCTATAACGATGAAACCGGCGCAAAAGAACCCGTCAAAATTATTGATACCGAGCCCGACTCTCGCCTTGTCTACTCTTTAACCGATGAAGAAGTCGAGCAATTATCTCGCATCGCCATCACCATCGAAAAACACTACCAGCGTCCGATGGATATTGAGTGGGCTAAAGACGGCCTTGATGGTCAGCTATATATCGTTCAAGCACGCCCAGAAACGGTTCAAAGCCGTGCCGGTAAAGAAATTGAACGTTACTCGTTAAACGAAACATCAAAGATATTAGTCGAGGGCCGCAGTATTGGTCAACGAATTGGCTCTGGACCCGCTCGCGTGATCAGCAGTATTGCGCAAATGGATCAAGTAAAAGCCGGTGACGTATTGGTCACCGATATGACCGATCCTGACTGGGAGCCGATCATGAAACGTGCATCGGCTATCGTAACCAACCGTGGCGGCAGAACCTGCCACGCAGCGATTATTGCGCGTGAACTGGGCATCCCAGCCGTTGTAGGTTGTGGCGACGCCACCGATCATATCACTGAAAATACCAATATCACCGTTTCTTGTGCCGAAGGCGATACGGGTTATATTTATGAAGGCCTGCTGGATTATCAGATCGACACCATCAACCTGGATTCAATGCCTGAAATTCCGGTCAAAATAATGATGAACGTCGGTAACCCCGATCGTGCCTTTGACTTTGCGTCACTTCCCAACGAGGGTGTCGGTCTTGCGCGCCTTGAGTTCATTATCAATAGAATGATCGGTATTCACCCAAAAGCCTTATTGGAATTTGATCAATTACCCGCCGACCTTAAAGCGACCATTAGTAAACGCATTTCTTGTTACGACAGCCCGGTTGATTACTACATCAAGCGTTTGGTAGAAGGTATTTCTACCATTGCCGCTGCGTTTTCACCGAAGTCGGTTATCGTTCGTATGTCCGATTTCAAATCAAATGAATACGCCAATTTGATTGGTGGCGACCGTTACGAACCGGAAGAAGAAAACCCGATGCTCGGTTTTAGGGGCGCATCGCGTTATATTTCCGAGTCATTCCGCGAATGCTTCAATATGGAGTGCGAGGCGCTAAAATTTGTTCGCGATAAGATGGGGCTCACCAACGTTTGGGTGATGATCCCTTTTGTTAGAACCGTTGAAGAAGCCCGTCAGGTGACCGAATTACTGAAAGCAAATGGCATCGAAAGCGGTAAAAATGGCCTTAAATTGATCATGATGTGCGAATTACCCTCGAACGCATTAATGGCAGACGAGTTCCTGCAATACTTTGATGGCTTCTCTATCGGCTCAAACGACTTAACACAATTAACGCTAGGGCTAGATCGCGACTCCGGGCTTATCGCTTCATTATTCGACGAACGCGACCCCGCCATTAAAAAACTACTTTCAATGGCTATTCAGGCCTGCATCAAACAAAACAAGTACATCGGCATTTGCGGTCAGGGACCTTCCGACCACCCCGACCTGGCTAAATGGTTGATGGAAGAAGGTATCGAAAGCGTTTCATTAAACCCGGACACGGTTATCGAAACCTGGATGTTTATGGCTGGGCAAAAAATAGAATGTTAATACTAATATGACTATTACAACGTTCAATCCCCCCGTTCGAACATTAATGGGCCCCGGCCCATCTGATGTACACCCTCGCGTTTTATCAGCCCTTGCTCGACCCACTATCGGCCACCTTGACCCCAGCTTTGGCGTCATGATGGATGAAGTGAAAACCTTGCTTCAATACGCCTTGAAAACAGATAACCAGCTCACCTTTCCGGTTTCCGCACCTGGATCAGCGGGCATGGAAACCTGCTTCGCTAACTTATTAGAAGCTGGCGACACCGTCATCGTTTGTCAAAATGGCGTATTCGGTGGACGCATGAAGGAAAACGTCGAACGCTGTGGTGCAATCGCCGTTATGGTTGAGGACGAATGGGGACAGGCCGTGGACCCAGAAAAAGTTGAGGCCGCGTTAAAGGCTCACCCAGAAGCTAGTGTTTTGGCCTTTGTACACGCAGAAACCTCTACCGGTGCGTTATCTGATGCAAAAACACTTTGCACACTCGCCCACCAATACGACTGCCTTTCTATCGTCGACGCCGTCACCTCGGTCGGTGGTTCAGAGCTACGCGTAGACGACTGGGGTATCGACGCTATCTACTCGGGCACCCAAAAATGCCTGTCTTGCGTCCCCGGCCTATCACCCGTGAGTTTTAGTGAGCGCGCGCAACAACGCATCAAACAACGCAAACAAAAAGTCCAGAGCTGGTTTTTAGACCTAAGCCTGGTGATGGCTTACTGGGATGGCGACGGCGGCCGCTCGTATCACCATACCGCACCCGTCAATAGCCTATATGCCCTGCACGAAGCACTATTAATGCTGAAAGAAGAAGGCCTTGAAAACGCATGGGCTCGTCATACTCGACTCCACCTGGCCTTAAGGGCTGGTTTAGAAGCGATGGGGCTTAACTTTATTGTGCCCGAACAGTCACGCCTTCCCCAACTCAACGCCGTAACCATTCCTGATGGCGTAGACGAGAGCGTGGTTAGAAAACGCCTATTACACGAATACGACCTTGAAATCGGCGCGGGGCTCGGCTCCTTAGCGGGCAAAGTATGGCGTATCGGCTTAATGGGTCATTCGGCCAATGCCAGCAACGTGATGTTCTGCCTGAGCGCATTAGAATCGGTTTTAAGCGATATGGGTGCTAATATAGCAAGCGGAGTAGCCTTACCGGCTGCACAAAAAGTAACCTTTGGCTAAGCGGAACACACTATGAAAGAAAAATTATTTATCGCCCTACAATATCTATTACCACAACACGCGCTATCCGCCCTGATGCACAAATTAGCGCGCTGTAAAACGGAGTGGTTTAAAAACTTTGTAATCGAGCGATTTATTCAGTTTTTCGACGTTAATATGTCCGAAGCGAGCGAGTCTGACCCTAGGGCTTACGAGTGTTTTAACGCCTTTTTTACCCGCGAATTAAAACAAGACGCGCGTACGCTGGAACGCGGCCGAACAACGCTCGCCAGTCCTGTTGATGGCACCATCAGCCAAATAGGTCGCATCGAAAACGGCCAATTATTTCAGGCGAAGGGAAAACACTTTAACTTAGCCGCGTTATTGGGCTCAGAGTCGATGCTGGCTGATTATGAAAACGGTTATTTCAGCACTATTTACCTGTCTCCCAAAGACTACCACCGGATACATTTTCCGATTGGCGGCGTACTAAAGAAAATGGTTCACGTCCCCGGCGACCTTTTTAGCGTAAACCCTACGACGGTAGACGCTATCGACGAACTGTTCGCGCGTAATGAGCGCGTCATTGCTTTCTTTGACACCCCCGCCGGCCCAATGGCGATGGTGATGGTCGGCGCTATTTTTGTTTCCAGTATCGAAACCGTTTGGCACGGCGAGGTCACACCACCGAGGCACAACCAAATTCGCAGCTGGAGCTATAGCGACGGCAAGCTTAAGTTCAAAAAGAACGATGAGATGGCGCGTTTCAATATGGGCTCAACCGTTGTATTGCTATACGGTAAAGATAAAATCACCTGGGCGGAAGATCTGGCCGCTGGACACCCCGTTCAGCTTGGCCAGGTGATCGGAAAAATCACAAAATAACGACACGGTGGCCAGTCAAACAACATCGTATCGGTGTTACACCTGGATCGCGATTTTTAGCGTTATTCTTATTTGGTCTGGCATTAACCCTAAAGATCAATTTACCTGGTTCTTAGAAGTGCTTCCCGCCCTGATCGCTTTTTTTGCACTGGCGTGGACTCGACAATCGTTCCCCTTAACGACGCTAACGTATTGTCTTATATTACTGCACGCTATTATTTTAATGGTGGGCGGCCATTACACCTACGCCGAAGTGCCGCTGTTTAACGGACTATTCGGTTCAGATCGAAATAATTACGATAAAGTAGGCCACTTAGCTCAGGGCTTCGTACCCGCTATCGTCGCCCGAGAGATTTTAATCCGTCATTCGGTGATAAAAACGCGACGCTGGATGAACTTCTTTATCGTCAGTTTCTGTTTAGGCTTCAGCGCGTTTTATGAATTAATTGAATGGTGGGTCGCTCTGGCTTCAGGTCAGGATGCAGAAGCCTTTTTGGGTACGCAGGGCTATATTTGGGATACTCAGTCAGATATGGGGCTGGCCTTAGTCGGCGCTATCATCGCACTGTTGCTGCTGCCCCGCTTTCACGACAGACAGTTAAGCTCTATTGATGGGAAAGGTTAACACCTCGTCGATAGATTGAGCCTCAGCCGTCAACATCAGTAAACGGTCTAAACCCAGCGCAACGCCTGAACACTCCGGCATTCCGGACTCTAAGGCCGATAGTAAATTATGATCCATCGGCACTTTATCTAAACCTTGTTTTTTTCTGTCTGCCAGCTCTTCCTCAAAGCGCGTTTTTTGTTGCTGGGCATCGGTTAACTCTTCATAGCCATTAGCCAACTCAACGTTATTAAAATACACTTCAAAGCGTTTTGCTGTAGCCGGTGTATCGTCAGTTAATTTTGCTAGCATCGCCATACAAGCTGGGTAATCGGTAACAAAGTAAACCACGTTCTTTTTCAGCCTGGGTTGAATGTACTGGCTAAATACATAATCCAGTCCATTAGATAGGCTGTCGCCACAAATCTCAACCGCCTCCGGATTGCCTTGCGTGCCGGCATATTCCATCAGTTGCTCAATCGTCGTATGGTGTGGGTCGATAGCCGTCATTTGAACATAAAGGCGAGCATAGCTAGTAGTTTGGAACGCCATATTTTGGCTAAAACAAGACATTAAAAGCTCGATCATCTCGGCTATTAAATCCTGCATGGTGAAGCCTAATCGGTACCACTCCAATAAAGTGAATTCTGGGTTATGAAAGCGCCCACTTTCACCTTGCCGGAATGATTTTGCGATTTGATAAATGCAGCCTGAGCCCGATGCCAATAGGCGTTTCATTGCAAATTCTGGTGACGTTTGCAGATACAGCTTTTGACTGCGCTGAGCGCCATTAACTAACTCAGTTGAGAAGCTGTCCAGGTTAACATCACAACTCGCTGCAGCCGATAACACCGGCGTATCGACCTCGAGTACGCCTTTTTCCGCAAAGAAAGACCGTATCGTTTGGTATAACTCCGCGCGCTGATGCAACAAAGCCGCCGAACACGTCGGCGGCCATGACTTATTCATTGTGTCAGTCAATTAAACGCTAGCTCTTTACTCTTGAAGAGTATTCGCCGGTGCGCGTGTCCACTTTAATCACTTCGCCGATTTGGACAAATAAGGGAACCCGAACCACGGCGCCCGTTTCAAGCGTTGCCGGTTTACCGCCACCGCCTGAGGTGTCGCCTTTTAAACCTGGGTCAGTATCAGTCACTGCTAGCTCTACAAAGTTAGGCGCCTCAACAGTCAATGGTGCGCCATTCCATAAGGTGACGATGCACTTATCCTGTTCTTTTAACCATTTACTGGTATCACCAACGGCTACCGCATCGGCAGAAACCTGCTCATAGTTCGCTTCGTCCATGAAATGCCAAAAATCACCATCGGCATATAGGTACACCATATCGGTTTCCATTACATCGGCTGCGTCTACGGTTTCACCGGATTTAAAGGTGCGTTCAATAACGCGACCCGTTTTTAAGTTGCGATACTTAACACGACTAAAAGCAGGGCCTTTACCCGGCCTTACAAACTCGTTTTCGACAATGGAACAAGGGTCCCTATCCATCATTATTTTCAATCCGCCTTTAAAATCGTTTGTGCTGTAAGTTGCCATGTAAACTCTCGTTGATAGTTAATTTGTTAAAGCTTGCCGTATAAGCTCCATTATAATGATTAACATGATGAACGCAGAAAAAAATTCGATAACAGCTATTTGGCAACAGGAACTACAGGCGGCTTTTACCAATATCAACGAGCTATTACACTTTTTAAAACTCGATGCAGATGATTTAACGCCACACCAGCAAGCCGCGAAAGACTTTCCTTTACTGGTCACGCATAGCTATGCCGAGCGTATTAAAAAATCTGACTGGTCAGACCCCCTGCTACGCCAGGTGCTGCCATTGCCCGATGAATTAGGCGAACAGCCCGCCTACTCAAGTGACCCGGTCGGGGATAATCATGCCAGCGTGCTGCCTGGCCTGATTCATAAATATCATGGTAGAGTTTTAATTGTTGCGACGGGTGCCTGCGCCATACATTGCCGCTATTGTTTCCGTCGCTCATTTTCTTATGCCAACAATAGCGCCAACCGTTCGCAAATTGACTCCATCATTGACTATATAAACAATAACCCAGACGTTACCGAAGTTATTCTTAGCGGCGGAGATCCTTTAACGCTCAGTGACGCTAGGTTTCGCGATTTGATAACTCGCATATCCAATATTCCGCAAATTGAGCGCATACGGATTCATACTCGCCTACCCATCGTGCTGCCCAACAGGATTACAACTACCTTATTAGAGACTCTTTCCAGCATCCGGCAGAAAGTTATTGTCGTAGTCCACGCTAATCATCCCAATGAGTTAACTGATCAAGTGTCTAACGCCTTGCTAGCTTTAAAACGTAGCGACGTTACCTTACTGAACCAAACCGTTTTATTAAAAGGCGTTAACGATAGCGAAAAAACGCTCACTCGATTGAGCCTGCGCTTATTCGACTGCCATACCCTGCCTTATTACTTACACGTGCTAGATAAAGTCTCTGGCGCTATGCACTTCGATACGGATATCAACGAGGTTTTCAAAATTTATGAGCAGCTTCAACGAAAGCTGCCCGGTTATTTATTACCTAAGCTGGTTCGTGAAGTACAGGGAAAGCCTTATAAAACCCTTTTAAACAGCTCTTTTTAAAGCATTAACTTTTTGCATGATTTAGCGCATAATCATTTCAGGATCAAAATTAACACCTAATTTGGATAACAATTTCAACGAGTAATGATGAATACTATGGATAAACAGAAACAGTTCACGGATAGAATTGCCCCCCGGTGATCTTTACCAGATATATGCGCTGTGCAGGCGTGACGGAAATGACTTCAACCTGGCCTACATTCCGGCGGACTTCATCGATGAACCGACCGAAGGCTTCGATCCGGTTTACATGAAAAAACTCCTGGATCGTGGTTACCAGATGGCCCTGGAGGGCTATCCTTGGGGACATGCACCGCCCGGCTTTATTAAAAACCCCTGAGATCAAGGTCAGGCCTGCAACTATGACTGACATCATTCATCTATCGTGAGGTAGTGACAACCCCCTGTGGCCCCCAGTACAATCCGGGGGCTTCTACTGTTTCGCGGTTGTAGTTCAATGGTAGAACAGGAGCTTCCCAAACTACGAACGTGCCTTTTTTGTGAAGAGATCCTATGGTGGTGCAGCTTAAATCACGACGAATCCTTACCCTTGTTTCTGCAATCCTTATCCTGTCGCTGTGGCACCATGGTGGCGTGCTCGCGGCTGACGCGGGCAACCCGCTTACGCCGACCGACACCAGTAGTCCACGCGCAACACTCGAGGGCCTTGTTGAGACCCTGAATGAGG
>JASJGO010000058.1:0-2793 GCA_033791505.1 Cycloclasticus sp.
ACTCGCAAAGCTGAATGAACAGGGTGCTTTTGCCAGCAGCAAAGCACCCAATTTAGCGCAGCTACTCGATATCGTCGCGCTGGGTACCGTCGCCGACGTTGTGCCGATGGACGAAACCAACCGTAAACTCGTACACCAGGGCCTGTTAAGAATTCAAGCCAGCCAATGCGTTCCCGGTATCCGCGCCTTACTGCGCATCGCAAAGCGCGAGGCACAATCCATAGTCGCCAGTGATCTGGGTTTTGCCATAGGCCCAAGGCTCAATGCGGCGGGTCGCTTAGACGATATGTCGCTCGGTATTCAATGCCTGCTAACCGATGATGAGCAAGAAGCCAATAATATCGCCGAACAACTCGATTTGTTGAATATTGAACGCCGTTCGATAGAAGACGATATGAAACTGGACGCGTTTAAGATATTACAAACGCTAAAAGTCAGCAGCAACAACGCCGATCAATGGGGCGTCTGTTTATACGAACCGCAATGGCATCAGGGCGTTATCGGCATACTCGCCTCGCGTATTAAAGAAAAGCTGAACCGACCCGTTATCGCCTTCGCCAGTGCCTCAGCTGATGAAGTAAAAGGCTCGGCGCGCTCAATCCCCGGTCTGCATATCCGCGACGTGCTGGACGATATCGCCAGCCAACACCCGCAGTTATTAAAGAAATTTGGTGGTCACGCCATGGCAGCCGGTATGAGTTTGGCGGCGAAAGATTTAGACGTATTCACCGAAGCCTTTAATAGCGCGGTGAAAAAACGCCTTAATAACGAACTGCCGAAAAATGTCTTTCTGGTCGATGGGGAAATACCCGACGCTGAGTTAAACCTGCATTTAGCCGAAACGCTTAGGCAAGGTGGCCCCTGGGGACAAAGCTTCCCAGAACCCGTATTTATTGGCACTTATAAGGTTAAGAATGCGCGAATCGTCGGGCAAAAACACGTTAAATTTGAACTCGAAACGCTCAGTAATCAACGCAGAATAGACGCGATTTATTTTAATCCAGAGCATCCGGATAGTTTGATAGGCTTGGCAAAAGTTAAGGTGGTGTATCAGTTGGATATTAATACGTATATGGGGCGCTCTAGTACTCAGTTGGTGATTAGGTATTTGGAATATTGAAAATGAATATATTAATATCGAATTGAGCGTTGTTTTAAAACAATATTATTTGTTAAAAGTTGACAAGCAAAAACTTAATGAATATGCTCATTAATGTTAGTAAGTAATGGACTATTTTAATAATAAAAGGGAGCAAGTAATGAGGGATTTAAAAGTATTAATAGCAGGATTACTGATGTTTTCAGTAATACAAGCAAATGCAACTGAAGTATCAGTTTGGGGTGGGCGTATAGACGCTGATAGATCAAGCGATATTCCTTACGTTTATGATGAGGACACCAGTTCAATACACGGGGAAGAAATTGGAGATGACACGAGTTATGGTTTGAGTATTAGTCAATCATTTAATGATTGGATTGTGAATTTCAGTTACCGAAAAAACAGTTTAGACAATGATGGTGTTTTTGATACTGATCCCGCTGAACCTAACGATTGTAACGCAAGGATGATTCAAGGAATTTATGATGATTGTATTGATACAGTAACAGTTGATATTGAAACAGATTTAAATGTTTTTGATTTTACAATTGGGCAGGCTCTAACAATGAACGGTGTTTCTGTTTTGCCGTATGCCGGTATCAGGTATATGCGTTATGAGCAAGATATAGATTACGCACATATTTACCCTGGTGGAAATGAGTCTAGCGGAACCAACAATTTTGATTACAAAGGCTTTGGGTTGCTAGGTGGTGTTAAGCTCGAGATACCAATAGGTAATGGCGTTAAGCTTAAAAGTGATCTGTCAGTCGGAAAAATGTTAACTGGTGACCGCGATCAGAAAATTTCTGAAGTTGTAACTAGTGGAGGTTCATTTGATTCATCTAATACACAAAAGACTAGTGATGATGTTGATTCATTAATGATTGATGCAAATATTATGTTGGCTTATCAATTAGGGAATGGCGTTGAAATTGGTGCCGGATGGAGATACCATCGTATTAATGACGTAGTTAATACGCAAAATTCTAACAATGCTGTTTTTCCCGCAAATACTATCGGTTCAAGTGAAAAGAACCTTACTATGGACGGTTTTTATGGAGAGTTATCGTTTGAATTTTAATAGATTGCGCTTTTAAAGTAAGAATAAAAGAGCCGGCATATGCCGGCTTTTTTATGGACTGTAAATTTATTTTAGTTTCCGTTTATCTTAACTCTAAACTAGTAAGATAGAAAAAAATCAAGGGTTCAGCCAGTTTGATTATAGAAAAACCACGGGTTCTCGCGCCCGTAGGCGAGTTTCTCTTTTGTCTATAGCAACATAGCTGAGCAAACAGTCTTATGGTTTGAGCGATAACTTGTGCCCTCGGGTGCAAAAGAGTAACCAGAAAAATGCCATCCCAATACCTCACCTAAAGGTACCCTCAGACTAGCTACTTTTTCCAACCGCTGAGGAACTCGCCACAAAGCAGGCTCAGCACTCACAGAGCATAAGTTTCATGGAAGCAGAAGAAAACCCTTCTGCTTAATTCAGCTTTAACAGCCACAGCGGCAAGCCTTGTAAAAAATATCAATTCTTCGGTGAGGTAAAAGGGAAGAGAAATCAAGTATTTGGAAGTATTTGGGGTCAAGTATTTGGGGTCAGAGTAAAAACTCCCAATACGTCTGAGATCAGTTATATTATCGTTTAATTCAATAAGACATTTTGTTCATGGAGGAACACGATGGATCGCCAA
>JASJGO010000059.1:0-6867 GCA_033791505.1 Cycloclasticus sp.
AGCCGGTTTTTTTATATATCGGTAAAAAGTGTTTTATGCTAATTTAAAAATGCATGAATAGTTGAAAATTTGGGGCAGGGCTTTCGCAAGAAAAGTTGAGCGAAAGCTCGCTAATGAAGCCAATAAAAAAGCGGATTGGTCTGCCCTTTAGAGTTTGTTGTTAATATATGACTTATGACATAAATCATTTTTTAAAACTATTCTGCTAACTGGAAATGAGGTTAGTTGTGTTTAATAGTATATTCATCAGAATGATTGAATAGAATATGGACAATCAGAAATTTAGAGTGAGGACTTAAGTTATGGGCAATCAAGAAAAAATAGATTTTTCAAAATATCTAATAGACGATGAAGAGAAGGGTGTTTATCGTTGTGATAGAAAGATGTTCACCGATCCTGAGATTTTTGAAATGGAGATGAAGTCCGTCTTCGAAAAAAACTGGGTTTACCTGTGTCATGAAAGTCAAATAAAAAACCCGAACGACTTCTTTACGGTCTATATGGGGCGTCAACCCGTTATCGTTACGCGCGATAAAGATGGCGAAATTCATGGATTTATTAATGCTTGTACTCATCGCGGTGCGCAGTTAGTTAATACAGGTTGTGGCAACAAAAGAAAACTGGTTTGCCCGTTTCATATGTGGACGTTTGATATGAAAGGTGAGCTCCTTGATTGCGGCGAAAGCAAAGGCAATGTTGGTTATAGTGAAAGCTTTAGTAAAGACGACCTGGGGCTACAAAAAATCGGCAACATTGAAAGTTATCGCGGCTTTGTTTTTGGCGTGTTGGATGATAATGCTTGTACGCTTAAAGAGTTTTTGGGTGAAGCGACGTATATGATGGACATGTTGGTTGACCAATCTGAGGAAGGCCTTGAAGTTCTGCCAGGTATAACTACCTATACATACAATGGTAACTGGAAACTACAAGCTGAAAATGGCGTAGATGGTTATCACCTTGAGTCTATTCACGGTAATTATGTAATGACTATTGAGAACCGCAAGAAACTCCTGGGCGCTAAAGATCAAGTTAAACCCGTTGATGTTGGCAAATTGGCCGGCGGCACAACGGAGCTACCAGCAGGTTATTACGATTTAGGCAAAGGCCATGTGACCTTATGGGCAAAGTTCCCGGATGCGTCTAACAGACCTCTTCATGTTGGTGGAAGAATGCCTGAGATAGAGAAAAAATTTGGCGCTGAAAAAGCAGATTTTATGGGGGGTTATTTACGCAACACCTGTATTTATCCGAATGTATTTATAATGGATCAGATGAGTACGCAAATTCGTCATTTCCGCCCCATTTCAGTTGATAAAACCGAAGTAACAACGTATTGCATAGCGCCTGTGGGTGAATCTGATGCGGCTCGTGAGCGTCGTATCAGACAGTATGAGGATTTCTTTAACGCAACGGGTATGGCGACGCCCGATGATCTAACGGCTTTCAATAATAGCCAGATTGGCTTTATGGGTGAAAAGTCACGCTGGAGCGATATGTGCCGGGGTGCCAAAAATACCATTGATGGGCCAGAAAAAGTGGCGAAAGGCCTGGGTATTAACCCTGTAGAATCAGGTATAAACCTTGAAGACGAAGGAATAATGGTTGCGCAGCATAGGAACTGGGCAAGAATGATGACAGAAGCTCAGGCGGAGGAGAAATAAAATGGAGAGTCTGATTAAACAACAAGCTGTAGCTCTTATTATTGATGAAGCCGCTGCTTTAGATCATAAGCAATGGGATGAATGGATTGATTTATACACCGAAGATGCGACGTATTGGATGCCGGCATGGGTGGATGAATATAATTTAACGAGCGACCCTAAGCGTGAAATCTCATTGATTTATTACGGTGCTCGTTCAGGTATCGAAGACAGGGTTTTCAGGATTCGTACTGGACTTTCATTTGCAACCTCGCCGCTGCCTCGTACTTGCCATATTAATACAAACTTTCGAGTGTCAGAGAATGAAGCGGGTGAAGTGGTTGTTCATTCATCCTGGGTTACTCATTGTTATAGCTTGAAAGTGTCGCGTGAAGCATTTGGTGTTCAGGAACATCATTTGCGTAAAACAGACGATGGCTTAAAAATCTGTTTCAGAAAAATTACACTACATAACGATATGGTAGATACCGTATTAGATATTTATAACGTGTAAATTAGGTAGTTATAAGAAGCCCGCTCAGTTAACTGAGCGGGCTTTTTTAGGGTTTAAATTATAGTTAAGAACGGTTTTTATTTAAAATACTAATATCGCTCGGATTAATTAAATCTGGAACCGTCCAGCCGTCGAGGTCATATTCGCTCAAGCACTTATCTGCAAAACCGGTTAAATTATCGGCCAGGCCAGACATTTTAGCGCTTCCCAATAACTGCAAACGAAGGTCCTCGTGGTTACCCGCGTAATTACGCTCATATAATTCATGGCGGCTACCAAATTCACTGCCTATGGAATCCCATAGCAGTTTAAGAACTTTTACGCGTTGTTCGGCAGATATGCCATTCGAACCGCGTACAAAACGATCCAGAAAAGGTCGGATTTCAGGGTTTTTAAAATCTGCGGCGTGTGAGGGAAGGTAAATAAGCGCGGCGCCAAGGTCTTTTTGAATCAGGTCCTTGATCATCGGGTAAGCCATGGGAGCAAATACACGGTAGGCGCTGGCCGCTTCTGCGTTTACTTGCACATTACCGTTTTCCCCCCAGGGTGACGGGTTACGCGCCATTGCATCGGTCAAGCTCCAAAATAGATTACGCCAGGCGAGGACTTCACCAATTCTACCCTGTACGCCGCGGAACTCATTTGCGCCAGTGGTTTCAACGGCCTTCATCAATAAGCCAGTAATAAAGTCGAGTTTTACCGCGAGGCGCGTGCAGCCATGGAATAAGGCGCGCATCATAAAACCAGAGCCGAAGATAAAGCGGTTTACAACGTCTATATCCCGATAAGCAAACACGTTTTCCCAGGGCACGAGCACTTTGTCTAAAACCAGGATGGAATCATTTTCATCCATACGGCTTGAGAGCGGGTAATCATAGGGTGAACCCATAACGCCCGCGGCGTATTCATAGGAAGTCCTACAAATAATTTTTAGCCCGGGTGAATTCATCGGCAGGGTGAAGATGACTGCGTATTTGGGGTCTTTCACGGGCACACCGTAAAGGCCAACAAAATTTTGATGGGTGAGCGCGGAATTGGTCGCGACTACTTTTGCGCCGGAAACAATAATGCCTTCGTCGGTTTCTTTTTCAACGTGAATGCAAATATCTTCAATTTCTGCGCTGCCTTTATGGCGGTCTATCGGTGGGTTAACAATGGCGTGATTCCAATACAGCAGGTTTTCCTGGGTTTCTTTGTACCAGCGTCTTGCATTACCTTCGTATTCGCCAAAGAATTCTGGCATGGCGCCCATCGAGGCGATAAAGCTGGCCTTGTAGTCGGGAGCGCGCCCCATCCAGCCGTAGCCGATGCGTTGCCACTCGGCAATGGCATCGCGAGAAGCAACCAGGTCTTCGACCGACCTGGGGGCTTTAAAGAAAGGTTGGGTATAGCCGCCACTTCCGGTATCGGTTGGCGTGCGTAATACGCTAGCTTTGGATTCATCGTGCATGGCGTCGTATAGGCGGGCCGTCATTCGAGCGGAATTTCTGAACGCCGGGTGAGTGGTTACATTTTTAACGCGTTCGCCAAAAATATAAACCTCGCGGCCATCATTTAAGCTTTCAAGGTATTCATCACCGGTCATTGGTTTTTTTACGGGCGCTTTTTCTTCATTCATAACGTTCTCCTGGCAGTTAAAGTTTTTTATATTTTTCTCGATAATACCCTATCGCAGAAGGTATTGGGAACGCATCAAACATAGTATGATCAAGCGTATAGAAATACTGGCTTGTACGCTTATTATTAGGTTAAGCTTCTTAGCAAGAAGGTTCATTTTATAAATTGAACTACGTTGTTGACGCTAAAATTAAAATAAATTTAAGAGGGCGGGTATGGCTGTTATAGCGCATGAAGAATGGATCAGAAGGGCGGAATTGATCGGTCAAAAAGCCGAGCCCATGGTGGCAGAAGCCGAGGAAGCAGGGTGTTTCCCATTAGAGTTACGCGACTTTGTTCATGAGCATGAAATGCATAAAGCATTAAGACCAGTGCAGTATGGAGGCTCAGGCATAGGCGCTTTCACCTTCTCTGAGATCGTACGTACGATAGCTAATTATAATGCGTCAGCGGCCTGGCTGGTTTATTTTGTTATTTTACACGAGCAGTGGGTGGCTTTTTTGTCGGAGAAGGGTCGTCAGGAAGTGTATGACAGCGATAAGTTTACCGGCGACATTTTTATGCCGTTGGGGCAAATTGAATACGTTGATGGCGGCGTTAAAATGTCAGGTCAATGGGCATTCGGTAGCGGTGTGTTATGGAATGAGTGGATGGGTCTCGGTGCGATTGTTCAGGTGCCGGGAGAAGATCCTCAACCTTGTTTGGTTAATGTTAAAAAATCTCAGCTAGAGGTCATTCACGACTGGAATCCGTTTGGCCTTCGTGGCACCGGCAGCCATAGCGTGAAAGTAGACGATGTGTTTGTGCCCTGGTGCCAAATTTTACCCGTTGTTAGCGTTAAAAATAACGGCATTCCAGTCGGTGGGCACTATTCGGATGAGCCAATTTTTCGCGCTCCATTTATGGCCTTTTTCTGCCTTGGTTTTCCAGCTATTTCAACCGGTATCGCGCAACGGGTTGCACGAGATTTAAAGCAACGCGTCGAATCGCGCCAACGTATTCTATACAATATGAAAGAATGGGAGTCTCCCGTTGCACAACGTAATCTCGCCGAAGTGATGGTGAAGGTGGATGCAATTGAGGCGATGAACGAGCGATACGTCAATCAGCTTGAAGAATGGATAGCTGCGGCTACCCCTCTGGTGTCAGATCAGGAGAAAAATAAAATGGGTGCCTGGCGTTCGCATATTGGCAAGGAGGCCTCAGACTTGGCGTTTCATGCGATGAATTTACTGGGTGCTTCTGCCACGGGTAGTGGCGACCCTATGGAAATAGCGGCGCGTGACGCGTTTATGGTTTATATTCATTTAGGTCAAATTTACGAAGATAATATGATGGCTTATGGTCGAACCCAGTTTGGATTAACGGGTCACCCTTTATTATAATTTTTAATCAGTAAAATGATCTGCGACCAGGCTTGCCCTCGGTGTGGCGACAGGTCTCGAAGGATACGTATTTAATGAAATCAACACACACAGGTCATATCGTTTTTACAGAGTCCGTTAGCAAAGGGATTATTTTAATTAAAATCAAATTAACCGAACCAGACTTTGTCGATTTTAGGGCCGGCCAATATTTAGCCGTATTGTTGCCCGATGCTGAAAAAGTAGCTTATTATTCGATAGCCTCTTCGCCAAATAAAAAAAATACGGTCGAACTGTTAGTAAAAGAAGATAAGCTCGGTGTGGGCGCTTCTTATCTGTTTTCGCTAAGCGAAGGGGACCCAATCGATTTGCATATGCCGATGGGCGATGCCTATTTAAGAGAAGACAGCGAGCGGAATATTATTTTTGTCGCGGGCGCATCGGGTGCCAGTTATATCCGTTCGATGATCCACTATCTGGATGAATCGAATTTGTTGCTGAATAGACAGGTTTATTACTTTTTGGGTACGCGTGAAGAAGACGAACTGATGGAGCCCGAGTATATGCATCAGTTGGCTGAAAAATATAGCGGTTTTCATTTTATCCCCGCGTTATCGCATCAGCAGGACTGGGAAGGCCATACAGGCCTGGTGACTGAAGTCATTGAGCGAGTGATGCCATCCGATCTGTCAGATTGGGAGGCCTACTCTGCGGGTTCCCCCGCGATGGTGAAGGCAGTCGCTAACACCTTGATCAGCGACAAACGTTTGCGCTCGGATTGCTTTTATTCCGATTTGTACGTTGCCGACAGCTAATAGTTACTTTATGGCTATGCTGATGAAATGCTGTAACAGCATTATCTGCAGCAGCATAAGGCCTCAATGTTGAACGGAGTCTCATCGGTAGAAATGTTGTTTTATCATTTGATAAAAGGAAAGGTTCTCTTTTAATGAAAAAAAGTAGCTCAACAAACTAAAACGCTCGTTGGAGCCATAGTTTATGGTCTGGCATGAAGATTGCTTTTCTTACGAGACCTATGGCTATGACTGAAAAGACAATTACTGAAATCGCAGGCATTAAAGGCTCAAGATACGTTCGCGTTACCAAAGTGCTGCACGACAAATACGTTGAATTTGAGTTTTCGATCAATGACCCGACCATTCACGTTGAGTTGGTGCTCCCCTTTGAGCATTTTAAAAATTTTTGTGAAGCCAACGAGGTGCAGCATTTAACACCAGAGCAAGAAGCTGCTGTTGAATACGATAAGCTGAAATGGCGCTTTGGTGTACCGGGATTTGATGAAGTATGAATAATCTAGGATCAACAGCTAAATTAGAGTTAGGAGATGAATAAATGAGTATCGAAATTTCGGCAAAATCCATAACGCCCGTTCGCTTGACGTATGGAAATTTAGAAGAAAGGTTCGGCGGTAAAAAGCCTGCGTCTCGTTACCAGGAGGCCGTTTATGACGTTCAGCCGACGGCTAACTTTCAATATCGCCCGCTATGGGACAAAAACCACGAGCTCTACGATGCCAGTCGGACGGCTATCGTTATGGAAGATTGGTATAGCTTCGCCGATCCTCGTCAATATTACTATGGCTCGTATACGATTGCGCGTTCAAAGCAGCAAGAAGTCGCCGAGCATAATTTTAGTTTTGTTGATCAGCGAGATTTATTCGACTCTGTGCCAGATAGCGTAAAGCAATCAGTGCGGGATATTCTAGTACCTC
>JASJGO010000060.1:0-42853 GCA_033791505.1 Cycloclasticus sp.
CCAAAGGTTTGGAGTTCCCGCTAGTATTTTTAACCGGCATGGAAGAGGGCTTATTCCCCAGTCAGCGTTCGGTGGACGACGTGAGTAAACTGGAAGAAGAGCGCCGTTTAGCCTATGTTGGGATAACGCGCGCGAAGGAACAATTGTATCTAACGTACGCCGAGTCGCGTCGGCTACACGGGCAGGAAAACTATCCGATGCCGTCACGTTTTATACGAGAAATCCCCACCGACTTGATGCAGGAAGTACGTTTGGGAACGCGTGTTTCAAGACCAGTTAGTAATAACCATACGATCGGTTTCAGCGATTCGGCGAAAAATGATAGTGGCTTTAAAATGGGTCAACGCGTACTACACGCCAAGTTTGGCGAAGGCGTGGTATTAAACTTGGAAGGCGGCGGCGCTCAAGCGCGAGTGCAGGTTAATTTTTCTAACGAAGGCATGAAGTGGCTGATGCTGGCCTACGCCAAGCTGGATGCGCTTTAATAAAATCATCTAACTAGCCTACCCATTAGAGTGAGGGGGTAGACTAGCTTCTCAGTTATTTAGAACGGATACTGCACGTGATTCGGTGCAATCGTGACCCAGCGCAATTCGGTGAATTCATCAATCACAGCACGGCCATCGAAACGCCCATAACCAGTTGATTTAGTACCGCCGTAGGGCGCTTGTGCTTCACCGTTAACGGTAGCGCTATTGATATGGCAAATTCCCGACTCAATATGTTTTGCCATTTTCATCGCCCTTGGAAAATCACGGCTAAAGACGGAAGCGGATAAGCCGTATTCGGTGTCATTAGCAACGAACAAGGCTTGCTCGTCATCTTTAACGCGAATAACAGAAATCACCGGGCCAAAAGACTCTTCGTGATAAGCGCGCATTTCACTCGTCACCTTATCCAGAATAGTGGCGGGCATAGTAGCGCCGTCAGCCCTGCCGCCAGTGGCTAAGGTAGCGCCTTTTTCCACGGCCTCTTTAACAATGCCGTTTAAACGATCACCTGAAGAAGCTTCAACCAAGGGACCAATGACGCATTGTTCGTTGCCGGCAACGGCCGGGTCACCTTGAGTGAGCTGTTTAGCTGCAGCGGTAAACTTTTCGACAAATTCGTCGGCTACTTTTTCATCGACAATAATACGACCCGTGGTCATACAAATTTGCCCCTGGTATAAAAAGCAGCCAAATATCGCAGCGCGCACGGCTTCATCAATATTGGCGTCATCCAGAATAACGAGCGGTGATTTGCCGCCGAGTTCAAGCAAGCAACGTTTCAAATATTTGCCAGCTTGTTGCGCAATGATGCTGCCTACGCGAGTTGAACCGGTAAAGTTAATGCGTCGAATGGCGGGGTGGGCGATCAGCGCTTCAGTAATTTTCGGTGCGTCTTCTGAGGCGTGGGTAATAACATTGAGAACTCCGGGAGGTATGCCCGCTTCCAGAAAAGCCTCTACGACCAACATATGGGTTTTAGGGCTAACTTCTGAGGCGCGGAATACCACCGTATTGCCACAGGCGATAGGATAAGCAATGGCGCGAGCGGCCAGCGCTACCGGACCGTTCCACGGTGCCATGCTCAGAATAACGCCGACCGGTTGGCGAAAGGTCATCGACAAGGTGTCTGGTTTATCGGTCGGAATGGTTTCGCCTTGAATTTGCGTGGTTAAGCCCGCGGCTTCACGAAATAAACCAGCGGCCATCATCACATTGAAGCCCGCCCAAAGAGGCGAGGCGCCTACTTCGGCGGCCATTGCCTGAATAAAATCACCAGTTTTGCTCTCCAGAATATCGGCTGCTTTGAGTAATAATAATCGCCTTTCGGTAGGCCCTGTTTCTGACCACGTTTTAAACGCAATAGCGGCGCTATCAGCCGCTCTATTAGCATCTTCAATGGTGGCTGCAGCGCCTTGAGAAACGACCTTGCCGGTAAGGGAGTTAATGCGCTCAAAAGTTGCACCGGAGGACGCATCTACGGCTTCGTTATTAATAATAAGTTGGGTTTTCATGCTGACCTCTAGTATATATAAGCTTTTTATTATGTATTCTTTGCGGCCCTATATCAAACAAATAAACCACTGAAAGTGACTTGAGTCCTATTTTGTAGAGTTATAGCAATAGCTTTAATTTAGACTTTAAATAGCGGCCATTCCGCTATAGTATTCAGTGTATAAAATACAAAGGACGTGATCCCATGATTAGAAAAAGTAAAGTTTTTGTATTGCTGTTATTACTCAGCCCCGTTATTTGTTTAGCCGCTGATGAATTTAAATCAATTTTATTTAGTAAGCCTCAGCAGGTATCCAGTAACGTGTGGTCAGCAATTGGAGCAACTGCGCCACCAACCTATGAAAATTCGGGCCATAACAACAACCTGACATTTATCATTACGAGTGAAGGCGTGGTCGTCGTTAATGCAGGGGATAATTATTTATTGGCTAAATCATTACACGAAGAAATAAAATCCATCACCGATCAGCCAGTTAAGTACGTGATACTCGAAAATGGCCAGGGTCACGCGGCGCTAGGGTCAAATTATTGGCAACAGCAGGGTGTTTCGGTTATTGCGCATATTGATACCCAACACGAGCTGGAAGCGCATGGTTATGACATTCTCGACCGCATGCAAAAAGGCAGAAAAGAAAAAGCTAAAGGTACGGAACTGAGCCTGCCCGATGAAACCTTCGAGGATGAAAAAATTATCGAGCTCGGTGGAGAGCGCATTGAAGTATTGAACCTCGGACCGACACACAGCCCGGGAGACGTCATCGTCTGGCTACCGAAGCAGAAACTGGTTATCACAGGTGACATGGCCTTTTATAACCGCATGCTACCTATAATGGAGCACACTGACACGGCCGGCTGGCTAGAAACGTGGGAGAAATTTGCCGCGCTAAACGCAGAAATAGTGATCCCTGGACACGGTGGACCGACCAATATGCAAGAAGTAACAAAACACACAAAAGACTATTTGGTGTATATGCGCACAGAGGTTAGCAAGCTATTAGAAGAAGGCGCAAGCCTACATGAAGCGACTAAAATTGATCAGTCGGCTTATCAAAAACTGGATGTGTTTGATGAGCTCGCGCTACGAAATGCCAGCACCCTTTATCGCGCCATGGAATTTGAATAGAAGAACTTTTTAACTGCCCACGGTAAGGATGATTTAATGGCTTGCTGCTGAAGCGTCTAGTTACGCGCGTCTTTAATATACATCGCGGAACCATCTTTTCGCATTTCAATGTCAAACAACTCGGTAGCTTTTATCAAGTCGCTAATTTTTTTGTAGCCATAGTTTCTCGGCGAGAAAGAACTATTGTTAGAGATGTAGTGGCCGACTCTACTCATATGCGCCCAGTCATCATCTTCTGAAGTTTGTTCTACCGCCGTTCTTAGCAATTTAACCAGCGTCGCGTCCTTTCTTAGTTGCGCTCTATTTTTCTTTGTAGGCTGGGTGGCTTGTTGAGAGCTATCCGCCTTATCTTCTTTTTCAGAAACAAGGTTTTCTGTGTAAATAAAAGGTGAACAAGCGTCTACAAAGGGTTGGGGCGTTTTCTTTTCGCCAAAGCCATAAACGGGAAAACCGCTTTCAAGGAGTCTCAGCACCAGCGGAGTAAAATCACTATCACTTGTCATCAATGCAAAGGCGTCAACACTTTTGCTATAGAGCAGATCCATCGCATCGATAATCATCGCCGAATCGGTTGCATTTTTTCCTTTGGTGTAGGCAAACTGCTGCATGGGCCTAATCGCGTGGGGGTGCAGTTTGTCAATCCAGCCAGATAAAGACGGGTTATTCCAGTCCCCATGGGCGTGGCGAACATTCACCATACCGAGTTTTGCTAGCTCTTCTAATACGCCTTCTATTGATTTATGGCTAACGTTATCGCAGTCAATAAGTAGCGCTATTCTTTTTCTGTCTGACATAAACTATTCTCAGATGGGTGAAGGTTAAAGATACTTTTAGCGGTTTATTTTTGCTAATAAGCCGTTAGCTGGGTTGTTTTATCAAGGGTAACTTAAAGTAGAAAGTCGTTTTTACGTGCGGTATGGACTCGAAACCTATGGTGCCCTGGTGTAGCTCAATCAGGTGTTTGCTTATGTTTAAACCTAAACCCGTGCCGGGTAATTTGTTGTTGATGTTTGTATCGAGTTGCTTAAATTTCATGAAGACTAGTTTTTGCTGCTCGATTGAAATGCCGGTCCCGTGATCACTTACTTCCACTATGGCTTGATGGCCTTCTACTTTGATATGAATCTCAATTTGATCCTTATCGGGTGTGAATTTTGCAGAATTAGAAATAAAGTTACTCAAAACTTGCAGTATCCGCTGCTCATCTGCCAGGACGAGTATGGGGTCATTATGGTCTGAATTATAAAACCTAAGCTCGGTGCCGCATTCTTGGCAATATGGTTCATTGAGTTCTACAGACTTTTCCACTAAATGAACTAGATTTATTGTCTCGCTTTGGAGTTCTAGTTGACCAGACTCTATTTTGGAGAGTTCTAATATATCATTAACGAGCATCATAAGGCGTTCGGTATTGCGGTGCGCAATTGAAATTAACGGCTGCAGTTTTTGACTTAGAGGAAACTTTTTATTATTCAACAATAGCGATAAAGAACCGTAAATTGAAGTTAAAGGCGTTCTTAATTCATGACTTGTCATAGAAATAAACTCATCTTTTGCATGATCCAGTTTTTTCAGCTCTTTTATTTTCAGTCTTAATTCTAACTGGCTAACCACTTGTCTGGCCAGTGCAGTTAGGGCTTCTTTTTGAGTGGGTGAAATGTTTCGCGCCTCGTGGCCTATTACGCACAAAGTCCCCAGTTTTTTGTTATCGCTCATGATAAGAGGGGCGCCGGCATAAAATTTTACGTACGGCGCGCTAGTTGCCAATGGGTTATCGGCAAACCGCTCGTCTTGCGAGGAGTCTTCAACGACAAAAACGTCGTCGTTAAGGATGGCGTGCGAACAAAATGCGATCTCACGGGGGGTTTCTCGGGCGTCTAGCCCGTGGTGTGATTTAAACCATTGTCTGTCGCTATCTACGAGGCTGACTAAGGCAATGGGTGTGCGACAGATTTCAGCCGCTAGCCCCGTTAGGTCGTCGTAAGCTTGTTCTTCAAGCGTATCGAGGATATCTAACTCATGTAAGGCGCGAAGGCGGTCGTCTTCGTTTTCAGGCGTATCTGCTGCTATCATTTTGAGCGGGTCATGCGGTTATTAATTAATATAGTTAACTATAGTTGTTTTTTACCGGTTCGTATGAAATTGTTAGGCCACCAGCTGGTGGCAGCTTAGGGATTGGAATCTTCATTGCAGTTATATACTTCAATAGTGATATGAGACAACTTATGAAAGTCGCATAGCAGTTCTTTGTAATATTCCGTTGTGTTTGGACTATGGGTGACCAGGGAGATAATAGCGGCGTAATGATTAGCGGCTACTTTCCAGATATGAATATCGGTAATTCTATTGTCGGCGTCCTGCTCGAGGGTTTTTTTAATCGCAGATTGATACTCTTCTTCAATACTGGCGTCTAATAGGATCGGGCTGGTTTGTTTAAGCAAGCCATAAGCCCAGCGAGTAATAATGACACAGCCTACAATGCCCATCATCGGGTCAAGCCAATTCCAGCCCATATACTTTCCTGCCAACAGTGCGATAATGGCGAGCACAGAGGTTAGCGCATCAGCCAATACGTGCATATAGGCGGCGTGCAGGTTATGGTCGTGATGATGGTGGTCATCATGGTCATGTCCATGACTATGACCATCACTTAACAGGAGTGCGCTGACGACATTAACCAACAGTCCGAGGCAAGCAACGGCAATAGCGGCGTTAAACTGGATGCTTTGAGGTTCGATTAAACGTTGTAATGACTCAGCGAACATTAAGAAGGCGACAATCGCCAACGAGATGGCGCTGGCAAAGCCACCTAGCACGCTCACTTTTCCGGTACCAAAACTAAATGCAGGGTTGTGGGCGTGTTTTCTGGAATAGCGATAGGCGAAAATCGCAATCATAAAGGCCGCTACGTGCGTCGCCATGTGCCAACCATCGGCGAGTAAAGCCATGGAACCAAAAATACTACCAGCGATGATTTCCGCCAGCATAGTAATGGCGGTGAGTATTAACACGTATTGTGTTCGGCGCTCTGCTTTTTCATTTTTTACAGAAAAATCGTGTTGGTGTTGCCATTTTTCCAGTGCTTGTTCGTGCATGATTACTCTCTATTTATTGATTTAAAACTACCCGAGTAGGCGAGTTTACGAAATCAATGGCCGCTCTAGCAAGCTCAGCCAGCTATATTTCATAAAAAGCGAGTATAGCCAAAAAGAGATGCTTTATAAGGCGGCGACCTAAAAATTATGTTGTCCCGGTTTTAGCTCAACGATGTGTAATAAGGTAAACCCAGTATTTTTGTAATAAGCGCTGTTTAGTCTGGCTTGCTACCCTGCTGAGTAAAGCGGAAAAGCGCGTGCTGGGTAGTGCTATGTTTCGTCTTTTGTTGTTGGGTCATCTTGTGGGGCCAAAGCGGTCTCAGTGCCATCCTGTTGAGTGGCGGCCGAGCTGGCTTTTTGCAAACGTTTTTCTTCTTTCTTTTTCTTTTTAGCCATTTCTTTCTGTTTTTTTTCGTATGCGTAATTCGTTTTAGCCATTTTGGACTCCCTTATATAACGATAAAATAGTCCAACAGGATACGGCATTTTTCGTTCGCTAGTGGGCTTCTTGCTACGTTGGGCGTTTTATTTTATACAGACCTTGTTTCTCCCCCCTTCTTTAGCTACGTATAGTGCGGTATCTGCGGCACTAATCACCCTGTCTATGCTATCGCCAGGTATCAGCTGTGTTATACCAGCACTAAGCGTGCAAGAAAACTGATCGTCTGCATTTTGTTGCGTGATGCGAGAAAAATTCTCCCTCACGTCATTGAGTATTTTCTCCGCCGTTTCTACATCGGTTTCTGGCAGTATGATGGCAAACTCTTCGCCGCCATAACGCCCTATTAGATCGGATTTACGTAGCCGTTTTTTAAGCATACGCGCCACGTTCTTTAACACACGATCTCCGGCGGGATGGCCGTAAGTATCATTAACGACTTTAAAATGATCGATATCAATCATCGCAAAACTGAGCGGTTTAGTTTGACGTTGAGCGCGTGAAACTTCAGCTTCAAGCAGGGTTTTAATACTGACATGATTGAACAGACCGGTCAGGCCATCATTCAACATATAACTTCGCAGTTTACGAAAGCGCAGCGCGCGTGTGCGTACAGACGCTAGCAGATGCTCATTAGAAACCGGTTTCTGTAAAAAGTCATCACCACCCAGTTCCATCGCGAAGAGGCGCTGTAAAGGGTCAGATTCTGTCGACAAAAAGATAATTGGCACGCCGATCAGTTCATCTTTTTGTCGTATGACCTTCGCCACATCCAGGCCCGAACACTGAGGCATATGGATATCCATTAAAATTAATTCAGGTTGAAAATCACTGAGTTTTTCGAGCAATAGGTCTACGTTATATATAGTTTCAACGCGCATCCCTGCTGCTCTCAACACCGTGGCGTAATGCTCAGCAAGAACTTCCATATCATCAACAATTAACACCTTAAATGGTTCGGGCATTTGTTTTGTCGTCAGCTCCTCAAGACGTTCAAACAGCTCATTGAAGTCGAGGGGTTTTGTCAGATAGGCGCTGCCATTAGCCTGGACGGCTGCCAGGCGTGCCTGCCAGTCATCCCTAGCTGAGATGAAAATTGAGGGTACACGAATATTACTGAATTCATTGAATGATTTGGCAAAATCTGGACCGGCGAGACCTCCCTCTTCTAACTGGAGGTCGACTATCATCGCCGATGGCGTGCGCTGCTGAATGGCGATTAACGCTGGGTCGGTGGAAGAGAATGTTTGTACTTCGTAATTAAAGTAGTTCAGCTGAGAAACAATTTCTTTAGCCATTAGGGGGTCGTCCTCGATGACGTAAATCAATCGGTCAAATTGACTTGATGTCGAATCTGCAATCTCTCCTAAAGGGAGGCTGTTTTCCTGCTTACTCGGCCCTTGTTTGGCCAGCGAATTAATATGCTGTAGCTGGCTAGCGATAGTTTTTTTAGTCGAGTCGGTTAGGTTTTCAGGGTCAGCCAGTTGCCTGAGATCGTCTTCAATGTTTCTGGCTTCATCGCTGATGGCGGGAAAACCGAAAGTTCCTGCTGAGCCCGTTAGGTTATGCGCCAGCTGACGAAGTAGGGTCAGAGCTTCGGGACCATTTTCATTCAAGGTTCTTAGCCAGGCTTTGTTCAGCGCATCGATGTTGCTCGGCAATTGAGCAATGTACTGGTCCTGTAGCTGGCGTAGTTTTTGGTGTTTATTCGTCATTAACGGTTCAATATATTACGAATTTGTTCGGGCAAGGTCACCGGGTTGAATGGTTTTGCTATAACCTCCAGGGCGCCGAGGGCAATAAAACTTTGTATTTCATCGGGTTGAACCTTGGCGGTAAGAAAGATAATCGGCGTTGCTTCTAATCCGGGTATAAGGCGCAGATTTTTCAGCGTCGTTGGCCCGTCCATGCACGGCATCATGACGTCTAGCAGTATGACGTCCGGCATAAAATCGGCAGCGCAGGAAACGGCTTTCTCACCCGACTCGCAAAAAATAATGTCGAAGCCTTCGTCTTCGAGGGCAAACTCGGCAATGGAGCGGATGTCCGCTTCGTCTTCCACATACAGTAATTTCATCGTCGTTACTCTATCGTTAATTGGTCTGTTTTAACAGGCGCTTAACCGTAGTTATTAATTCGTCATTACTTGAAATCGATTTGGTTAACGTGGCATCAACTTTTTTGCTGATCTCGGCGCTGCTTTCCTGTCCTGAAAAAATAACTACCGGACAGCCTCGTTCGATGTGGGCCAGTAATTCAAGGCCAGAGCCGTCAGGTAATGATATATCAATAATGACGAGGTTATAAGTGTGTTCTGCAAGCTTTTTAAGTGCCTCAGACAACGTGGTCGCGTAATCATAATTGACCTCGCCTTCAAGCAGCGCCTGAGCGACTTCGATAACATCAAGGTTATCTTCGACGTGTAAAATACGCGAACGCTGATCATGTTCTATCAGGTTTGACATCGCACTGGATAATCGCTCAAAGTCGATGGGTTTTTGTAACCAGTCGGCAACGGTGATGGCGTTACCATTGAAATTTTTGCTCGCTTCGTCTGCTTTTCCAGAAATCACAATAATTGGTAACTGACGGGTGTCTTCAGTTTTGCGTAATTCAGCGATGAAGTCTAAACCATTGGCGTCGGGTAAAACGAGATCCAGTAATAACAGCTGGTAAGGCCCTTTTTGTAAATACAGGCGAGCGTTTTCTGCATTAGGAGCGATAACGCTGCTATAGCCATTTTGATGAAGAATCTCGGCTAATATTTGTGCTAGATCGGCGTCGTCTTCGCAGATCAGTATGCTTGGGGGGTTCTCGTCTGGCGTGGTGGTTTTATTGCCGTCATCACAACAGGGCAGTTCAAAAAAGAATTCTGACCCTTCACCAATAACACTCTTATAGTCAATGATACCACCCAGTTGATTAATAATGGCTTGACTAATGCTGAGCCCTAGCCCAGTGCCGCCTTTTTCGCGAGTATCGGAGCTGTCTGCCTGAGCAAAGCGCTGAAAAATACGAGAACTAAATTCGGCTGCTATACCGGGGCCGTTATCTTTAACACTTACGCGTACTTTATTATCGATGCGTTTTACCTCGATAGTCACGCTGTCATTTTCTTTAGAGAATTTAACGGCGTTAGAAATGAGGTTGGCAAAAACTTGTAATAAGCGATATTGATCCACGCGCACCGTGGTGTTTTCCACCCCGTTATCCAGCAACTTTAATTTGACCTTATGGGAATGGGCGTAGCCATCATTTTCATCAATGGCCCTTTTGGCTAACGCTGATAGGCTAACAATCTCGAATTGAAGATCGAGCTCACCAGCGCTGATTTTTTCGAGATCGAGAATATCGTTGATCATGAAAGTAAGGCGGTTGCTATTTCGATTGGCGGTTTCCAATAATCGTAACAGTTTGGCTGGAATGTCTTTCGCGCCTTTGCCTAATACTAAGCCTAATGCGCCTCGAATAGAGGTTAAGGGGGTGCGTAGTTCGTGGCTGACGGTCGAAATAAATTCGCTCTTCATCTTGTCTATTTTTTTGCGTTCGGTGATATCACGGATAATACCGATAAACAAACGGCGGTCGTCGAGCTGGACTTCGCTGATCGCTAGGTCCAGCGGGAAGGTGGAGCCATCTTTACGCAAGCCTTCTGCTTCGCGTCCAATGCCAATAATTTTTTTCACCCCAGTAGATAGATAGTTATAGAGGTAACCATCGTGCTCACGTTGGTAGGGTTCGGGCATTAGAATTTTGATGTTTTGTCCAATAATCTCTACGCTAGAATAGCCAAATATTTTTTCTGCCGCAGGATTAAAGGCTTCGATACGACCTTTAATATCAATCGTAATAATGCCGTCGGCGGCGTTATCAATGACCGCTTTATTGCGTGCCATACTAACCACTAGGTCGTGTTCGCGTTGCATGATTTGTTGGTGCATGCTATTAAAAGCAGCCACCAAACGGCCCACCTCATCGCTGGAGTGATATTCCATTTTACTGTCGTAATGGCCAAGAGCGATATCGCTAGCAACGTTCGCGAGTTGTTTGAGAGGCTGGCGAATCCACCGGTCATGCAGCAATGAGGTCAAAACAGCGGCGATTAACAGAATGCTTAGTAGTAAAATCTCCAGCTGGTAAAGGTGCGCTAGTTCTTCACGCTGTGCGGCCTCAAAGTCAATCCAGATTTCAAATCGGGCAACTTTATTGTCTTCAAAATTAATATCGTGGGTCATTACTCCAAGCTTACCCCTTGATTTCAGTTGAGTTTCTTCCAATGGGTAAAGAAGCCGTTCAGCGTTATCATAAAGTTTTATCGATTGCCAATACTGCCGGTCAGCTAACACTTTATCTAGAGTGCTATGGGTTTTCGCCAGATCATTATTGAGTAAGTCCGGCAGTAATGCGGTGTTGAGTACATCGATAAAGCTTTGTTCGCTCTCAATTTGATGTTCTTCTTCAAACGCAATATAGTTGGGCAGCCAATAAAAATGCATTGCTGCCGCTATGCCGATGAACAGCAAAAACGTGGGTAAAAAGAGCTTAAGCTGGAGATTCATTGAGAGGTTACGCCCGTGAGAAAAGTTTCTAGGTTTAAGTTTTTAATCGGTTCATAATCACTGATCGTAGCGGGGCCTATTTTTTTTATCGGAATATTAGCGAGTAGTTGCCGGCCTTTTTTGTCGTTACCGAGATCTAAAAAGGTCTGTTGTATAGCGGCCTGAATCGGGGGTAAAACGCGAGGGTGAGCGCTAATAGGGTGGGAGGGAACGGTGTCCGTGGTGTATAAAACACGCAACTTATTGAGGATAGCGTCGGGTTGTTGTAATAGTGTGTTTTGTACGCCGCCACCGGCAATGGCGGTTCCCGTAATGACATTGAGATAGGCAGAGCTGTGGCTTTTAACGTACAGCCCGTTTAGTGTGATGTTAAATTTTCTAGCTAACTCAGCGCGCGTTAATAAGGTGGCGCCAAGTGCTGTAGCGGAGGGAAAAGCGACCTGTTGACCATCCAGCTCCTGGACCGAGCGGATAGGACTGTCTTTTTTTACTACGATAATACCAAAAAGTTTTCGACCGTTATCATTTAGTAAGGGCATATACCCTTGCATTTGTTGGCTGGTCACCGCCTGGTAAGGGTTCATATAAGCAAAATCAAAAACACCTTCCTTAAGTTGTTTTTCAAACGCGACCATATTCGGTGAGGCTTTTAATTCGAGCTGGATGTTACTGCGACGGCTAACTTCTTTTAAGATGGGTTGCCATATGTGTGTAATTTGTCGTGATTCAAATTGAGGAACTATGCCGACGCTATACACCTCGCCAGCCACTGTGCCGTTCGATAAAAACAATAAAAGAGGTAACCATTTTAAGCGGCTAAGCATGGCTGTCATATTGACGTGTCGAACGTTCATTTAGTCGCGCCTGTTTCCATCGGGTGTTTTTATCATATCAAGGCAATGTATCTCAGGGGGAGAAAAACTGGTTAACGATGAGGCCAATTACTCTTAGTAGCAGATTTAACAATTATTTTAACTATAGTTTAAATATTGATTTTTTGTGGTTTTGCTGGGCTATGAAAGGCCCCCTGTGCAGTATAGACAAATTGTTATAGGGTCAGCATCGGTGCGGTGTTGCGACGTTGAGTATAGATAAGCCGGTTCGTGTGGCGGCTAAAAGGGCGCGGGATATTTTCGTCGAATGGCTTTTATGCCATCAAGAACGTCTTTTGAAAGCTCTAAATTGATAGATGCGATATTGCTTTTTAGTTGTTCCATCGTAGTGGCGCCAATTAAATTGGATGTGACAAAAGCTTGTTGATTTACAAAGGCAAGAGCCATTTGGCAGACGTCTAACAGGTGTTCTTTTGCTAGCGCAATATAGGCTTCAATAGCGGCATCAGTTTGTGCGTTGGCACGGTGTTCGCGACGGGCGTCCAAACTTAAACGAGAGCCGTCAGGCATCGTTCCATTGAGGTATTTTCCGCTGATCATGCCGCGGGTTAACGGCGACCACGCAAGTAAGCCGCAATCTTCATACAGCGCAATCTCACTGAGGTCGGGTTCGAAATGACGACACAGGAGTGAATACTCGTTTTGTATTGAGGCCATGCGGGGTAATTCGTGTTTTTCAGCTAACTCTAACCATTTACTGGTGCCCCAGGCGGATTCGTTGGATAAGCCAATATGACGAATTTTTCCAGCCTGAATTAAGCCGTCGAGCGTTTCCAGTACTTCAATAAAGTTAGCTGCTACGGCGGGCTTGTCAGCTTCAGGCGCGTAGTCCCAAATTTGTCCAAAATGGTAGGATCCGCGATTGGGCCAATGCAGCTGATACAAATCAATATAATCAGTTTGTAGGCGTTGCAAGCTGCTGTCGACTGCAGCGATGACGTTTTTTCTATCGATAATGCTTTTACCGCCTCGGACCCACGATAAGCCAGGGCCAGCGATCTTTGAAGCAAGAATCACCTGGTCGCGGTTTTTACGTGCGGCAAACCAGTTGCCGATGATCGTTTCGGTGGTGCCGTAGGTATTGGCATTGGGTGGTACGGCGTACATTTCTGCCGTATCAAAGAAGTTGATGCCTTGTGATAGCGCATAGTCCATTTGTTCAAAACCTTCGTCCGGCGTGTTTTGACGGCCCCAGGTCATGGTGCCCAGGCCAATCAAGCTAACCTTTAGGTTGGTTCTGCCTAGCTGCCGGTATTTCATCGCTACACCCTTTTTTTATTTGTGCTGGTTCATCTTATCCACCCAGGCCATACCAATGGCCGAAACGACGAAGGTAATATGGATAATGACGTACCACATGAGCTTGTCGTTATCTATTTGGTCGGCGTTCATAAATTTTTGTAGTAAGTGAATCGAAGAGATGGCGACGATAGAGGCGGCAACTTTCTGTTTTAACGATCCAGAGTCAAGCTTGCCAAGCCAGGAGAGTTTTTCCTCACCATCGTCAATATCGATTCGCGACACGAAATTTTCGTAGCCGCTGAGCATCACCATAATAATCAGCCCACCCACCAGAGACATATCCACCAGAGATAAAATCACTAGCACCATATCCGATTCGGAGGTGGAAAAAATAATCGGGAAAAAATGGATTACTTCTTGAAAAAACTTGATGGCTAGCAGAATCAGCGCGAGACTCAGGCCCATATATAATGGTGCGAGTAACCAGCGAGACGCGTAAAGGGCTTTTTCAAATTTCAATTCCAGCAGTTTCATTTTCATTAAGGCATTTCATTAAAGTAAAGTAAGGGTGACGCGTAGTACATTTTCGATTAGCCTATCATGAAATTATTTTAAATTGGAGTGGTAAATGGATCGTCGTGACTTTATTAAATCCGCTGGAGTGGGGGCGGTTGCAACGAGCTTGCTAGCAGTTGGAAACCAGGCCGTCGCAGCGACGCCCGAATTCAAGTGGAAAATGGTCACGACCTGGCCCAAAAATTTCCCAGTGTTGGGGACTAATGCTAATTATCTGGCTAAAACCATCGAACAGATGAGCGCTGGACGGATACAAATTAAGGTTTATGGCGCGAACGAACTTGTACCCGCCTTCGAGGCATTTGATGCCGTGTCACGCGGTACCGCGCAAATGGGACACGGTGCGGCTTATTATTGGAAGGGGAAAACTGAGACGGCGCAGTTCTTTTCTGCCATCCCCTTCGGCATGACAGGGCAAGAGGTGAATGGTTGGCTATACCATGGTGGCGGTATGGCGTTGTGGGAAGAATTGTACGATCGTTTTAACCTGGTTCCCACGGCGACTGGAAATACAGGCGTGCAAATGGCGGGTTGGTTTCGCCGTGACATTAATTCGGTGGATGACCTTAAGGGCCTGAAAATGCGCATTCCTGGATTGGGCGGCGAAGTGTTGAAACGCGCGGGTGGTACGCCGGTAAATTTACCGGGCGGCGAGATATTTACTTCGCTTCAATCGGGCGCCATTGACGCGACGGAATGGATTGGGCCGTATAACGATATGGCGTTTGGTTTATATAAAGCGGCTAAAAACTATTATTATCCCGGTTGGCACGAGCCGGGTTCCACGCTTGAATCGTTTATCAATAAAGATGCATTAAAAACGCTGCCGAAGGATTTGCAAATGATCGTTAAACAGGCCTGCAAAGCAGCTAATATGGATATGATGTCAGAATTTACCGCAAAAAATAACACGGCACTGAATACCTTAGTGAGTAAACACCAGGTGCAGGTGAAGGCGTTGCCGGATGACGTGCTAAGTAAGCTGCATGCATTATCGAATGAAGTAGTGCAGGAAGTGGCCGACAGGGACCCGTTTTCGCAGGAGGTTTACGCCTCATACAGTGACTATCTAAAACAGGTGGCGCAGTGGTCTGATATATCCGAATACGCGTTTATGCGGGCAAGAAATTTATAATAAGGGAAAAAATATTTAACCACGTAACGAATACAGCGGCGCTACGTGGTTAAATGTTAGGTTTTTAGTAGCCCCAAATTAAGGTTAGGCCTATGCGGTCGATATCGTAACCATCATCATCAATTTCGGTTCTTGCCATCTCTCCACATAATTGCCAGGGCCCTGTTTGGTATTTGATACCACCACCATAATACGCGTCTCGGCCACTGTTATTTTCTTTAGAAATAAGACCGGTTTCATTGAATTTTTCGGTTGTGTCCCACCAAAGCATACCTAGTCTTGCAAATACACTGAAATGATCTGTAATCGGGTAACTTGCCACGCCAGCGAACAGCCATCCATCAGCATCAAGGTCAGTTTTAATCGGCCCCGCGTTCCACGATTATTCACCGCTTGAGGTGGCTTTCATATTGGTGTCACCGAAATCAATGTACTCGAGTTCGGCCGCAAAATAGTCGTTTACTTTTACCCCAATGAGTGCTGAAAATCTCGTGTCATCGTCGTCCTCACTAATACTGCTTATAGAGCCATCGTTCACGGCGCTAACAAGTCCGTCTTGTTCGAAGTCGTTAATTCCAGCGCCAAGCTACCAAGTGATATCGTCAGCCGCTGTTGCTGCGGGCATTAAAACGAACAAATTAAATACTAGAAAAGTAAGCTGTGTGATTAGTTGTTTTGGGTAACCTTAGCCACCAGCGACTACAACCTCACTTTCAAAGTGAGATGTGCGAGACAATGAGTTACTGATAAAGCAGACGTCCTCGGCTTTGTGCAATAATTTTTTTGCTTTTTCCATATTATTAGCTGATGTGATAAACAGTTTGGCTTTGGTGGTTACCTGAGTGAATTGAATCTTATGATCGACCTGGTCTAAGGTGCCATTGGACTCGCACTATATGGAAACTCAGTCGAATTTGGGTGCCCTAGTAATAGCCCTGAAGGATAAGATGAGGCAATTGGCTAAAGCTGCCATTATTAGCTCTTCCGGTGACCATTGATCGCCGGGGCCGCCAAATCTCACGGGTGCGGCTACTTTTAAATCGGGTAAGTGGTCTGCCTGAGCCATTAGTGTATTATCCGTCTTGCCTGCGACGGTTACTTTATATTGATGGGGTAAAGCACTCATTGATTTAGATCCTTTAATGGTTGTTAAATTGGGGGTCGATGACTTACTGAAATAACCAAGATTTAAGCGTACGTGCGACAAAATAAATAGGTCGGCCGGCTTGATTTTCGAGGCTTCCGCAAAGGCGCTTATTTGTAAATGTGTTAACGCGTTATAATGAAAGAGGGTTTAATTTAACTGTTTCATACGTCTGGTTATGATAAAGGAGTAATTATTATGAATAATTTATCTGGAAAGCACGGGTTAGTGGGGCAGACAGAAAAGCCAGAAAAGCCAGAAAAGCCAGAAAAGCCAGACCTAAAAAGTAGGGCCTATCGACAGCTGCACGATACGCTAGGTAAAGAAGTGATCCAGACAGTGATCAATAGCTTTTATGATCGTATTAAGGAACATCCAAGTCTAGGCAGTTACTTTTCAGCGGTTAAAGACTGGGATGAGCTCAAGGCCAGAATTGGCCACTTTTGGTGGATTGACTTAGGCGGCGAACGTTATCGTGAAGATATCTATAACCCTCATGCAGTGCACCGCTATTTAAAAATCCCGCCCATACTTATCGATGACTGGTTGCTTTTGTTCTCCACAAACCTTCACGAACACCTGCCGAAGGAGCTGGCTGCTATTTGGTTTGCCCGTGCGACTAAAATGGCAGAGTGGATACGTACAGATTTACAGCAGCATAAAAAATAACTGGGCGGGCTTTTGTTAGCGATATAGCCACTCTTTCAATACCCGTGTTATTGCTGGCATTACAAGGTACGTCATCAGTAATACTTGCCCTATGACCATCACTGCAAGCTTCAATATGAAAGGCAAAACGTTTAGCCAAGGTCCAAAAATAAGGTTTATAACAACCAATAAAGAAAAAACAACCACGATTAATATCAGCGCCATTTTATGACGGTTGGGCGTGGCAGATGCAGGTATCTCAGGTAAGGTGAACCAAAACTCAAGCCCCGACACCTTTTTAATCTCGGTATCGCCTTCAATAAGATTTTTTTCGCTTAATTCATTAAGAAATCGCTGCCTTTCGGCCGAGTCTTCCCATGCTTTTTGCCGAGCGTAGCTACTAAAGCCAACGATTAACACGTACTCACCGCCGGTTTTGGTAGAAGGTTTCAGGACATGAACGCCTTGATGACCAGGAAAGTGAGTGGCAACTTCTGAAATACGGTGTAACCAGTCCTCGTATTGCGCTTCGGCGCCGGTGCGCACTTTTCGCGCGATGGAAACGGTAACAGGTGTATCAGGTGCGTCGCTCACGGCTAAGAAATCCGTTGCCAGATAGATAGTTGACTAAAGCTATGCTGGAATTTTCGAGCGGTATCGCGGATAACAAAGGGAACATCTACTGGTTCATTCAGTAATTGGAAGTGCTCGCCTAAATGATCCTTTAAACCTTCTAATGTGGAGTACGGTTCGCCGTCTTTACGAATCCCACCGAGCCAGTTTTCTTTTGGCGTAAATTCTTCCAGCCAGGTGTAGGGTGATGCGATGGCCAAGACCCCGCCGACGTTAATTCTATGACGGATATCAGTTAGAAAAACCGCAGGTGAACGCAATCGATCGATGAGGTTAATCGCTAATACCAGGTCGTAATGGTTGAACTGTGGTTTTAAATTAGTCGCGTCGCCCTGAAAAAACTCGATCTTTTGCTGGTTTTTATTTAAGCCCAAGGACTCGAGTTGTTGCTCGTGATAGGAAACAATCTCGCCTTCTTCGGTGAGTTCATAATTAATTTTTCCTTTCTGTTGCATCTGGTGGGCCATGCGAATAAAGCGAGCAGAAAAATCGATACCGGTGACGGCGTCAAAGTGTTGCGCGAGTTCAAAAGATGCACGGCCTACCGCACAACCTAAATCCAGCGCTCGAACGGTTGGTTTATCTTGCAGTTTTTCCATGCACAGTCTGACGCAATGGGCAGACAGGTCTTCTACGTCAAAATAACGAGGGCCGTATTGAAAGTGACAGTATTGTGAGACGGCGGTGTCGGTTTCATACATAGCGGTTGGTTTTTCCATTGGTTGTGTTGATTCAACGTAGCGGAAACCCGCGTGTTGATAAAAGTGACGTCTAAAAGCGTAGCGTGCGTGTTTGGTGGCCTCATTACCCGTTGATATCCAGCAGCCGCCCTTGATCAGGTTGTGCTGTGTATCGAAGGTAGGCGTTGAAAAATCATCGTATAAAGGGTGTACTTCAAAACCATCAAAGCCGCTAATCGGCGTTTCTGTCCATTGCCAGGCGTTACCAATCAGATCATGAAACTCACCGAACGAAAAGTGATCGACCGGGCAAGCAGACGCCCAGTGCTCGAGGTTGATATTACCGGGTGCACGCTCCCATTCGGGCTGATCTGGAATGTCATGTAATTGATGCAAGTGATGCCATTGCTCTTCGGTGGGTAGCCGAATCGACTTGCCGGTTTTTGCACTTTTCCAATTACAAAAGGCCTTGGCTTCTAGGTAATTAACTTCTACCGGCCAGTTCCAGGGCATTGCCTGTTCGTCGAGCAAGGTGCGTAAAACGTAGCGGTCATCTTTTTTTATCCAGAACAATGGCTGTTCGGGTTTTTTGTATCGCACCCACTTCCAGCCTTCATCGGTCCAGTATTTTTGTTGCTGATAACCGCTATCTTTAACGAAGGTCAGAAATTCGGCGTTAGACACAAGGTATTTACTGGCAGAGAACTCGTCTACGCTAGCCTTTTTTTCGCCGTATTCATTGTCCCAGCCGTACGTCGGGTGGTTGCGCTCTTTGCCTAATGTCACCTGGCCGCTTGCAACGCCCAGCAACTGGTTTTCTGGCGCTTCACCAACGTGAGGGCATACCGCCCATGAGTTGTGCTGTCGAAGGTTCTCCAGTGGCATTTGACGAATGATTGCCGAGGAGGTTTCTATATGAATTCGCTGATGCTCAATGCCCATTAAAATAGGCCAAAATGGGCTGTCCCAGTTGATGGGTAACTCCAGCGGCATAGTGGTAATGAGCGAGTCAATTAAGGTAAAGACAGCTTGCCTATATTCACGAACCTGATCAATGGTTGGCCAGTCGTAATTACCTTCGTTCAGATCATCCCACGACATTTCATCAACACCGACCGCGAAAATAGATTCAAAACGAGGGTTGATACGTTGATGAATTAATGAAGCGAGGGTCAGCTTATTAACGAAAAAAGTGGCGGTATGGCCGTAATAAAAAACCAGCGGGTGTCGGAGTGATTCGGCCCTAAGGTAGAAAGCCTCCTCATTGTTAATCACTTCGTACAGTTGTTCTTCAAGCAGAAACGTTTTATGCAGATAATCGCGAATTTCTTGTCTTTTTTGTTCAACCGTACCGCTATCCAGTAACACGGTTCGGGTGTTTTTTGGGTCGCCTATCGCTTCCCTGACTATGGATGACATCATTATTCCATTTTTTTATGATCAATTAGTCTATATCCGACCCGGTTAAAAGCAAAGTTATTGCGCGACTTATTTATTTTTTATTGATCGACATCAGTTGTTATAAATAACGCCGGGCAACCAGGTGGCCAGATCTGGCCAAGCCGCCAATACGCCTAATAGACATAGCTGAATTAAGATAAATGGCACGACGCCTTTATAAATTTGTGTGGTGCGGATGCTAGCGGGTGCCACGCCGCGTAAATAAAATAAGGCAAAACCAAATGGCGGCGTTAAAAAGGAGGTTTGTAAGTTCAGGGCAATCATAATGCCCAGCCATATTGGGTCAACGCCCATGGCCAATAAAATGGGCGCGACAATCGGCACCACGACGAAGGTGATTTCGATAAAATCCAGCACAAAACCCAATAAAAACATCACTAGCATCACGGCTAACATGGCGCCGAAAACACCGCCGGGCAAGTCGGACAATAACTCTTCGACTAAAATGTCGCCGCCAAAACCTCTAAAAACCAATGAAAATAACGACGCGCCGATCAGAATAAAAAACACCATACTGGTGACCTGGGTGGTGTCGCGGGACACTTCGCGTAAGCGCTTAAGGCCCAATTGTTTTTTGCAGTAGGCGAGCACTATTGCGCCCATTGCACCCACCGAGGCGGCCTCTGTTGGGGTGGCAATGCCACCGATAATGGAACCCAAAACGGCAATAATTAAAATAAGTGGAGGGAATAGGTTTTTTGCTAGCTCTATAAACAGATGCGTATCGCTTTTTCTGGCGGGCAAAGCAGGGCAGGCAGAAGGCTTTAGAAAAGCCACGCCAGCCAGATACAGCATATACAGTAGAACTAAAATGAGCCCGGGAATCAACGCGCCGGCGAACAAATCTCCGACCGAGACGGTATCGGGCGAAAAAATACCCATATCGAGCTGCGCCTGCTGATAGGCGGATGAAATGACGTCGCCCAACAACACTAAGACGATGGAGGGCGGAATGATTTGTCCGAGGGTGCCCGACGCGCAAATAGTGCCACAGGCTAGAGCTGGGTCATATTGCCGGTTTAGCATGGTCGGTAAAGACAAAAGCCCCATCGTTACCACGGTTGCGCCGACGATACCGGTACTGGCGGCCATCAGCATTCCTACCAAAACAACGGAAAACCCGAGTCCACCTGGCAGCGTGCCAAATAATTTGGACATGTTTTCGAGCAAACCCTCGGCCACTTTTGATTTTTCCAGCATCACGCCCATAAAAACGAACAGTGGTACCGCAATCAGAGTGTCATTTTCGATAATGCCAAATAAACGATTCGGTAGCGCTTCTAAAAAAGCAGAGTCAAATACACCATAATACGTGCCGGCAAAGGCGAACATTAATGCGGTACCAGCGAGGCTGACAGCAACCGGGTAGCCCATTAATAAAACAATGAACACAACGCCGAACATCCATAGCGCGATACTACCGTCCATGAGTGTCCTTTTCTGTAAGTACGCAAATGGCTTTCATGGCTTCTGATAGCCCTTGTAGAAATAACAACGCGGCCATAAAGGGAATCAACGACTTCAGTAAAAACACGCCGTCAATTCCTCCGGCCTCTCTCGACCCCTCGTAATAAGACCAGGAAGTGGAGACGTAATCCCAGCTGATATAGGCGATGAAAGTACAAACGGGTAGCAATAACAGTAGCGAACCTATCAGATTGACCAGTGCCTGGCCTTTTGGCCCCCATCGTTGATATAAAATATCCACGCGCACGTGACCATTTGTTTTTAAGGTATGCGCGATAGCCAGCATAAACACGAGGCCGTGCATATAAGTGATGGATTCCTGCAGCGCGATAGAGCCCAGGTTAAAGCCATAGCGTAAGACGACAATAGTAAACATAATAATGACCATGGTGGCCGCTAGCCAGGCAACGCAATGAGAAATAGTTTGGTTGATGGCATCGATAGCGCCGATGAGTTTTTTCAACATGGTGAGTATTAGTTCAGGCGGTAATTAGCTGGAAAATTTCGTCGGGCTAATACAATGCGCTTCATCGCGTCGGGGTCTTTTAGGTGGGTCATTTCGCCTTCCTTGGGGAAGTGCACATCGCGCAGCCTGGAAAGCCAAAAACGGAACGCGGCGGCCCTAATAACCAGCGGCCAATGATCAATTTCTGTTTTAGTAAGCGGCCTGATGGCTTGATAGGCTTGCATAAAGGCTTCAAATTTTTCTTTTTCCAGTACGCCGTCGTCATCAACGCACCAGTCATTCACCGCCACGGCGATATCGTAGGTCAAAAAATCGTTGCAGGCGTAATAAAAGTCGATGATGCCAGATAATTGATCGCCATCGAACAAGGCATTATCCCTGAATAGGTCGGCGTGAATAACGCTCTTAGGTAAGTCCAATGCACTATAGCCAGTCTGGAAGGCGAGTTCATCACGCATAATGCCAGCTGATTGTTCATCGACCAGGGGTATTAGTAATTCAGCGGCCTGTATGCGCCAGTTTGCACCACGGCTGTTTTCACGATGAATGTCGAGTTCTAAACTGGCCAGATGCATTTGTGCCATGGATTTGCCGATAGTGGCGCATTGTGTTGAGTTAGGTGACTCGATATCACCACCGGCTAGTTTTTCAACCAGAACAGCCGGTTTGCCATTTAAACTGGATAGAAAGCTGCCGTGTTTATTGCTAATCGGGCGGGCACTTGGTACGCCATTGTCGTACACAAAGGCCATAACGGTTAAGAAATAGGGCAGTTCCTCTGCTTTCAGTTCTTCAAAGAGCGTCAGCACGTAATCGCCGTTGCTGGTGCTGACGAAATAATTAGTGTTTTCGATGCCAGAGCTAATGCCTTGAAAAGAGACCAGAGCTCCCAGCGAATAACTTTTTAAATGATCAACTAGTTGGGCACGTTCAACGACCGTGTAAACAGACATAATGTAAAGACTTGTTCAGTGCTTACCAGCTAAGTAGCAACCACATTGGAATTTCCATACCCTCTTCCAGCGCTGAGCGTCGCGTTTCAAGATTACCATCACCGTCGCTATCGACCATATAATAAGCGGGTGCACCTTCAGGTGAAATTTTTACCATGTAAACGCTTCCGTTAACGCTGTACTCAGTGATGGTTTCTTTCTTTTCCCGAGTGATCGTAATATCCGGTTTCATGTTTTCGCCGCTAACGATCTGCGAAGGTAATTCTGGTGGCTCAGGAATAACGACAGGCTGAGCTTCCTTGGCCATTAAATTTGAAGCATAAACAATCAATATGGATAGCAAAGCGGGTAGTATGCGGCGCATGGTTTTTCCTTTAAGCTTAAATGTGTGCTTAATTATGACATCATATAACGAGTTTTGTACAACTTGTGTAGAAGGTCTGTCGTCATAATTCCAACAGGACTTTTTCTTCTTCTGCCGATGGTGCAAAGCCACGTTGCTCGTAAAAGTTGAAAATAGCCGCTAAGATCTCGTCCGGGGTTTCACAAATTTGGAACAAATCAAGGTCGGATTTGGATATGGTGCCAGCGCTAACGAGTGTGTTGGTGAGCCAATCTATTAAACCGCGCCAAAAGCCTTCATTAACCAGAATAATAGGGATCCTTCTGGATTTTCCTGTTTGTATCAATGTCAAAATTTCAGCTAATTCATCCAGCGTACCAAATCCACCGGGCAAAACGACGTACGCCGTGGCGTATTTTACGAACATGACTTTGCGTGCAAAAAAGTGCCTAAAGCTTAAGTTAATATTTTGATAATCATTGGCCTTTTGCTCGTGGGGTAATTGAATGTTCAGGCCAATGCTGGAGGAAGCACCCTCAAATGCGCCCTTGTTCGCGGCCTCCATAAGCCCTGGTCCGCCACCGCTTATGATTGAAAAGCCGGCGTTGGATAAGGCCAGGGCGATCTCTTCTGTGCGTTTATAGTCGGGGTGCTCGGCGTTTAACCGAGCTGAACCGTACATGGTAACCGCCGGGGTGATTTGAGAGAGTTGTTCGAATCCGTTAACGAACTCAGACATGATTTGAAAAACTTTCCAGGCTTCCTGTTTTTGGCAATCCATATGTTTTCCTTTATTGTTGGATGTAACATCTTAGTGTTGTAGACAGTATAATCATCCCATCATAAATTTCGGATACTTTTCATGACAGAAAAAACCCTGGTGTTGGTCGATGGCTCGTCGTACCTGTTCCGTGCTTACCACGCGTTGCCTTTATTGACGAACTCAAAAGGCGAGTACACGAATGCTATTTTAGGGGTGACTAATATGCTTAAAAAGTTAGTCGCTACCTACCCAGAGGCTTATTTTGGGGTCATTTTTGATGCGCCCGGTAAAACCTTTCGAAACGACCTGTACCCTGAGTATAAGGCTAATCGCGCCAGTATGCCTGAAGAACTAAGGGAGCAAATAAAACCGTTGCACGCGTTGATTAAAGCGATGGGTTTACCGTTAGTGATGGAAGTCGGTGTTGAGGCCGATGACGTGATTGGAACCCTCGCTCAGCAGGCCCAGGCGGCCGGCCTGAAAGTCATTATTTCAACCGGTGATAAAGATATCGCGCAACTGGTGACCGATAAAATATCGCTGATTAATACGATGAATAATCAGTGGCTTGATCAGCAAGGCGTTATCGACAAGTTCGGCGTACCAGCTGAAAGGATTATCGACTATCTGGCGTTGATGGGTGACACCTCTGATAACATTCCCGGCGTACCCAAGGTTGGGCCAAAAACCGCGGCCAAATGGCTTAATGAATTCGGTTCATTGGATGAACTAATATCGCGCGCAGACGAAGTGAAGGGCAAAGTGGGGGAAAGTCTACGTGAGCACATCGACGCTATTCCGTTGTCAAAAGACCTAGTAACGATACGTTGTGACGTACCGCTGCATGAAGTACCAGAGGATTTAGTTAGAACGGAACCCGAGCTGGACGCCCTGCGGGAGATGGTGGCTCACTATGAATTTAATAGTTGGCTAAAGCAGCTGGGCGCTGGCGAGGCCGAGGTCGTTAATGTTCAGCAGGCGGTCATTGACGAACCTTTGCCTCCATTGGTCGAGTTGCGGGTAGATACCATTCTTGATGAAGAAAGTTTCAATGCATGGTTAAAGAAATTATCTGCAGCCGAGATGTTCGCCTTCGATACCGAAACCACGAGTTTGGATTACACCAAAGCCCTGATAGTAGGTGTATCGTTCGCGGTAGAAGCTGGTCACGCGGCGTACGTACCGGTCGCCCATCAATACCCCGGCGCGCCCGACCAACTATCTAGACAATGGGTTTTAGACCAGTTAAAGCCACTGTTAGAATCGAATAGTGTTTTTAAAATAGGTCAAAATCTTAAATATGACGCGAACGTGTTGATAAATCACGATATTCATATGGTTGGAATTAAGCACGATACGATGCTCCAATCCTATGTGTTAAACAGTACAGCCACGCGGCATAATATGGATGCCCTGGCCGAAAAATACCTCGATCAGCAAACCATTCACTACGAAGAAGTGGCTGGCAAAGGTGCAAAGCAAATTTGTTTCGATCAGGTGGCCATTGAGGTGGCTGCACCGTACGCCGCAGAAGATGCCGACGTGACCCTGCGGTTGCACCAGCAGCTTTTTACAAAGTTAAAAAAAATAGAGCGCCTGAAAAGCGTCTATGAAGAGATAGAAATGCCGCTGGTGCCGGTATTAGCGCGCATGGAGCAAACGGGCGTATTGGTGGATGCTAATATGTTAATCGTGCAAAGCGCTGAGCTGACAAAAAAAATTCAAGTGCTAGAAACGCAGGCGCATGGTGTGGCGGGGCAACCGTTCAACCTGGGGTCTCCGAAACAAATTCAGCAAATTTTGTACGACAAGCTTGGTTTGCCGGTATTAAAGAAAACGCCCAAGGGTCAGCCATCAACAGCAGAAAGTGTGCTGCAGGATCTCGCCGTCGATTTTCCTTTGCCTCGCTTAATCCTTGAGCACCGTAGTCTCAGCAAATTGCGTTCTACCTATACCGACAAGCTACCTAAGCAAATTAACCCCGTCACGGGTCGAGTGCATACCTCGTACCATCAGGCGGTTGCGGCGACGGGGCGATTATCGTCATCAGATCCTAATTTACAAAATATTCCCATCAGGAGTGAAGAGGGTCGACGTATTCGACAGGCTTTTATAGCCGAGTCAGGCTGCGCCGTATTGGCGGCAGATTATTCTCAAATTGAACTACGAATTATGGCGCACCTGTCGCAAGACGCAGGACTCTTGCAGGCCTTTAAGGATGGTCTGGATGTTCATAAAGCGACTGCTGCAGAAGTGTTTGGCGTGCCGTTAGAGCAAGTCGAGGATCATCAGCGCCGTTCGGCCAAGGCGATTAACTTCGGCTTAATTTATGGCATGTCTGCCTTTGGTTTAGCGAAGCAACTGGATATTGATCGCGGCTCTGCGCAAGGTTATATCGAGCTCTATTTTGATCGTTACCCCGGGGTGAAGCGCTATATGGATGAAACCCGTGAGCTGGCGCGTGAGCAAGGGTATATTGAAACGCTGTTTGGCCGACGGTTGTATTTACCAGACATTAACGCGAAAAATGGTCAGCTCAGGCAGTACGCCGAAAGAACCGCCATTAACGCGCCGATGCAAGGTACGGCGGCCGATATTATTAAGCTCGCTATGCTATCGGTAGATAACTGGCTGCAAACGGATAAACCGGCGGTGCGTATGGTTATGCAAGTGCACGATGAATTGGTATTTGAGGTTGAGCAAAGCTACCTGGAGCAGGCAACGAGCATTATTCAACAAAAAATGGGCGCGGCCGCGAAACTTGATGTGCCACTAATCGTAGATGTTGGAACGGGTAAGAACTGGGATGAGGCGCACTAAAGGTCGATCTGATTAATATTTGCCGCTTAATAAAGTCTTCCGATAGCCCGTCGCGCTTTTTTTCTAAAGCGAATACAAATGGCCGGTTTTTTGTAACGCTTAGGGTGGTTAAATTAGGCGCTTAAATGAAATTGAACTTTTTGTGAAAGATATGATCGTAGGGTCGTGTCTTTGAGACATAGCTTGCTCTAATCTCCCCCTTCCCTTGAGCAGGTTATTTCGGTTATCAATAACCGAATCTATAGAGCCCCAGCCTGCTGGGGCTTTTTTTGTTCGTTATATTTGCGCGTTTAGATGCGCGTCAAGCCAGCTATGCAGTTGCTCTATGCCTTCTTTTTTGAGGGATGAAAATAATTCGACTTGAACATTGGCGCAGGAGTCTTTCAGCTGTTTTTGCGCGGCAAACAAGGTGTTTTTTGCCGCGTTACGATTTAATTTGTCGGCCTTTGTTAGGGCGACAAAAACGTCCAAGTTTAAGTGCTTGGCGTAGTTAATCATTTGCAGGTCGTATTCTGCCAGGGAGCGACGAATATCCACGAGTAAGACCAGACCGTTCAGGGCCTTTCTTTTCTCCATATATTGTTCGAGTTCTTTTTGCCATTTTATTTGCACATTGAGAGGGACTTTGGCGTAGCCATAGCCGGGTAAATCGACCAGGCAGCGCTGCTCGTCAAGCTTAAAATAAACTAATTGCTGGGTTCGCCCTGGCGTTTTACTGGTTCGAGCGAGACTCTTTTGGTTGGTCAGCGTATTGATGGCACTAGACTTCCCTGCATTTGATCTGCCGGCAAAGGCGACTTCAAATTCAATGCCTTCGGGCGTGGTTTTCAGGTTGGGGGCGCTAAGTAAAAATTCAGCCCGATGATAAAGAGGATTCATAGTATTAAAGAGTTTTGTCGTTTTGTTTATTGTACCGGAGTGTGCGATTTGAATGTGATGAACGATAAATGTCGCAGAAAAAGAATAAACTTAACGCGGTTTTATTGTAAAATTCGCCATTGAATCAAGTTAGATAAATTATTTTGGAGAAATGAAGATGGCTAGAATTTCATTAAGCATCGCAATTTTAGTGTTATTGATATCAGGTAATTCAATCGCCGGAGACGTGGCTGCTGGCAAAGCAAAGTCCGCGCAATGCGCTGCGTGCCATGGTGCTTCTGGTATTAGTCCAATGGGGCTTTATCCTAATCTTGCGGGTCAAAAAGAACAGTATCTAATTAAGCAAATGAATGATTTTCGTTCAGCGAAGCGAAAAGACCCTACAATGCAAGCCATGTCAGCGGCATTAACGGATACTGACGTGGTAAATCTTGCGGCATATTATGCCAGCATCAAATAGTTTTATTAGGTTGGAAATAAAGATGAAGTTAGAAGTCATATTGAGTTGTTTTTTGGTCGCATTAGTGTCGTTTAGTGCTTTTGCAGAAGGTGATATCGATGCGGGTCGCGCCAAGGCGGCGATGTGTGCCGGTTGCCATGGGCAAAATGGTAACAGCCTGAACCCTGTGTGGCCTAAGTTGGCGGGTCAGCACGCTTTTTATATCGAAAAGGAATTGCACGACTTTCAAAACAAAAGTCGTCTGGATGCAACGATGGCACCGATGGTAGCGGGTTTGAATGATGTGGATATAGAGAATATCGCTGCTTTTTTCTCCAGCGTTCCCTCAACGGTTGAGGCAGCCAGTGCAGATAAAATTAAACTCGGTGAAAAGTTATACCGTGGTGGTAAGGTCGACAATGGATTGCCAGCTTGTATAGCGTGTCACGGCCCTAATGGTGCAGGTAGTGCACCAGCGCGTTTCCCACGCATTGGTGGCCAGCACGCCGCTTACCTTGAGAAAGCGTTAAAGGATTTTAAAGCTGAGACGCGTAACAATGACCACCAGGCGATGATGCGTGATATTGCTGGGCGTATGAGTAATAAAGAGATCGAAGCGGTTTCGTCATATATCTCAGGCTTACATTAAGCCGCTACTCTCCTTTGTAAAGGGCAGCTATGCCCTTTTATCTCTATAAACTAAACCGATATCATTGCGGCTCCATTCAGCTCCTATATGAATAATCAGTCAGCAAAACTTTTGAGACTACCTGAAAAAGGGGCGCTTTTGTTGAGGTTCCTGGGTTCAATGAACCTGGCGATCACGCTGCTGGTAGCGCTTTCCATCGCTTCCATTATCGGCACGGTGTTACAGCAAAACCAGCCTTATACTGACTACGTCTTAAAGTTTGGCCCCTTCTGGTTTGAAGTGTTTAAGCAGTTAGGCTTATACGACGTCTATTCGTCCAGTTGGTTTTTGTTTATTCTGTTCTTTTTGGTCATCTCTACCAGCACCTGTATTTACAGGAATGCACCGAATATGCTGCGCGAAATGCGCGAATACAGGCAAAACATTCAGCTTGAAACACTAAACAATTTCCCTAATAGCCATCGTTGGGAATTAAATCACCCGATCGATGAGCTTCAGCACGTGGTGCAAAAAATATTTTCGCACCACGGTTATAGTGCGCGTTTAAAAGCTGGCGAGGGCTACAAATTGGTTTCGGGAATGAAAGGAGCGGGTAGCCGACTCGGTTACATCCTCACGCACCTGGCTATCGTTTTGATTTGTATCGGTGGGTTAATAGATGGTAATGCCATATTGAAAGCCAGGGAAATGATGGGGCAAATCGTTCCTGAAACAAGAAATCTTCCCGCTAATGAAGTGCCAGCCATTAGCCATATGGGGATAGATAATACGTCCTTTCGTGGTAGTGTTTCGGTACCCGAAGGAAGTCGAACGGATGTTCTATTTATTAACTACAAAGATGGCTATCTCGTTCAGGGCCTGCCGTTTTTGGTAGAAGTTAAAGATTTCAGAATCGAACATTACGCTAGTGGGCAACCAAAATCATTCGAAAGCGATCTGGTGCTACACGATGAACGATTAGAGCAACCACTCGAACAAACTATTTCTGTTAATCACCCGTTAATCTACGACGGGTATTCTATCTATCAAGCGAGTTTTTCTGATGGAGGCTCCGAGTTGGAATTGCTGGCCTGGCCTTTAAAGGGTGCTAATAATGAGCCAAAAAAGATAGAAACAAAAGTGGGCGATGATTTGCAAATAGATTTATTTAAACGGAGTTGGGTGTTAGAAGCATCGGATTTCCGGTTGTTTAACATCAATCCGTCTGAAGACCCTGCAAAAAAGTTTCAAAACGTGGGGCCTAGCGTTCAATTTAAAATGCGCAATGAAACGGGTGAAGCGAAAGAGTTTTTAAATTACATGCTACCGATAGAAAGAGACGGCGCTTATTTTTATTTAAGTGGCGTGAGAGGCTCGCCAGCTGAAGAGTTCCAGTACTTGTATATTCCGATGGATGATGCGGGTGGGATGAATCGTTTTATGAAGTTTCTGCGTGCGCTCAACGATAAACAGGTGCTACAGAAAATAGCCGCCAAACAAAACATTACCGAACAACCTTTATTGTCGAAAGATGGCGCTCAATTAAACGAAGCCTTTGTTAGATTGGCCGGTTTGTTTATAGAAAATGGCCTGGATGGCATTATGGCCCAGGTTGAAAAAAACGTACCACTGGATAAACGTGAGGAAGTCGCTCAATTGTACGTCCGGGTGCTGCAACAAATTTTAGGCGCGGTTTACCTTGACGTGTTGAAAGAAGAAGGCGTTGACCTGAGTTTGGGTGTCGATGAAAAGAAAGCGGCGTTTTTTGACGCGGCATCGGCAGCTATTGGGGCGATTGGGCGATACGGGTCGCCGGTATATTTTCAGTTAGCAAATTTTAAGCACCACCAGGCCAGTGGTTTGCAAATCGCCAAAGCGCCGGGCAAAAATTTGGTTTACCCGGGTTGTGCAATGTTGATTTTGGGCGTGTTTTTAATGTTCTATGCGCCTCAGCAACGCTTATGGGCCAGGTTGCAGCCCACGGAGAAAGGGGTTAATCTTATTTTAGCCGGTCATTCAGACAGGAATAACTTAGATTTTTCAAAGCAATACAGTCAAATACAGGCACAGTTTGAACGTGTTTTAATGAGTTGAGGTAATTGAACATGAATAGTACGCGAGCAGCATTACAGTTTGAGTTGGATAATCAGTCTTTTTGGAAAGGGCTGAGTCTATTTGATTGGCTTTGGTCGATAGTAGTCTTGTTGGGGACGGCTTATGCCTATTTCAGTTATGCGCCGCTAATGGACGTTTATGAAAAAGGCATATTGATTTCAATGGCCGTGAGTTTGATTGTTCTAGGCTGGCACTGGAAGGCGATCAGAGGGTTGTCATTGGCTGTTTTCCTGCTGAGTATTTTTGGCATCAGTCGTTACGTTAATGGACTGAGCGACGCGGATTTAGATTTTTTTCTAAAATTCCTCGTCTCCAGCCAGTCAGCCATTATGTGGATGAGTGCGCTATACGTGTTAGCGACACTAACGTACTTCGTCGCTTTCATTGGCCGTTCAGAGTTTACTGGCAAAGTGGCCAGCGCGATGACCTGGTCGGCTACCGCAATGGGCCTGGTCGGCTTAATGGTCAGGTGGCGAGAGTCGTACCTGATTGGTTTGGACGTGGGTCATATCCCGGTCAGTAACCTTTATGAAGTGTTTATTTTATTTTCGATTATCACCGCGCTGCTGTATTTATTTTACGAGCGTCGCTACCAGACACGAGCACTTGGTTTTTTTGTACTGTTAGTGATCAGTGCGGCGGTGGCCTTTTTGCTCTGGTATGCGTTTGATCGACAGGCGGCGGATATTCAACCGCTGGTACCAGCGCTTAAAAGCTACTGGATGAAAATTCACGTACCAGCTAATTTTATTGGTTATGGCGCATTTGCACTGGCGGCGATGGTGGCGGTGGCTTATCTGGTTCGCGCTCAGGCCGAAAAAGGCGATGCGAATTCAGTATGGTTAACCTTGCCGAGCCTGGAAATTTTAGATGACCTGATGTACAAGTCTATCGCTTTAGGCTTTGCTTTTTTTACTCTGGCGACTATTTTGGGTGCGCTTTGGGCGGCCGAAGCGTGGGGCGGTTATTGGTCATGGGATCCAAAGGAAACCTGGGCGTTGATTGTATGGCTCAATTACGCGGCCTGGTTGCATATGAGGTTGACCAAAGGCTGGCGCGGCAAGCCAATGGCGGCGTGGGCAATTGTGGGTCTATTTGTGACGCTATTTGCTTTTCTAGGCGTCAACATGTTCTTGTCGGGCTTGCATTCATATGGTGAGTTATAAACGTATTTAATCTGGAGAAAAACATGCGTAAATTATTACTATTAATGGCTTTTTGTTTGGCGTCATACACCAGCATGGGCTACTCAGAAGAACGAATTCAGTTTGCTGAAGGCGTTGATTATCAGCTGATTAAACCAGCGCAACCGACCGATGATCCTGGCCGCATCGAAGTAGTGGAAATTTTTTGGTATGGCTGCCCGCATTGCAGTTATTTCGAGCCTAGCTTAGGTCCCTGGGTAAAGGCTGCGCCGAAAGACGTTAATTTTTATCGTTTACCGGCGGTGTTTAATGACGTTTGGGAGATTCACGCGCGAGCGTACTTTGCCGCTGAGATCCTGAATGTACTCGATAAATCTCACGATGACTTGTTCTATGCCCTGCATGTTGAGCGTAAAGGGTTAAAAACGGTGCAAGCACTGGCCAAATTTTATAGCCAATACGGCGTGGATGAAGAGCTGTTTAAAAAAACCTATCACTCGTTTGTCGTAAATACCAAAATAGCCAGATCGAAAGATATGGTAGCCCGTTACGGAGTCAATGGTGTGCCTGCGATCGTGGTTGAGGGTAAGTACCTGGTAACGGGCGCACTGGCAAAGAGTTATGAAAATATGTTAAAAATCACTGACTACCTGGTTGAAAAGGAAAGACGGTCTAGGTAAAAACTTTTTTAACGACAGTTCTCGTCGATAAAGGCATTTAAATTTTGCCGTTGAAGACTCTTGTCGTCATCACTTAAGCGAGCGTAGTTGCCAGCAGAATCCTTATAGAGACGGTTGCCGCCTAAGTCTAGCGAAGACAGCGCCTTGTTGGCACGAGCGCATTCTTCTTGCATGAATTTTTCATCTTCGGCGGATTGATTGGCGGTGTCGATAGCCGCCTCGCGTTCGGCATTTGCTTTGGCGATGTCATTGGCGGCGTCCTGAATTGACCTGGTTTGTTTTACCTCGCTTATCTCAGGGGATTTAAGCAATATTTTTTGTGTTTTGATGGTTTTGTCTTGAGGTGGTTTTTCACCGTAAGCGACACTGCCCTGCTCATCTGTCCACTGGTATATAGCGGCGTGGCTGTTCGAGGTGAATAAAAAAGCAAAACAAATAATCAAAGGACGAAACATGTTAACTCCTTTTAAATAAGCGCATCTTAACTGCTGTTTGAGCAGTATATAGTACCTATTAATTAATGAAAGACCTTGACCAAATGCACAAAAATTAGTATTTTGTCCAGTTCGATTGTGCAGTGCAATCAAAATAGTTTTTTTAAAGCGGTAATTTTTAATTTCGGAGAGTAGATGTGGAGTTAAGTGGCGGTGAGATCGTCATCCAATCCCTGAAAGATGAAGGGGTGGAGTACGTATTTGGGTACCCGGGCGGGTGCGTCTTGCACATATATGATGCTATTTTTCAGCAGGACGATGTCAAGCACGTGCTGGTTCGTCATGAACAAGGCGCTACACACGCGGCGGATGGCTATGCGCGTTCATCGGGTAAACCGGGTGTGGTGTTAGTGACCTCTGGCCCTGGTGCAACCAATGCAGTAACGGGTATTGCAACCGCGTATATGGACTCTATACCAATGGTGGTTATTACCGGGCAAGTACCCAGAGCCGTTATTGGCACCGATGCATTTCAGGAAGTTGATACGGTTGGTATCACTCGACCATGCGTTAAGCATAATTTTTTAGTCAATGACGTGACTGAGATAGCTGAGACGATGAAAAAGGCGTTCTATTTGGCCACCTCAGGCCGGCCCGGCCCGGTGGTCGTTGATATACCGAAAGATATCACCGATCCGAACATTAAAGTTCCTTATCACTACCCAACTAAAGTGAGTATGCGCTCTTATAAACCGCTGGTGAGCGGCGATATCGGGCAAACAATTAAAGCTGTTAAACTCATTAAAGAGTCTAAACGCCCAGTTATCTATAGCGGTGGTGGTGTTGTGCTAGGTGAGGCAAGCGAAGAGCTTAAACAGCTGTGCCACACCCTTAACTTCCCCGTTACTCAGACGCTAATGGGGCTAGGTGCTTTTCCGGGTACCGACCCACAGTTTATCGGTATGTTAGGTATGCACGGCACCTATGAGGCCAATATGGCGATGCACGATAGCGACTTGATTATCGCCATTGGTGCGCGTTTCGATGACAGGGTCACTGGGAAAATAGCCGACTTTTGTCCGCACGCGAAAATTATTCATATTGACGTGGACCCCGCTTCAATATCTAAGACGATTACCGTTGATGTGCCGATTGTTGGTCAGGTAAAGCCCATCTTGCTGGATATGCTCGCACAGATTAAAAGCCTGGGTGAAACCTTTGATCAAGCTCGTATCGCTGACTGGTGGCGCCAAATTGATCAATGGCGTGCGGTAGACTGCATGGCTTATGATCAGGGCAGCGGGACTATTAAGCCACAATACGTTATCGAACAACTTTATAAAGTGACCAAGGGTGAAGCTTTTGTAACCTCCGACGTAGGTCAGCACCAAATGTTTGCGGCGCAATTTTATCCATTCGATAAGCCGCGCCGCTGGATAACTTCAGGTGGCCTAGGAACGATGGGCTTCGGTCTACCCGCTGCGATGGGCGTGAAGTTTGCCCACCCAGAGGCCGATGTTGCCTGTGTAACAGGCGAAGGCAGTATACAAATGTGTTTGCAGGAATTATCCACCATGCTGCAATATGATACGCCGGTAAAAATAATCAATTTGAATAACGGCTATCTTGGTATGGTTCGGCAATGGCAGGAATTTACCTATAAAAGCCGTTACTCACATTCTTATATGGAAGCGCTACCAGACTTTAAGAAATTAGCTGAAGCCTATGGTCACGTGGGTATGCAAATTACCAGGAAGGAAGACGTTGAACCTGCACTTAGGGAGGCGTTTGCGATGAAAAATAGAACGGTATTTATGGACTTTTTAACCGATCCTGAAGAAAACGTTTATCCGATGATTGAAGCAGGAAAGGCACATAACGATATGGTGATGGCTCCTAATTCAAAATACAAAAGGATACTGGCATGAGTCGTCAGCACATTATTTCTGTTCTACTGGAAAATGAGGCGGGTGCTTTGTCGCGTGTGGCGGGACTTTTCTCCGCTAGAGCGTATAATATCGAATCGCTAACGGTAGCGCCGACGCTGGATCCCTCTTTATCACGTCTAACTCTGGTTACTGTTGGTAGTGAGGAGACTATTGAGCAAATTAAAAAACAGCTCAATAAATTGGTGGACGTGGTTAAGCTGATTGACCTGTCCGAGTCGTTTTCTTTGGAGCGCGAGCTGGCTCTGGTGAAGGTCAAAAAGAGTGCTTCGATGGTGCAAAAAATCGATGACTTAGGCAGCGATACCCTGGCGCGGATTACCGATGAAACAGACGATTACTTAATCATTGAATTGTCGGGAGAAAATGCCTGGTTAGATGATTTTTTACAAACAGTTGGCGAAGAAGTGGTTGAAGTTGTTCGCTCGGGTGTGATTGGTCTTTCACGCGGTGAAAGAGCATTAACGATATAGTTTGCCGACGACGATTTACGCCATAAGGCGATTAACATTAAATAAAACTGAGGAAAAAAATGAATATTTACTACGATAAAGACGCGGATCTTTCAATCATCAAAGGTATGACGGTTGCCGTTATTGGTTACGGTTCTCAAGGCCATGCGCACGCAAATAATCTGAAAGAATCAGGCGTTAATGTTGTTGTTGGTCTAAGAGCAAGCTCTTCGTCTGTTGCTAAAGCTCAAGCAGCCGGCCTTGCCGTAAAAGACGTGCCAGAAGCCGTTGCAAGCGCTGATTTGGTCATGATTTTAACGCCAGACGAGTTTCAGTCTCAATTATATAAAGCTGAAATTGAGCCGAATTTAAAGCAGGGCGCGACGTTGGCTTTTGCTCACGGTTTTGCGATTCACTATAACCAGGTGGTACCACGCGCTGATTTAGACGTTGTGATGATTGCACCTAAAGCACCTGGTCATACCGTACGTAATGAGTTTAAAAACGGCGGCGGCATTCCTGATTTAATCGCTATTCACCAGGATGCATCTGGAAATGCCAAAAATGTTGCGCTGTCTTATGCATCAGCTATCGGCGGTGGTCGTACGGGTATCATCGAGACAACCTTTAAAGACGAAACTGAAACCGATTTGTTCGGTGAGCAAGCCGTTTTATGCGGTGGAACGGTTGAACTCGTTAAAATGGGTTTTGAAACCCTAGTTGAAGGGGGCTATGCACCTGAAATGGCTTATTTTGAGTGCCTGCATGAATTGAAATTGATCGTTGATTTAATGTATGAGGGTGGTATTGCCAATATGAACTACTCAATTTCTAATAATGCCGAGTACGGTGAGTACGTTACGGGCAAGAAAATTATTAATGATGAGTCTCGTGAAGCAATGCGTGAAACACTTAGAAACATTCAAAATGGTGAATACGCCAAGCAGTTCATCATCGAGGGTGCGACTAACTATCCATCAATGACGGCGTACCGAAGAAACAATGCTGCGCATCAAATTGAGCAAGTGGGCGGCAAATTACGCGAAATGATGCCCTGGATTACGGCTAATGCTTTAGTTGATAAATCTAAAAACTAAATCAGCCTTTGGTTTAGATAAAACGGCCGTTTAAACGGCCGTTTTTTTTGTTATCAATAACCCGCGCTGGGTTATACTTAAAATTATTTAACTGGAAGCTACTCGCATGGATCAACCACTTAAACCGCGTTCACGCGGTATTTACCTGTTGCCGAACCTATTCACCACGAGCGCATTATTTGCCGGTTTTTATGCGGCAACTGGTGCTATCAATGGGCACTTTGAAGCGGCTGCCATCGCTATTTTTATCGCGATGGTGCTTGATGGTCTAGACGGTCGAGTAGCCCGCATGACGAATACTCAAAGCGAGTTTGGTGCGCAATACGATAGTCTAGCTGATTTAATTTCATTCGGCCTCGCGCCTGGCTTAGTAGCGTACGCCTGGAGTTTATCGTCACTCGGAAAATTAGGCTGGATAGCGGCGTTTGTTTACGCGACCTGCGGCGCGCTGCGATTGGCGCGCTTTAATGTGCAGCACTCAACGGCGGATAAGCGCTACTTTCAAGGTTTACCCAGTCCGGCTGCGGCGGCCTTGATGGCGGGTTTTATCTGGGTGATGGTCGATAACGAGGTATCCGGTGAAAGCGCGTCATATGTGATGTTACTGGTGACGATATTATCTGGTTTGTTGATGGTCAGTAATATTCGTTACTACAGCTTCAAAGAGCTTAACCTCGCCGGTAAAGTGCCCTTTGTCGTCGCCGTTGTTGTAATGTTAGTGTTAGGTATTATTTATGTCGCGCCACCGCTTATTTTGTTCATTATTTTCTTAGCTTATACGGTTTCAGGTGTAGTTTTGACCGCTAGCTTGATGCGACGTGGGAGACGCGAGAAAAAATCTTCAAATGATGCTGAGTAGCACTGATAAAAACCAGTCATATTTGAGTGCTATGGGCATTCAAATATGGTTAGAAAGAGGCTTAGATCAACCAGTTGTTGCAGACTCTACGGATGAACTGTTAGCAGTAGACTCGATGGACCTGCTTCAGCTATCGGACAGCGTCAACCATTGTCAGCGCTGTGAGTTGTCAGCGTTGGGTTCGCAAAAAGCCTTTTCGATGGGCACACCTACTACGCAGCAATGGCTAATAATAGGTGATGCTCCGACGCTAGATGGGCTACCGTTTTCAGCGGCTTCTAGTGGGTTATTTCGGGATATTTTACTGGCTGTAGATAAAAAAATAACATCCAGTTACTTAACTACGAGTGTTAAATGCGTTCAAAATCAACGCTCTCCTTCTGCTAAAGAACACCAGTGTTGTCGTACCTTTTTGATACGCCAGATTGGGCTCGTCAAACCCGAACTGGTTTTAGTATTAGGCGAACTGGCGGCACAAAGCTTACTGTCGTCTAGTGATACATTAGATGAATTAAGGGGTAAGTCGCATACACTAAAAGGTGTTGATGCACCCGTTATAGTCAGCTATCACCCAGATGAAGTGTTGCGCGGTCCTTTGCTGAAAAAGCTTGTTTGGCAAGACCTGAAAATGGCCAGGAGGCTGGTATTAGTGTGAGTATTCTAGATAAATTTAAAACAGTCTTAGGCCTGGAAGAAGGGGCTTTGTACCTCAGACCTTTAAAAGATAAAGATTTACCTAAGGTGCTGGAGATTGAAGGCAAGGTCTACCGCTTTCCATGGAGCCAGCAAATCTTTAAAGATTGTTTATCGATGGGTTATTCGAGCTGGGGGCTGATCAACGAAGGTGATCTTATCGCTTATGCCATTTTATCGATCGCTGTAGGCGAGGCACACGTGTTAAATATTTGTATAGATCCAGAAAAACAGGGGCAGGGCTTTGGGCGGCATTTTCTTCACGCGTTATTTAACATTGCGAAAGACAAAAAAGCAGAACGAATATTTTTGGAGGTCAGACCTTCAAATGAAAGAGCGGTGTTGCTATACGAAAATTTAGGATTTGAGAAAATTGGTGAACGGAAAAACTATTATCCGACGCCTGACGGTAGAGAAGACGCGCTAGTCTATTCTTTAGATCTCAATCCATCGGTTTTTTGAGCGGTTTCACTACAGTGGCAGGCTTTTTCCTGGAGCGGCTCGCGTATAATGGTTGAATTGACAATATAGCAAAAAAGCCATGCCCAGCGAATTCCAAAAACGTAGAACGTTTGCCATCATTTCCCACCCCGATGCGGGTAAAACAACGCTGACTGAAAAACTGTTGTTGTTTGGCGGCGCTATCCAGATGGCCGGCTCAGTAAAAGGTCGTAAAGCATCACGACACGCTACCTCCGACTGGATGGAAATGGAAAAGGAACGTGGCATTTCCGTGACGACCTCGGTGATGCAGTTTTTGCATAAAGGCAAGTTGCTTAACCTGCTAGACACCCCTGGTCACGAAGACTTTTCAGAAGATACATACCGTACCTTGACCGCCGTTGACTCGGCGTTGATGGTGATTGACTGCGCCAAAGGCGTGGAAGAGAGAACCGTTAAGCTAATGGAAGTGTGTCGTTTGCGCGACACACCGATTATTACCTTCATCAATAAAATGGATCGAGAAGGCCGCGATCCTCTTGAGTTGATCGATGAGGTAGAGTCGGTGCTGAATATTCAATGCGCGCCTATGACGTGGCCAATTGGCATGGGTAAGCGTTTTAAAGGCGTCTATCACCTGTATAAAGATGAAGTCCACGTGTTCAGCCCCACGCACGGTGGAAAAATTGCCACAGGTGAAATATTTAAAGGCTTGAATGACCCTAAACTAATCGAGTTGCTGGGTAGTTATGCCGACGAATTTTTAGAAGAATTAGAACTGGTGAGGGGCGCGAGTACCCCCTTCAATCAGGACGCTTATCTGGCCGGCAAGCAAACGCCGGTATTTTTCGGTTCTGCCGTCAATAACTTTGGTGTTGGTGAGCTGTTAGACGCTTTTGCCGAATATGCGCCCCAGCCGCAACCCCGAGAAGCGCTACAAAGACAGGTGAGCCCCGAGGAAAATGAGTTTTCGGGTTTTGTTTTTAAAGTGCAGGCAAATATGGATCCAGCCCATCGAGATCGGATTGCTTTTATGCGTATTTGTTCGGGCGAGTATTCTCAGGGTATGAAAATGCACCACGTACGACTGGGCAAAAATATACAAGTAGGTAACGCGATCACTTTTCAGGCAGACAGTCGTAAAAGTGTTGAACAGGCCTTTGCGGGCGATATTATTGGCCTGCACAATCACGGTACCATCCAGGTGGGCGATACCTTTACACAAGGTGAAACACTAAAATTTGGTGGCATTCCCTACTTTGCACCAGAACTATTTCGTCGTGCGGTGTTAAAAGACCCGCTGCGTATGAAAGCACTGCAAAAAGGTTTAAAGCAGCTAACCGAAGAAGGCGCGACGCAGCTGTTTAAACCGATGAAAAATAATAACCTTATACTGGGCGCGGTGGGTGTGTTGCAGTTTGAGGTAACGGCGCATCGTCTAAAGAGCGAGTATAACGTCGAATGCGTATACGATAATGCGCCGATCAGCACCGTACGCTGGGTCAGTTCAAGTAATCCACAAAAACTGGAAGAATTCAAAAAGAAGGCGCATGATAATCTGGCAGAAGACGGCAGTGGCTATTTAGTTTATTTAGCACCTAGCCGTGTTAACTTATCGTTAACCGAGGAGCGTTGGCCAGATATTACGTTTAGCGCTACGCGGGAATTATAGGAGAAAAGGATGACGGTTAAAAAATACACCATTGATGCACTCGAGTTAGGTCCGATGGAAAACTTTGTTTATTTGATTCAAGATCACGACAGTAAACGAGCGGCTATTGTTGATCCAGCCTGGGACGTACCTAAGGCGATAGAACTGGCTACCCAGCGCGGTTATAAAATTACCGATATCCTTCTTACGCACAGTCATCACGACCATATAAATGGCATTGCCGACGTATTGAACACGTTTGATGCCGAGCTGCATTTATTAAAAGAGGAAGATAAGTTCTGGGGTGAGCACGAAGGAACGCCGACCCTGCATCACGGAGGTGATGAGATTATGCTGGGTAATACGGCGATCAAAATACTGCATACACCTGGCCATACGCCAGGTTCGGCGTGTTATCACGTTGATGATCAGTTGCTCACTGGCGACACGATGTTTGTGTTTGGCTGTGGGCGTTGCGACTTTAGTGGAGGCGACCCTGAAGTTATGTTTAAAACATTGAATAAAATACGTACTGACTTACCCGCATCAACCACCATTTTGCCGGGGCACAACTATGCGGTTAAAAAGACCTCCACACTGGCCGAACAAATAAAAGGTAACCCGTTTTTGCACCACCATAATGTGCAAGACTTTGTGCAATACCGGATGAATACGCCAAAACGCAAAAGCCCTTACGAGGCAGAACAGGAAGCCAGTTGCGGACATGACCATTAGTCATGGCCTACGCGTTTAAAGACGGGGATGTTATCTGTAGTTGTACCCAGTTGACTAAACAACAGTTTCTTGCAGCAATTAAAGATCAGCAAATTGCATCACTGGACCAAGCGCGCGAAAAGACCGGGGTCAATGTCGCCTGTGGGATGTGTATTTATATCGTTGAAAAATTATTGGCAGATAGTCTTTCGCTGCAGTAAAAAAACGTGCTCAGACATTGCGCTGACACCTTTGTTTTTAAACCGTGGTGAGGCATCAATAATATCCTTAGATTCTAAACATTCGATACGCTGTTCTTGTGATAATAATCGTTCTATCTCATCTGCAGGTACAGAAAATGGTGGGCCATTCATCTCATTTTGCGGGTACTCTATGGTGATGAGTAGGCGGCGTTTCTCTTCAGTTAGCAGGCCATTTAGTTTTTCAATATAGACTGGGCGCATCTCTGGCGGAAAAGCAATTAACGAGGCGCGGTCATACACTAAGTTGCAATTAATCACCTCGGCTTGTGTGAGCTGAAAAAAATCGCCACACAATAAGGTGATGTTGGCGTGTCGGTATTCAATAAAAAACTCACCTTGGGTGATAGTGGGCTTGAGACCATTTTCACTAAAAAAATCGGACACGGCTGTTTGGCTAAGTTCAACACCAATCACCTGTTTAACGCGCTCAGCTAGCCAAACAAGGTCCTTGCTTTTTCCGCATAAGGGTACAAAAATCGTGTCATTTGAGATGGCCTGGAGGGTGCTCCAGTAACGCATTAACAGCGAGTTTACCTCGCTCAAATGAAAGCCTATTTCGCTTTTTGCCCAACGTTCATGCCAAAATTTATGTTCCATACATTGGTTTTTAATAAATGGCTGTTTTGTTTCGACCCGATTGTTTGGCTAAGTAAAGCGCCTTATCGGATTTATTATACAAGTCATCGAACGTTTCATTGCTTAGTGGTTTAAGTGAGGCGATACCGATCGAAACGGTGAGTTGTTTTTTTATTGGACTTTTAGCGTGCTCGATAGCCAGTGCGTTGATAGCATCGTGCACTGATTGTGATATTTTATTAAGGTTTTCGGTGTCGTCGCCTAATAAAATAACGGCGAGCTCTTCACCGCCAACCCTAAAGATAAGGTCGGTGGAGCGTCGTAAGGTTTTAAGCAAGGTGCTGGCGATTGAGATTAATGCCTCATCGCCTGCAGGGTGGCCATAGTGATCGTTGTAGGGTTTAAAAAAGTCGACATCAATCATTAGCAGATGCATGGTGGATTTAAGCCGTTTGGCCTCATTTGTTTTAAGCAGGCCTACTTCGTCAAAGTGGCGTCTATTGAACAACTGCGTCAACCCGTCTTTTATGCTCAGTGCAAATAGTTGTTTTTTACTGGCTTCTAAACTGTTGATGAGTTGATTTGTACTTAATTCTGCAAGGAACACCTGCCTCTTTTGCCTTTCGAGCATGTAACCCGCAATAGATGCGATGACAAAAAAACCAAAAAAGTTAAATATTGCAAGGCTTAAGTCTAGCAGTGAGTGAAGGCTGAGAGTGATCGTGTACATCAACGCGCAGAAATATAATAAAGAGAGTAATAGAGCGTGGGCCAAACTGATACCGAATAAGATAAAAAAAGCAGCAAGGGGTAAGGCGGCAGAGTTAACAATCATCGGCGCTATTGTAGGCATGCTAACCACTGCAACCAGAATCCCTGCGCTAATGGCAATCGTCGATAAGGTATTATAGTCTAGGCTATGTAATGCATAACGACGATGGTAAGTGAAAGTATAAAATAAGAGGCAATGAAGGATGATAATGGCATAAGCAAGGCGGTATGGATCTTGGTAATTGACGACCTGTAGCGGAAGTAGGGCAAAGTAATAAACACTGTATAAGACGATCGCTACAAACATGGTTAACCTTACTAAGCGCGTATTAAGGTTCATCTGCTTTGCTTGAAAGTTTTTCTCCGTGGCTTGGTCGGCGAAAGTAAGCTTTAATTTTGATTTGAATCTCACGGATTCATTTATTTTAGTCATGGCTTAGCCGTTAGTGTAAAAAGGTGCTGCTTTACACTATAGACCATGTGATAAAAAACGTTATATCAAACCGTTAAATAATCAATAATATCCGCTAAAGGAATGTCTTTGCTGTCTGTATCTGTTCGGCCTTTGTATTCCACCGTGCCACTATCTAGGCCTTTATCACCCAAGACGATACGGTGTGGAATACC
>JASJGO010000061.1:0-33790 GCA_033791505.1 Cycloclasticus sp.
TAAAAGAAGGCGCGAGTTATTGCATACCTAAGGCCGTATTACTGGTCGCTGCGGCTCGCGCAGTGGGTATTCCCGCGCAATTGGGCTTTTCAGATGTTAGAAACCATTTGAGCACGCAAAAACTGCTGGATTTAATGGGTACCGATGTGTTTATTTGGCACGGTTATGCCGTTCTATACCTTAATGACAAATGGGTCAAAGCGACGCCTGCCTTTAATTTAGAGATGTGCCAGCGGTTTGGCGTCAAACCCTTGGAATTTGACGGTATAAACGACTCCTTTATGCACGCCTATAATCAGAGCAATGAAAAACATATGGAATACTTGGATGACCATGGTATTTTTAGCGACCTGCCCTACCAGGAATTTATTCAGGCAATAAAACAAACGTATCCTAAATTTTGTACTTTACTCGAGCAACACGCGGGCGAGAAAGAACATAATTTCGAAAAAGAAGCAATTTTATCGTAAACAGCGTGCGATAATCTGACCATTAACGAATGAAATAATTATGCCATTACCAGAAAGTCCAATCGCTAGAGAACATATTCACACTCGGCAAGTTACCTGCGAGGGATACAGGCGCGAAGATGGCTTATGGGATGTCGACGCGCAGATCAAAGATATAAAAACCTACCCGGTTGAAAATAATCATCGGGGCACGATACAACCCGGGGTGCCCATTCACGAAATGTGGATACGCCTAACCGTTGACACGGATCTACTGGTGCACGACTGTCTAGCCGTGACAGACCATTCACCGTATGCCTGTTGTCCAGATATCACCCCCATTTTTAAGCGCTTAATAGGCGAGAAAATTGCCCCGGGTTGGACGCGACGCGTGAAAGAACTGGTCGCTGGAATGCAAGGTTGTACGCATTTGGCTGACCTAGTCGGCCCGGCAACGACGACTATCTACCAAAGTATGGCTGGAATTGCGAAAGGAAAAACAGCTGCAGAAAAATCAAAACCGTGTTATATTAATGGTTGCCACGCTTGGGTGAGCGATGGTCAGCAGGTACTAGATTTTCACCCAGAATACTACACAGGAAAGAAAACTAAATAATAATATAACTAGGAGAAACAAATGAATACGACATTAAATGCACTAGCTGGATTCGCTGGATGGACTTTACTACTCACTTTTGTACTGGTCAGTATGCGTATGTATTACGCATTAGTATGCGACCAAAAAATAGCGTTAAATAATTTCCAACCCGACGGCAGTGACGTAGATGGTTTTGGTAAAAGGCTGACTCGTGCGCACCTAAATTGCATAGAAACGTTGCCGGTCTTCGCTTCTTTAGTAATTGTGGCGTCACTATCAAGTCAACTGGCTATTATGGAAGCAACGGTGATGTACGTACTATATGCGCGTATTGCTCAATCAGTTGTTCATATAATTTCGACCAGTTTAGTTGCCGTGCTAATACGCGCAACGTTGTGGACGGTTCAAATTGCATTATTAATTTGTTATGCCTATCAATTAATCATACCCATGATCGGCTGATAGTTAACGCTAACGCAATAAAAAGGCCCTGGAATTCCAGGGCCTTTTTTTATGGAAGGTTTAAAGTTATTTCCCCATTGGTTTAATTAGCGTGCTTACTTTTAGTCCAAGGCGAAAAACGAGGTAGCCCAAAGAACTTACCCATAACAGCATGAATAACCAGTATATTAAGCGAAACAGGATATTCCACCAATCGGAACTCAGGGTTAATAGGTCCGGGTCTTGAGTCGGTAAAAACATAAACGGCGCTAAGGTATTTACAATTAATGCCATTTTAAATCGTTTATCAAAGGTGTCCTCTGCCAGCCGCGTACGGGCGTACAGCCATAGACTGGTTCCTAATATCAAAAACGCTGGGTAGAAAATGACATAAATAATGATACTCGCGGGAATAATATTTTCAGTCGACTGAGCCATCTGCTGCCACGCAGTATCCTGGTGAGCCAGAAAGCCGCCTGAGATCAATACAAACAGGGTGAATACAAACAGCCCCAACATTAAAAACATACATTGTTTTATATTGACCCTCGAAGGCACCGCAATAATTTCTTTAGGTGCTGTGAAACGTAACGCTAAGCCTATAATTAAACTTAGTACGATATAAAAAACGGCGATATAAATAGCATTATCTTGCTGTATTTCAAACACGCAAACTCCTTAAATTAATATGAGGCATAAAAAATGGTCGCTCAGGTTTTCCTGAGCGACCATTTTCACATAACAGGCCCTGTTTTAGCCAATCATACTATAACCACCGCTAACACTAAGTGTTTGGCCAGTAACGTGGCCAGAAACCGCATTAGATGCCATAAATAACACCGCATTGGCTAAGTCGTTTGGACGCCCTACTTTCTTCAGTGGTAAAGCGTTTGCAATCGCCGCAAACTGCTCTTCTGTGAACATCGAATCTTTTTTAGCCCACATACTCGTTGCGCCGACTTCATCGTCGTCTTCAGGGATAGTAACGCCAGGGCAAACCGCATTGCAGCGAATACCAAAACGACCATTTTCGCGAGCCAGGGATTTCATCAAACTATTAATACCGGCTTTAAGCGCGCCATAAACCGCTTCGCGTGGCTCACCCTGGCGACTAGCATCAGAACTCAATGAGACAATAGAACCTTTGGTTTTATTCTTCAGCATAACTTCGAGAACTGAATGCGTGCAATTGAGGTTACTGGTGAAGTTAAGTGCGATCAGTTTTTGCCATAATTCGGGCGTTGTTTGTGTGAAAAACATCAAGTCATCCCAACCCACGTTGTTAACCAATACATCAACGCCGCCAAATTTGCTGTCCGCTGCTGCAACCATCGCTTTGACCTGATCGAGGTTTGTTACATCCGTTTTAATAACTTGCACGCCCGAAGCGCCGCGTTGAAGTGCTATATCCGCCACTAAACCAGCTTGTGTTTCATCGATATCAGCCAGCGTTATATTCGCGCCCTCTTTAGCGAATGCGAGTACGATGCCGCGACCAATATTTGAACCACCACCGGTGACAATAACTGATTTACCTTTTAATTCTAAATCCATAATGTTTTCCTATTTTATATTGATGTTAATATTTTGAAATATCTAAGTAACCTTATAATCAACAAGTTGCTTAAACTACCTAAACTAATTTATTGAGCTCCACGACCGCTTGTATGGTTTCTTTTCTGGCATGGTGATGCGGCATATGCCCTACGCCCTGCAATAATAATACGCCTGGCTTGCGTTTCAAATAACGCAACAATTTATTTAAACTCGGCTGGTAACCATAGTCATCAGCCTCGCCAAAAACTAATGACACTGGACAGCTAATTTGCTGCAACTCCTTTGCACACGACCAATCATCGAATTGTTCTGATAACCACGCTTTTGCCCAGCCATAAAACAAGGCATCCGTTGCTTCTCCATGAAAAACCTTCAGTTTATTCGCTAAGTCGCCGCGTTCATATTCGCGTATAGCCTCCACAATTCCATCACGCACGGTCTTTTCAGGCACTAGAGGCGGCGCTATTGCACAAACAGCTACAACCGTTTCAGGAAGTGACGCTGCAGCCATTAAGGAAATCGCTGCACCATCGCTATGACCAACTAGGATAACGCGTTTCAAACCAAAAGCATTAATGACTTCGGGTAATACAACCTCGGCTTCATGATGTCTGTAGCCCGATTCACGATGCTCGGTTAACTGGCCTGATTTGCCGTGCCCAAAGCGCTCATAAGCGATAACGGTTAGTTGCGTTTGTACGGCTAATTCTTCAGGAAAACCTTTCCAGGTGTCCAGCGAGTCTAAGCCGCCGTGTAATAATACAATACAGGTTTTCTCCGTATCTATCTCACCATATACCCATGTTCTTAGCCGTTGATTATCAACGCTAAGGTAGCTTTCTTTTTTATTCATCTTATTATTTAGGTTTATGCCATGAAGACAACCAGTCCCCAATCAAGCACCTGTATGTCTTTACCCTGTTCGGGTGCCTGATCGCCTCGTTCAGCCCAAACTTTTATGTGTAATTCAACTAGACCGCCGCCAGCTGCAATGGCCGTTTTCTTTAATACGTTTATTTCACTTCGTAAAATATCATTTTCAAAAACCGGCGCTACGTGGTCGCAGTGTTTCCAGGCGAGTAAAGTCATAATGTTCGGCAACGCTCTTATCATTTGCGCCGCGGCAATTGAAATAGTATGCCCCCCGTAAACGAGTCGCTTGCCGTATACGCTGGCTCCTGCATCGGTATGGGTCATGGCTAAATTGAGTGTTAAGCGCGTTAATTCAGGAGCGTTGGTAACGGTGTCTCTTGCCTTGACTCGATAATTTACCTCTTCCTCAACTTCTGCAAAGTGGATGCCCTTAATTCTTTCTTTGTAAAGATTCAAATTCCAATGCGTAGGAGCGGCTTCTACTAAAGCTTCCATACTGATTTCAGATGGGATCAACTTTAAATCGTCCTCGTGCCCTGTTTCCGCTCTAGCATCTCGGCAAGGAACCATAGGGCAACGCCAAAAATGGAGTATTTCCTCGCCATGTTGGTTGGTGGTTAAAATTTCTAATGCCACCATGCCCGTGGCGGGGCGGCCTGATTTGGTTTTATTTTGTCGTAAGGCGACGATTTTTGTTGTGGTACTCAGCGTATCGCCAATAAATACCGGCTTTTTTAATACCAAACCGCGATAAAATAGGTTGCCCATCACATTTTGTGTGGCGTAGGTCGTCTGCCCAATGGCCACACTAAATGCCATTGTCGGATTAGCTAGCACTCGTTTTGACCCGGTTATGGCGGCAGATAAATGTTGATCTAAGGGCAGCCTGAGCCGGTCAGCAAATAACATTTGATGCGCTGTGACGTGTCCGTCTGTGATGGTGACTGAAGGTGCAGGTTCTAAAAATTCTCCGAGTTTGAAGTCTTCAAAATAAGGTCCTTCTACTAATACTTCTCTCATAATTAAGGTTTTATATTTGTTGTAGTGGCGGCGTAACGCCTTAGAATGCTTTCTTGCGCTCGAATAACCGGCAAATCTATCATTTTATTTTTAAAACTAAAGACGCCTTGCCCCTGCTTTTGGACTTCAGCCCAGGCGGCTAGCATCTCTTTTGCATTCTCAACTTGTTCGCTGCTGGGTGTATACACCTGGTTAACGATGGCGACCTGATTAGGGTGAATGCACAACTTACCGGCATAGCCTACTTCAATGCCCGCTGAAGCGTCTTCGCGAATGATGCTTTCGTCACGAACCTCAAGGCAGACATTATCTATCGGCGTGATGCCATACGCGCGAGCGGCTAAAGCGACCTGACAACGGGCGTGATAAATGACCCCTTTTGATGCATCGGCATTAGGCAGGGCCATATCGGTGGCAAAATCTACGTGACCGAAACATAACGAGTCATTATTGCTGAGTGTTTTAGCAATCTCTGTTAGCGCCAACACCCCTTTTGCCGTTTCAATGATGACATAGAGCTCGATGTTATCATCATTACTGAGTCGTCTCAGCGTTGAGATATCATCAGCAGATTCACATTTAGGCAGCATAATCGCGCAATTGCCCGCGGCAACAACTGCTTTTATATCCTCTTCAAACCAGGGCGTTGCAATGCCGTTTATCCTTACAATAATTTGCTTCCCATTAAACGCAGGCGATTGTAAGGCCTGTACCACTGTCTGACGTGCGTTGGACTTTTCATCAGGTGAGACGGCGTCTTCAAGATCAAAGATTAAACAATCGGCTGGAATGCTGGCCGATTTCTCAATGCGTTTGTGCGCGCTACCGGGCACAAAAAGGAGTGAGCGACAAAGTTTTTGCTGTGTAGGCATACGAGCTTAATCCAGTTTAGTAAGAACGTGGCATACCGAGGCTTTTCTCGGCGATATAATTCAATAACATTTCTTTATTGATGGGCGCCGTTTTTAACAGGCGTACTACGGAGTACATATCGTACAGTCCGTAATCGTGCGTAAAACCGTTGCCACCAAAGCATTGTAAAGCCGCATCAACCGCTTGCATACCCGCATCGGCCGCTGCAATTTTTGCCATGCTGGACGCTTCGCCCGCCGATTTGTTATTATCAAATAGCCAGGCCGCTTGCTTAGTCATCAACGACGCCAACTCAATTTGAGTTTTGGCGGCCGCTAGAGGGTGCTGTAATCCTTGGTAGGCACCAATTGGACCGTTGAATACAACGCGTTCAGATGCGTATTCAGCGGCGCGATTTAAAGCCAAACGACCCATACCGATACACATAGCGGAAACGACGATACGTTCAGGATTTAATGACTCAAAAAGAACTTCAAACCCTTTGCCTGCCGATCCAATGATGTCGTCTTCGCTTAGTTCAACCTCATCAAAAAACAATTGGTACTGCTTCTCGGGCAGCACAACGCTCATTTCAAGTGGGGTCATGCTGACGCCTTTTGCTTTCATATCGACAACAAACAAGGTAAAGCCATCGGTTTTCTTATCAACCTCTGTATGCGCGGTTGTACGTGCAACGACCAGGGCGTAATCGGATTCATCCGCACTGGTAATAAACGTTTTTGCGCCGCTTAACAGGTATTTATCGCCTTTTTTCTTCGCGATGGTATTGATTTTAATGGTGTTTGTTCCAGCCGTTGGCTCGGTGATAGCAAAACAAAATAAGGTTTTACCGGCGCAGGCATCGGGCAGGTATTTTTGCTTCATAGCCTCGCTACCATGATCAGCAATAACCGGTAAGGACATTGTCGAACCCACCACCATTGATAATAAAGGAATGCCGTTGTTAGACATGCCTTCCATCAGCAAGCTCATTTCCGTCATGCCCAGCCCGGCACCACCGTATTGCTCAGGTACCATAATACCCATAAAGCCATCGGCGCTGACCTGGTCCCATAACTCGCGAGGGAACTCATTTTTACGGGCTTTTTTTAACCAATACTGTTGATCAAATGTTTTAGCCAATTGATCGCCGTATTGGTAAATCATTCTTTGTTCGTCATTTAATTCGAAATTCATCATTACTCTCTTTAAATTGATTTATGTTGAATAGCTGGGTGATTTGACCTAGCGGCCTTTCCAGACAGGTTTTCTTTTCTCGGCAAAAGATAAAGGCCCTTCAATGCCGTCTTCACTGGCGTAGACCACTTCGTGTAAACGTTGTGCCTCTTTAATGCCTTCATTACAACCCAGGCTCATTGCTGCCATAACACTCGCTTTAGCTGCCACCACAGACAGCGGTGCGTTATCACGAATAATGACGGCTAACTTATTTGCTTGTGCCCTCACCTGCTCAGGTGTCTGTTCTAAATAATTGATAAAACCTACGTCATAAAAGCGCTCAATGGGCATTTGTTCACCCGTCAACACCAGCTCCATAATCAGTGGTTGTGGCAACATACCTACCAGCGGAACCGCCCAGGGTGAGCCCCTGCCAATTTTAGCTTCGGTAATACCCACCCGCGTTCCAGCCAGGCCGACGCGCAAGTCTGAATTTAAACTGAGCATCATACCGCCAGCCATTAAATGCCCCGTCATCGCAGCAATGATAGGTTTCTTACAATCCCTCATACGTTGGTGAAAAGGGTCTTTTAATTTTGAAAGCACATCATCGCCGGTGGTTTTTTTAATTTCTGCGGCTTCTTTCAAATCCATTCCGGCGCAAAAAACGCCGCAATCGGTAGACGTCAGTACGATGACCTTAACCTCATCATTGGTATCTGCCTGTTCCCATGCGTCAGCTAATTTATTCACCAAACTGATCGATAAAGCATTCTTTCGATGTGGACGATTTAAGCAAATTGTCGCAATCCCATCATCCAGTGTATAAATTAACTCGTCGTTACTGTTCATAGTATTTCTCGTGAATTATGGGTTTGATTTTTTAATAATTTTATGCAAACTAATTTACCAAACAAGCGTTAGTTTGTAAAGTTGTTGAGTGTACTATTCAATGATTGTTACACTAGTGCTCAATACAATAATCGGTAGTAAAAATCGTATGAGCAATAGTCTCTTTACAGAAATAAAAGTCGGCCCTTTAACGCTGCCTAATCGCATTATTATGGGCTCCATGCACACGGGTTTAGACCATACGGACGATCCGTTTGGAAGGTTGGCTGAATTCTATAAAGAACGCGCTGAAGGTGGCGTTGCGCTAATGGTGACCGGAGGTGTTTCGCCTAACGAGGACGGCCTAATTAGCCCGGGCGCAATGAAGCTGACAGATAAAGAACAGGTTCCGTCGTATAAAATAATAACCGACGCGGTGCATCAGCACGGTAGTAAAATTCTGCTACAAATATTGCACGCGGGGCGCTACGCCAAACACGAAGGCCTTGTCGCTCCCAGCGCTATACGCTCGCCTATTAATAGGTTTGAGCCTAAAGCGATGTCTGAAGAACTGATTTTAGACACCATAAATGACTTTGTTAATTGCGCTGAACTGGCTCATCTTGCGGGTTTTGACGGCATTGAACTGTTGGGTTCTGAGGGCTACTGCCTGAACGAGTTTACCGCTCCACGCACTAATCACCGCACAGATCAGTGGGGTGGCAGTTTTGATAATCGCGCGCGCTTTCCATTAGAAGTTATCAGAGCCATTCGACAAAAATTAGGCACGGGGTTCTTTATTCAATATCGCATGTCGGTGCTGGAATTAGTCGAAGACGGTTGGAATATTGGCGAGGCACAGCTTTTTGCGCAGGCGCTTGAATCCGCGGGTGTCGACCTTATTAATACCGGTATTGGTTGGCACGAAGCATCCATTCCAACCATCGCTATGGTCGTCCCTCGCGCGGCTTTTAGTTGGGCTACGGCAAAAATTAAACAGGCCGTTAGCATACCCGTCGCGGCGGCAAACCGTATCAATACCGTTGATGTCGCCAACGATATTATTCAGCGCGGCGATGCAGATATGGTTTACCTTTCGCGCCCTTTTTTAGCCGACCCTGACTTTGTTATCAAGGCGGAGCAACAGCGGTCCGCTGAAATTAACACCTGCATCGCCTGTAACCAATCCTGCCTTGACCATTTGTTTAATAACAAAACAGTGAGTTGCCTGGTGAATCCGCGGGCCTGTCATGAAACAGTTTATCCTAAATTGTCAGCAACGAAAAGAGCGCAAAAAATTGCTGTTATTGGCGCCGGTGCAGCGGGTTTATCATTCTCTATCGAAGCCGCCAAACAAGGCCACGATATTACTTTATTCGAATCAACCGCCGCCATAGGTGGGCAGTTATTACACGCGAGAAAAGTGCCAGGAAAAGAAGAATTTGATGAGTTACTCAGGTATTTCCAGACCATGATCGCTAAATATAAGGTAACACTAGAGCTAAACTGCACAGTTGATGCTCAGCAGCTTCAGGCGAGCGGATTTGATTCAGTGGTTCTCGCGTCAGGGGTTAGGCCTAGAAAGTTAACCATCCCCGGCTCAGACTTGCCGCACGTTTTCAGCTATGAACAGGCCTTCAATTCGCCAGAAAAAATCGGCCAGCGCGTTGTCATTATTGGTGCCGGTGGTATCGGATATGACATGGCCGAGTTTATAAGCCATCAAGCCACTAACGACAATCCGATTGAAGAGTTTAATGCTAACTGGGGTATAGATTCGACGGGTATGAATCCTGGGGGGTTGTCAATGACCAGGATGAGGAAAGCCGAACCACTACGAGATATTACGTTGCTACAGCGTAAATCTGGTAAATTTGGTCGCTCATTGGGTAAAACTACTGGCTGGGTACATCAGGCAGAATTACAAAAACGTGGCGTTAAAACGATGGGCGATCTTGAGTACCTGAAAATAGATAGTGATGGTTTGTATATCGAACATAATGGTCAGCAAGAACTTTTATTAGCCGATAGTGTTATTGTTTGTGCGGGTCAGGAGTCGCGTGATGATTTGCTCGGCGCGCTGAATGATTCAGGCCTTAAGACTTATCAAATAGGCGGCGTTAAACACGTTAGCGAGCTGGATGCCGCGCAAGCGATTTTTGATGGTACTACACTGGCTTACGAGCTAAACTAAAAAACTTTTAAATAACGGCGACGGCGAAAAACTATGTTAGATGCTTATTTATATGATGGTGCTCGCACCCCTTTTGGTCGATACTGCGGTGGGCTTTCTCAGGTAAGGCCCGATGATTTGGCGGCAGGCGTTATAAAGGCACTCGTCGAACGAAATAATTTTGATCCTTTATTGATAGAAGACGTTATTTTGGGGTGTGTTTGCCAATCCGGCGAAGACAGCAGGAATATCGCCCGTTACGCGAGTTTACTAGCGGGATTACCTGTTGAAGTCACGGGACAAACGGTTAACCGCTTGTGCGCCAGTAGCCTGACCGCCGTTATTGATGCCGCACGCGCGATTAGCTGTGGCGAAGGTGAGGTATTTATCGCCGGTGGAGTAGAAAGCATGACGCGCGCACCGCTAACCTTTAATAAAAGTAATACCGCGTTTAGTAAAGATATAACAGTTTACGACAGCGCCATCGGCGTTCGTTTTCCTAACCCTGTTATCGCTAAGAAATTCGGTCATGAGACGATGCCCGAAACCGCCGATAACGTCGCGCGTGCAGAAAATATTAGCCGTGAAGCTTGCGACCAATTTGCTTTTAATTCACAGCAAAAGTGGCAAACGGCAAGTAGCCGGGGCTATTTTAAAGAAGAGATTGTAGCGGTCAGTATTCCTCAAAAAAGAGGCAAGCCCGATATTATTATTGATACCGACGAGCACCCTCGAGCGGATACATCACTGGAAAAAATGGCCAGCATGCGGCCCTTATTTGAAGACGGCGTGGTGAGCGCGGCAAACGCCTCGGGCATAAACGATGGTGCCGTAGCACTACTGATAGCTAGTCGTCAGTTTGGCGAACAACAAAAAATACAGCCTATCGCGCGAATACTGGGCAGTGCAACGGGGGGTGTAGAGCCAACGGTTATGGGTCTTGGTCCAGTATCCGCCTGTCAAAAAATCCTTAATCGTTTGGACTTAAAGCTGGAACAAATGGACGTCATTGAAATTAATGAGGCGTTTGCTGCGCAAGTACTCGGCGATATGAAACAACTTGGAATTGCTGAGGATGACCCGCGTATTAACCCAAATGGTGGCGCTATTTCAGTCGGGCACCCACTGGGAGCATCAGGCGCTCGGCTAGTATTAACGGCGGCTCGTCAATTGCAACGCTCGGCGGGTCAATACGCCCTCATTTCAATGTGCGTAGGCGTTGGTCAAGGCGTTGCAATGATCATTGAGCGTAGCGAATAAACAATAATTCTTAATAATTACACATTAACTAAATAGCTTTGGAAACCTTATGAAAATTGGAATACCTAAAGAAATTCATCCGGGCGAGCGACGAGTTGCGGCGACTCCGGCGTCCATCAAAAAACTACAAAAGCTCGGTTTTGATGTCATCGTAGAAACAAATGCGGGCCATGCGGCCACCTTCAGCGATGATGCATATAAACAGGCTGGTGCAGAAATTATGCCGGATGCGGCAGCGGTATGGGCGCAAGCTGACGTTATTTTTAAAGTCAGAGCGCCTGAGTTTAATACTGAGTTAAAGGTCGACGAATGTGACTTGGTCAGAGAGAACCAGACCCTGGTTAGTTTTATGCAAGCGGGTCAAAATGCAGACTTGCTGGAAAAATTAGCGACTAAAAAATGTAATGTGCTAGCCATTGATTCGGTGCCTCGCCTATCCAGGTCCCAAAAAATGGATGCGCTAAGCTCGATGGCAAATATTGCCGGTTATCGTGCCATAACCGAAGCAGCCAATGTATTTGGTCGTTTCTTTACTGGTCAAATCACCGCCGCTGGACGCGTACCACCGGCTAAAGTTATGGTTATTGGTGCAGGCGTAGCTGGTCTGTCAGCTATCGGTACGGCTAATAGCATGGGTGCCATCGTGCGTGCTTTTGACACACGCCCTGAAGTGGCCGAACAAATCGAAAGCCTTGGCGCAGAATTTCTTCGACTCGAATTTGAGGAAGACGGTACTGGCCAGGGTGGTTACGCAAAGGTTATGTCGAAAGAGTTTATCGATGCTGAAATGGCCCTGTTCAGAGAGCAAGCGGCGGACGTTGATATTATCGTCACTACCGCCTTAATTCCAGGCAGACCCGCGCCGAAACTGATACTCGCCGATATGGTCGAGCTGATGAAAGAAGGCAGCGTTATCGTCGATTTAGCCGCCGAAAATGGTGGTAACTGTGAACTGACTGTGCCTGGTGTGGCGATCGTAAAGCATGGCGTAACGATTATCGGTTATACCGATTTACCAAGTCGTTTAGCGACCCAGTCGAGTAATTTATACGCAACAAACTTGTTCCATTTGATGAGCGACTTATGCAAGAGCGGTGAGTTTAAGATCGATATGGAAGACGTCGTTATCAGAGGAACCACCGTGGTACATAATGGTGAAGTGACCTTCCCTGCTCCACCATTGGCACCTCCTCCAGCTGCAAAACCAGCGCCTGTTGTTATAGAAGAAGAGATCGACGAAGGGCCTAAAAAAATCAATATTCCTTTGTTTATTGGCTGTGCTGTGGTGTTGCTAGGTATTGGTTTTTCAGCTCCTGCTTCATTCCTGCCGCATTTTACGGTATTCGTACTTGCTTGTTTCGTCGGCTACCAGGTGGTCTGGAGTGTTACGCCATCTTTACATACGCCATTGATGAGCGTTACCAATGCTATTTCAGGAATTATCATCATCGGCGCTATGTCACAAATATCGGGGCCTCTGGATAGTCCGGTGACCATCCTGGCTGCAATCGCGGTGTTGATTGCGTCTATTAATATTGGTGGCGGTTTTGCTGTCACACAACGCATGCTACGCATGTTTAGCAAAAAGAGGGATTGATGATGTCTGAAGGTATATTAACTGCGTCTTATATCGGCGCTAGTGTTTTATTTATTTTAAGCCTGGGTGGTTTAAGTCATCAGGAAACTGCGCAGAGAGGTAACCTCTTCGGCATTATTGGCATGGCGTTGGCGGTGCTAATAACAATAATCAGCGACAATGTAACAACATACGGATTACTGCTGACGATGATCATTGTCGGGCTTTTTATCGGCCGATGGTTTGCCGCAAAAGTAGAAATGACGCAGATGCCTCAATTAATAGCGATTTTACACAGTTTTGTTGGTATGGCTGCGGTGTTGATTGGGATATCCAGTACTTTAGCTGGAACCGAATTTGCTAGTCATGCCGAAAAAGTGATCCATGAAGTAGAGATATTCCTCGGTGTCTTCATTGGTGGCGTTACGTTTACTGGCTCCATCGTTGCTTTTGCTAAATTGCACGGCAGCATCTCGAGTAAACCACTGACCTTACCTGGCCGTAATTTGTTAAACCTATCGATTATTATCGCCTCGATCGTATTAGGTGCATTATTCATATCGGCTGAACCAAGTACCGCACTCACCTTGCTCATTATTATGACGTTACTGTCATTCGTTTTGGGTTTCCATTTGGTGATGGCCATTGGCGGCGCTGATATGCCGGTGGTTATATCCATGCTGAATAGTTATTCCGGCTGGGCGGCTGCGGCAACGGGCTTCATGTTATCTAACGATTTGTTAATTATCGTTGGCGCATTGGTTGGTAGTAGTGGTGCCATTCTTAGCTACATCATGTGCCGCGCGATGAATCGTTCATTCGTGAGCGTTATTCTCGGTGGTTTTGGCGCTAAAACGGCTACTTCTTCTAACTCTGATGAAGGCTCGAAAGAACACCTTACTACCAACGTCGAAGAAGTCGCAGAAATGCTCGCGCACGCTGAAAGCGTCATTATTGTTCCGGGTTACGGTATGGCCGTCGCGCAAGCGCAAAATGCGGTATCTGAAATAACGCGCTATTTAAAAGAAAAACGCATTAATGTACGTTTTGGTATTCATCCTGTTGCCGGTCGTCTACCTGGCCATATGAATGTTCTATTGGCCGAAGCTCGTGTACCGTACGATATTGTGCTAGAAATGGACGAGTTAAATGACGACTTCCCTGATACCGATGTGGTACTGGTTATTGGCGCTAACGATACGGTTAACCCAGCTGCTGCCGAGGACCCTGGTAGTCCAATTTACGGTATGCCGGTACTGGAAGTGTGGAAAGCGACGACCACGGTCGTGTTGAAACGCAGTATGGCTACTGGATATGCGGGTGTTGATAACCCTTTGTTTTACAAAGAAAATACCCGTATGCTATTCGGTGACGCGCATGACAGTATGTCTGCTGTGATGACGGCGCTGAAAAATCACTAAAAAATATCCTTTGTAAGCACCTTGCTATAACAAGGTGCTAAAGGCTGAATAACGATCTAAATAAATAATAAAAGTCTATTTTCAGCCGTATTATTCGGATATGCAGTGCCAGTAAGTAAATAATTTAAGGGGAGATTATGGATGCTATTTACTTTGATCAGCTTAACGTAGGTGACTCCTGCCAGTCACCGGGAAGAACGGTGACAGAAACCGATATCGTCAATTTTGCCGGTTTATCGGGTGATTTTGTTCAGTTACATACTGATGCAGAATATTGCAAAGACACCCATTTTGGCCAGCGTATGGCGCATGGTTTGCTGGGTATGTCGATCGCCTCTGGCCTGGGCACTCGAACCGACCTTATTGCGGGTATCTCACAAACGGTCATCGCCCTGCTCGGCATGGACTGGAAATTTAAAGCCCCAATTTTTATCGACGACACCATTCACGTGGTACTCGAAGTAAGCGAAAAGCGCGAAACGAGTAAGCCAGATCGTGGCGTTATCGTTCTCTTACGCACGGTCTTTAACCAGCACGGCGAGATTGTGCAACAAGGCACGACTCCTCTGATGCTAAAGCGCAAACCGGCAGAGGCATAAATGCATTCATTTCAACTTGATAATGATCTCGAACTGTTTCGTCAGGATATAAGGACACTGTTCGAAAAAGAATTCGCACCGAAAGCCGCGTATTGGGATGAACACGAAGAGTACCCCGAGGCAAATAAAAACCTGTTAGCCGAGTTGGGCTACTTAGGTATGTTAATTCCAGAACAATATGGTGGTTTAGGCTTACCCATTATTCAGGGCGTGGTTTTTCTTGAAGAGCTGGCTCGCACTTGTTTCAACACCGCCCTGGTCGGGCAATTGTATTTAAACGGCCCCTCAAAAGCCCTGGTTGAACTGGGTACTGAAGAACAAAAACAGCGCATATTACCCGGTGTTATAACGGGTGAACACCTGATCGCCATTTCAATCAGTGAACCTGGCGCGGGTTCGGCGGTTACCGATCTCAGCAGCAACATTAAAAAAGTCGCGGGTGAGTATATTTTAAATGGCACCAAATGCTTTACAACAGCTGGTGTTGAAGCGACGCATTCAATGGTATTTGCGCGCTTTGGTGATAATAGTATTGGTGCGCGAGGCATCGGTGCGGTACTGGTTGAAAAAGGCATGGATGGTTTTAGCGTTGGTAAGCCAGAACGCAAAATGGGTGGTCGTGCGGTGAAAGAAGCCGAATTACATTTTGACAATGTGCGCATTCCTAAAGAAAACATTATCGTTGAAGGCACGCCTAACAGTAGCGACAGTTTTAAACGCCTGATGAGCTCCTTTGGTTCTGAACGCGTGGGCAATGCCGGTATGTGCGTCGGCATTTCACAGGGCGCTTATGACACGGCCTTAGCGTATAGCGAAACGCGTGAACAATTTGGTCGGCCTATTGCTGAATTCCAGGGTATCCAGTGGAAAATAGCCGATATGGCAACTCAATTACACGCCGCCCGCTTGATGACTTATCGGGCCGCAACAAACCTTAAAAATGGCTTTCCCGACCCACTAGAATGCGCGATGGCTAAACTTTATGCCAACGAAATGGCACAAAAAGTCACTAACGAAGCGCTTCAAATTCATGGCCATTATGGTTATTGTCGTGACTACCCACTCGAACGCATGGTGCGTGATGCACGTGGTTTTTCACTTGGTGGGGGTACACCTGAAATTCTACGTAACACCATCGCCGCGCAATGTTATGGCCGCACTTTTAATCAACGTAGGAGTTAACGATGGATTTCGAGTTATCTCAGGAACAGCAGTTATTACGCGATAACGTTCGACGAATGATGAATGACATCGCGACAGCAGACTATATTCGAGAGCACGATGAAAAAGGACTCTACCCCTACGAGGTGTACGAACAATGGGTTGAAATGGGTTTATTCGGCTTACCGTTCCCCGAAGAGTTTGGCGGTTATAACGGCAATGTGCTTGATATGGTCATCGTTGGAGAAGAACTTGGGCGCAAAGGCTATGATTTTTTAGGCGCCTATGCGCTGACTATTTTCAACGCCTTAAATATCTTGCGGCACGGTAACGAGCGTCAGAAGCAGGAATATATACCGAAAGTGATTAATGGCGATATTCGGATGTCTATCTCTATGACAGAACCGGATGCGGGATCAGACGCTGGCAATATGCGCACCACCGCTGTACGCGACGGTGATGATTGGTTGATCAGTGGCCAGAAACTATTTTCGACCGCTGCCGATGCGAAAAATAATATTATTAACCTGTACTGTAAAACAGACACCAACGCGCCGCATCAGCAGGGAATATCCCTTTTTATGGTGCCTTATGACACGCCGGGCGTGGAAATTCGTCGGCTAAAAACATTGGGCCGTCGCATGCTGGGCACCAATGAAATTTTCTTTAATCAGGTGCGCGTCAGCGATGATATGCGAATCGGTAAGGTCAACGAGGGCTGGAACTGTATGTTATCGGGCCTACTACTTGAACGGGTGGTGACTACGGCCGGTTACGCGGGTAATTCGCAGACCGTGGTCGATCAGGCCCTCGCCTACGCAAAAGAACGCAAGCAGTTCGGCAAACCCATCGGTAATTTCCAGGCCATCGCGCATATGCTGGCGGATATGCAAACCAGGGTGGATGCCAGTCGAATGCTGATGTTGCGCGCCGCGAGTAAAATGGCTAACGGTGAGAACGCGCTACGGGAAGTCAGCCAGGCCAAATTATTTGGCTCAGAAACCTTTGCCGAGGTAGCCAATCAGGGGATGCAAATTATGGGTGGCTATTCGTATATGATGGAATACGATATGCAACGCCACTATAGAGACGCGCGCAGCACCACCATTACCGCTGGCACCTCACAAATGCAGCGTAATATTATCGCTAATACGATGGGGCTTAAGGTTAAATAAGCCCCGGTTATCGCTTGGCAAAAAGTGTCTAACTATAAAAATTTAGGTTTACGCTTTTCCATAAAGGCAGTGACGCCCTCTTTTCCATCGTCCGTTAAGAATAGGAAAGGTATCGAATCTTTGGCGTATTGAAGTTCTTCGCCACCGAGCTCACGGTTGTAAATAGCCTTTGCTAACTGTACGGCTGGCTGCGGTTTGGCGGCTATCTTCGCAGCCAATTCCATCGCCTTAGCAACGACTTCTTCATGTGGCACGACCTCTAATACCATGCCTAGTTCTTTAGCTTCCTGCGCACTAATGGCTTCACCCAGCATACTCATTTCTTTGGCTTTTTGTCGGCCAATAATATCGCCCAGGCGGACAACCGCAAAGCCAGGTAAAAGACCTATATTGATTTCCGGTACGCCAAACGTAGCCCTTTCAGACGCGATAATAAAATCTGAGCCAATAGCCAGTTCAAGGCCGCCGCCAAAAGCAAAACCATTAACCGCACAGATAACGGGTTTTCTGCAGCGCTCACCAATCGCCAGAGTGTCGAGAATAGAATCAAGGAATGTTTTGACGTACATAGGTTCGAATTTAAGCGTACTAATATCGGCACCCGCACAAAATGACTTTTTGCCAGCACCCGTGATCACTACAACCCTTACGCTGTCGTCATCGGCAATTTTTGCAAACGAATTTTCTAAGCCCTCGCGAATATTGACGCTCAGTGCATTAAGTTTTTCCGGTTCGTTTAACGTTAATAAAACGATTTGGCCTTTTTGTTCGTAGATAACACTATCTGATGACATTTTTTCTCCTACTAAAATTAAATTAATACTGTTTTAATGACTGGGCAGCATGCCATTGAGCCGCTGCATGGATTGCTGCGACTCGGCCATAATGCGGTCTAAAAGTTCTTTAACGCTGGGTATATCGTGCGCCAGACCGACAGACTGGCTTAACGACACTAAACCCGCACTTAGGTCGCCCTCAGCATACATTTTACGTGCATTGTTACCGGATATTATCGGTAGCAATTGTTCGAAATTAGCGCCATTTTTTTCCATTTCGATACACTTTTTTGCCGCCTCATTATTCCAGACGCGGTGCGTTGAACCAATTGAGCGCATCACCAGCGTCGTATCCAGCTCAGAGGCGTTGATAAACGCCTGCTTAACGTCGTCATGAATTGGGCATTCTTTAGTCATCATTAAACGACTACCGATAATGGCTGCATCTGCGCCGGCGGCTAATACAGAAACGAGCCCTCTACCATCGGCGACGCCACCGCCGCCAGTGACGGGAATATTCACGGCGTCAACAACCGTCGGGATCAATACCAGGGTGGCGATATCTAACTTGCCAGTAGCACCACCATTTTCATAACCCACCACGGTAACGGCATCAGCACCCAAAGACTCAGCTTTTTTAGCGTAGCGAGCACCGACACATTTGTGTAACCAGATCATTCCTGATTGCTTGAACATATTACTGAGTTTTTCAGGCGCAGCGTGACCGGATGTTTCAACAATTTTTACACCTTTATCAATCATAATGCCGACGTACACCTCGTTATCAACCGGTCGCATGGAGGGGAATAAATTTATATTCACCGCGAAGGGTTTATCGGTTGTCGCCTGGATCAAGTCAATAGCCGCTGAAAATTCTTCGGCCGTTTGATAGATCGCTGAAGTGAGAATACCTAATGCTCCGGCATTAGAAATGGCGGCGACAAATTCGGCCTTAGAAATAGACATCATCGCGCCACCAATAATCGGGTATTGGATATTGAGTAGACGAGTTATTTTTGTATCAAACTTTGTATTAAACATAGAGGCGGGTTAAAACTTAAATATAAATAGCATTAATAAAAAACTCTAACAATTTGTTTTATTTAGAAAATCTCTTTTCTTTTGAAAATATTTGTAGCAGTTCAATGGCGTCATCGGTTCCATCCCATGCGGTTATCTGGTCGATGCTTTTCAGTTCTTCATCGCTTAAAAGCCACTCGCTAGCGCGAACATTGGCCTCTACCTGAGCGGGCGAACTGACGCCTGTGGTAACCGTCGTAACCTGTGGTTGGTGTAATAGCCAGGCAATGGCTAATTCATTCAGCGTATGTCCCTGTTGCTTTGACCATTGTTTAAGCTGTTCTTGAATCTCTTCATTCTTCGCGCTTCGGCTATGCCTTACTATTGGGCTACCGGATGCACCGCGAGTTCCCGCTGGAGCAGCCTCACCTTTGTTATATTTGTCGGTTAAAAAACCGCCTGCTAAGGGGAAATACGGAATAAAGCCGATGTTTTCTGATGCGCAATAGGGCAAGGTTTCTAATTCCACGTGTCTGCGTATTAAATTGTAGTGATTCTGGATAGAGATAAGCTCGGGCAGTCCATCAGATCGAGCCATATGAAGCGCTTTTGCGTGGCGCCAGGATGAGATGTTACAGGCTCCGACATACCTCACCTTACCTTGATCGATCAGCGTTTTTAACGCATCAAGAACCACTTCCATAGAGATATCAGGGTCTGGTGCGTGCAATTGATACAGGTCGATATAGTCTGTATTCAGTTTGCTTAGGCTTTCCTCACACTGTCGTTGAATTTGCTGCGTTACGGACTCGTTTTTCGATGCATTCCAAAAATTAAATTTAGTGCCGATGATCCATTTATCGCGTGCTCCGGATATGGCTTTGCCAATGAAGGATTCACTGTCGCCAGCGCCGTAAATATTCGCCGTATCAATAAAATTGATACCCAGCTCTTCGGCCCGACGGATGCACTCAATACTGTCTGATAGATTAAGGCGTGGCGGCCCAAACGTGTTGCCACCCAGAGCAACTTCTGAAACGTTCAACTCTGAGCAACCTAGTTTTTTATATTTCATGATGGATGCTACATTAAAGTCAGGTCAATCCGGTTTAGTCTATTATTTCCACACCCTTTTCGGTCACCACAAAGAGCTCACAATCCTCTATAGCGGTAGCGTCGTGTATATCGCCAGCACTGGTAAAGATATAATCGCCCGACTCAAGAATATCATCACCTAATTTCAGTTTACCGCTCAACATAAGCGCTTGCTCCCAACCCGGGTGATTATGTGCGGGGAAGTACGAATTTGCCGCTAATCGAACCAGTGCCGTACCGCCACCCATTCCGTTATCCCACAAACCGCATTGGGAAATACCTTCAATACCTGATGCTTCATATGTTCTTTCGGCTGTTTTGATCATTGACATACGCTCTCCTTAAATAAATTAATACGCTGAATAACTATACAGCTGCCTTAGTCGTGTAGAAAGTGTTTAAGAATAATGGGGTACATGGCGTCCCAGCGCTGGGTTTGCGCCCAGTGTCCGCAGCGGTCTAACACGTGTAATTCTGCGCGCTGCAGGTGTTCGAGGAAGTAAAGACTGGTTTCCAGTGGAATAACATTATCCTGGCGACCGTGGACGATAGCCCACTCCTGGGTCATTCGATTTAATACGGGGGCTGGGATAATCAATTTTTCCATATCATCGATCATCGCTTGAAACATGATTTCTTGAACGTCACGCGTTTTTGGGTTCATCGCTTTTGCGTAACGATCGTCTATAACGGCTTGCAAGTCACCAAATATACTTGGGTCGTAAACAAAGCTCTCTATCAACTCGCGATAGCGACCCGCACGGGGATCATCGTAGTAATTAATCATTCGTATCATCGTGGAGGGTTTGTCAAAAGGTGCCCCAATCGCTCCCATTAACATACATTTATCGAACCGTTCCGGCATTTCGACAACGCACTGCATCGCTAGTGCGCCACCCATAGAGTTGCCCACCAAATGTGCTTTTTTAATGCCTAACTCATCCATTAGACCTTTAACTTGCTCAACGCGATAACCCATCCACGCGGCCATCTTTGTCGGTATTTTTTTCGGCAATTCAGATTGGCCAAAACCTATCGCATCGGGTGCGATAACATAAAAATGTTTTTTTAAATCTTCCGCGCATAATAACCAATTAGAAGCAGCACTGGCGCCAGGCCCCGCACCATGAAGCAATAGAATGGGTGGGTTATTGGGATCTCCGGCAAACAGGCAATGGCTGGCTAACTCGCCTGAAGGGACCTTTTTTTCGTAAATGCCGTGATTCATCGTCTAATCCTATTTAGAACTTTAGCGCTTCTCGACAGGCATCTATTGCCGACATATCCTCGATGCTGCTGGTGTCGCTTGAAATATCACCGGTCTGAACAATTTCAATTAATAAACGACGGACGGTTTTACCGGTGCGCGTTTTCGGTAGCATGCTGGTTACGTACACAGCGGCTAAACTAGCGATACCTCCTAACGACGCTTGTACGCTCTGTTTGAGTTCTGCCGCCACTAGCTGTGGGTCAGAACCTTTACTTAGGCAAACAAATGCAACGGGTAGTAAGCCTTTCAGTTCATCATTAACACCCATTACGGCCGCCTCGGTTACGTTCGGGTGTGAGCTAATTGAGGTTTCAATTTCAACGGTACTAAGGCGGTGCCCCGCTACATTAATAACATCATCCGAGCGGCCTAACACCCAGATATGCCCATCAGCATCTTTAACCCCCTCGTCTGAACACCAATAAGTACCTGCTAGTTGCGAAAAGTATGATTCTTTATAGCGCTCATGGTCTTTCCAGATAGTTCTAGCCATTGAAGGTAAGGGTTCGGTCAGCACTAAGTGCCCGCGGACGCCTACTTCAGCCTCCTGACCATGGTCATCAACAATTTTACCCCTGTAGCCCGGCACCGGCTTTCCACAAGAACCGGCTTTTGTATCATCAACGCCCCATATAGGATAGGTCCAGGTAGAACCAGTTTCTGTCTGCCCATAGGCATTAATGATCGGAACACCTTGTCCCAGTTTAGTCCGCGTCCATTGGTAGCTACTGGCATCTAAGGGCTCACCCTGAACGCTCATCGTATCTAGCTCGGTTAGTGGGAATTCGGCCGCTAGTTCATCACCAAACCCTCTTAACATTCTTATCAAGGTCGGTGCTGTGATTATTTTTTTAACTTCGTATTTATCAGCAATTTGATAAAAGCGCTTATGATCGGGGTAATCCATCGATCCTTCGTAACAAACCTGAGTGGTACCGGCCGCTAAACCACCAACAATGGATTGAATCGGAAAGGTCAACCAGCCAACGTCGGTAGCGCACCAGAAAACATCGCCAGGATCAGCGCCCATCTGCCAATAGACGTTGGCCCAGGCACCCATCATAAAACCCGCTACGCTGTGTACAACGCCTTTTGGTTTAGACGTCGTTCCGCTGGTAAACACAAGAAAGGCGGGGTCATTTGCTTCCAGAGGAACGCAGGCGCAATCGATGGATTGTTTATCCAACAATGTGCGATAGTCAAGTTCGTCGTTCTGCAACTCAAAGGACTCACCAGAACGGTTAAAAACCAGCGTGTGTTGTACGCTCGGCGAATCTTTTTTTGCCTCGCGCCAGGTTTTTAATAATTCTACGCCACGTCCTCGACGGTAGCTTTTATCAGCGACCACGATCACTTTAGGCTCAGCAGATTCCAGTCGAGAGACGATCGCTTCTGCAGGGAAGCCAGAGAATAAGATCGTATGAATAGCGCCGATTCGGTTACACGCGTGTGCAACCACATAGGCCTCGGGTAAATTTTGCATATAAAGGGCAACCACATCGCCCTTTTCGACCCCCAACGATTTAAGCGCATTGGCGCAGCGACAAACCTCATCCCGAAGTTCTAAATAACTCAGTTCACGGTAATCGTCTACTGGTTCGCCTTGCCAGATAATAGCCGCTTTATTGAATAATGCCGGGTTCTCGGCGTGACGGTCAACGCAATTATCGGCAACGTTGATATAACCACCCGGAAAAAACTTAAAGTCCGGAAACCCCCCTTCGCGGACGCTGTTCCAGGGCGTGGTCCAGCGAAATTGTTCAGCGACCCATTGCCAATAGTGGTCGGCTGATATGTCGTCTAATTCACGTGCGTGTTTAGCCGCCTGTTGCCGTTGCTTGTTTTGCCACTTCGCTGGCAAATGATCAATAGCTGTTGAGGTGATTTGATGAAGAGGATTTGTTTTAACCATGATTAATTATTGACGGCTGCGGCCGTTGTTATGCTAGTTATACTAAACAAAGCTTTCTACTTTAACTGTTGAGTTAAAAGCTTGTTAACGATTAAAAAAGGACGAATTGTTTACTTGCCCTGATTTTCCATACGGTTATTACGCGCCGCGTGTTTCTTCACAAATTTAATCGCTTTGCTGACCGCAGTTTCAATCTTGTTTTCGATCTCCTGGTATTCGTCGGGAGATAAATAAAATGCCATATCAACGTCGTAACGCACGTAGCGAGGGGGTAAATTATTCAACGCTACACAAGCAACGTCAGAAATATTGTCCGCTTCGATGTCGCCGCTTTTGTGCAGTCGGACTAACTTGTCTAAAACCAGGTGTTCATAGTAATTATGAATACTGTCGATGGTTTCCGGAAGTTCAAGGTCTATTTCTTTAGGTAAAAGCATTTTATCTCCTCTGGATATAATTACGTGCCGTGTGCGCTGCGAGTCACTATGATTTTTAATAAATCATAGTGACATCAGAAACGCCTGGTTTTATTTATATTGCAGAGCAATCTTACCCACTTTTTCGCGTGCAATAATGGATTTCATAATCTGCGCCGTACCATCACCAATTTGTAAGCCCATTACATCCAGCATACGCTGCTGAATGGGTAAGTCGGTGGTGTAACCATAATGGCCGTTCAGCAATAAACAATTTTGGATAATATCGGTAGCGTATTTTGGCGCCATCCATTTCAAAATAGCTGCTTCGCTGGTGTGCACGTGTCCACCATCGCGGAGGTTCAGCGTTTGATAAGATAGGGCTCTGAGTGCCTGTAACATACTTTCGTGTTCTGCCAGTGGGAATGAAACACCCTGGAACTTCACTAGTGGTAGGCCAAAGGCCTCACGTTCCTGTACGTACTGCCAGGTTTCGTCAACCGATACCTGGGCGGCACCCAGGCACTGTAGGGCGATCAATACGCGACTGAGATCAAAGCCAACCATGATTTTGGTGAAGCCTTCATTTTCATTGCCCAGTAAAGCAGAGGCAGGGATTTCTACGTTGTCGAAGAACACTGAACCGCGGCCTACCGGTTTGCAACCGATGTCGTCAAACACCGTGCGGCTTACACCCGGAAGGTTTAAATCAACAAGAAATGCAGAAACGCCGTATGGACCTGATTCCACCGTACCCGTTCTGGCAAACATCAACACATTATCAGCTTGGGTCGCATAAGTCATGGATGTTTTTTCGCCGTTTAAAAGGTAGCCCGTATCGGTGCGCTCGGCTTTTAATATTAGATTACCGGCGTCTGATCCGCCGCGTGGTTCGGTTAAACCCAGGGCTGAAATGAGTTCGCCGGAGGCCATTTTGGGTAGCACCTCATGCTTCATTTCTTCAGTACCAAAACGCATGATAACGTCACTGATTAAAGGGTTAGTCATGTTTAAATAACTTAAATTGAAATCGCTATAGGCGATCGCTTCACAAATTAAACCATTTACAAAACTTCCCGCGCCAATACCGCCAAACTCTTCGGGTATATTCGGCGATAATAAACCCAGCTCACCCATTTCTAGGATTAGGCCACGGTCAAGCGGGTCGTGTTTTAAGGCGCGCTCTCTATAGCCGTCGTATAGTTTTTCTTTGGCAAAACGATCGGCCATTTCCTGGATCATTTTTTGTTCGTCTGTTAGTAATGCGGAATTCATATCTTTGTCCTTGCTGTTAATTAAAGCTTTTCAGCCATTTCTCGTAATTTAAATTTTTGGATTTTTCCACTCGCCGTTCTTGGCATGGCGTCTAATATTTCGATAAATTCAGGCCAGTAGTTTTTGCTCAAGCCTTCTGCTAATAAATACTGCTGTATTTGTTCAAAATTAATCGACTGACCCTCTCTTAGGGTAATGAAACAACAGGATTTTTCACCCAGTCGTTGGTCTGATTTAGCAACAATCGCGGTGTCCTGGATTGCTGGGTGGCGATACAGAGTATTCTCCACCACGGCAACGGGAATATTTTCCCCACCGCGGATGATGATGTCTTTTGATCGGCCGGTGATGCGTATATATTTATCGTGAACGATTTTAGCTAAATCGCCCGTTTCATGCCAACCCTCGCTATCGGTGTCATAGGCTTCTGGTTTTTTTAAGTAGCCGACGAAATTACCCGGGCCACGGGTTTGTAAACGCCCTTCTTGCCCTTTTTCTAGTGGTTCGCCTGTAGGACCAACGATTCTCACTTCTGTGCCGTCATATGGGCAACCATCGCTTTCAAACACCTTTTCTTCGCTGTCATCAAGTAAGGTCGTCGTGACTGCGCCCATTTCGGTCATACCCCAAACCGTCATTAATTTAACGTTGAGCCGTTCTGATGCGCGCCGCCCTAATGCAGACGGTACCGGAGCGCCACCGCAAACAAACAACCTAAAACCGTCGTGGTTACAGCTGGCTCGTGCCTCTGAGTCGCTTAGATCTGCCAGGAAAGGTGTAGCACCCATCGTGAAGGCGATGTTTTCATCGCGGATTATTTTCCAAGCAACGGCTGGGTCCCATTGATCGAGTAGAACGGTAGTTGATCCCAACATGATAGGAATACTAATGCCGTACATTAAACCGGTCATATGTGCTGTAGGCGAACCCATAAAGATCGTTTCTGACGGGGTTAATTGAGTCCTGCCAATAAACATTCTCGCAGAGTATTCGTGCGTATTAGATGGGTGCATTACGCCTTTTGGAGTACCCGTAGTACCCGAGGTATACATCAGCAGAAAGACATCATTCGGCAATAATTTATTTTCCTCGAACTTCGCACGGTCTTCGTCGGTCACCTGTTCAGCCATAAAAGGTTCAAGGCCTGCTTCAGACAATATGCAGACCTGTTTTAAACACGGCAAATCAGCCTGTAATTTTTCCAACATTATCTGGTGATCAAAGCCTCTAAATATTTTCGGCCCGAACACCACTTTAGATTCTGCAAAACCCAACATATAGGATAATTCGTTCTCCCTAAAAATTGGCATCATCGGATTACTGATAGCGCCCACTCGCATGCAGGCTAAATAGACGACTACAAATTCCCAGATATTAGGTAATTGAAAGGACACCACGTCACCTTTTTGGACGCCTTGCTTGAGTAAGCCCGCCGCCAGGCGATCAGACAGTTCAGCTAATTGCTGATAGTTTTTTGACACTTTTCCCTGTCGGTCCTTACTGTAAGCAATGACCGCTGGCTTATCTGGGTGTTGCGCGACAGCCTCGTCAAAATATTCTAATAGAGTTTTATCTAACCATCGATTTTCAAGGCGCATTTGATCAATGCGTTCAGTTGATAAAATAGGGTCTGCTATGGTCATTAAAATTCCTCTAGTATTTGTTATTCTTTAATTAGATTAGCTGGGATATCAATCGGCATCATTAACAGTTGTTGTGCGTACGTTTTGCCTTGCACGTCAACGTTCATTGAACCGACGCCACCGCCACCCAACGCATCGTGCATTAGAAAGTTAATGGCATTTAGACCAGGCATATAAAACCGTTCAACGCGCCCATTAAGAATGTGTGAGAACCACTGTCCGATAGCCTCCTCGTTTAATGCCTGACTGATGTGCGCCATATACTCAGGTCGCCGAGCGATAACGCCAATATTGGCAAAATTACCCTTATCACCACTACGCGCAACGGCTAATTTAATCAAAGGGACTCGTACCATTTGCTGATCAGACCTTGCTAAGGATGGACACGCTGTGCGTTTTATTACGTCAGCATTAAACGGTTTACCTGGCGTGCTGTCATAAGCGATCTGTTTACCGTCCACTTCTACTACGGCGCTTGCCTGGTCCTTATTTAATAAAAAGGAATATAAGCTGATAACCGGGGAAACTTTGGGTCGTCCCGCTTCGCCTGCGGCACATCGTCCGCCGGTCATATTTAAAATAACACCCATTACTTCTCTGGAAAACAGCGCCACGGCGTCCTTATTTTGGTGTCGTACGGCGATACGTAAAACTACTTCTTGCAAATCGTCTGGCGCTGAAAAATAAGCGGGGTTCCATAAGCCATTGGCGCCTAATAAATTAATTGAGCTATCAGTAAAGTGACCATAGCCCAACTCATCGAATAATTGATTGCAACGTACTAAAATTGCATTGGCTGTGGTCTGGGCTTTTTTGATAACGTCATAACCCGTTATCAGTTGCGTATAAGTAGCGCGATAGCCATTCAAATGGGTCGCTGAAACCTTGAATTGTTGGGTCGCTGGATAGCCTATAGCGCCTTCAACTAGCACCCTGTTTTCTGCTTGCTGGGTGAGTTTTACCGAGGCGAAATCACACACCACATCGGGTAGGAAATAAGCTTGCGGATCACCAATTTCATACACCAATTGCTCGGCTACCGTCAGTTCTGAAACCAGGCCACCGGTTCCGGCTGCTTTAGTAACGACAAATTGTCCGTTTGCTTCGCATTCAATGATCGGATAACCCATATCAGCCCAACCGTCACAGCTATCTTGCCAGTCGGTAAAGTTGCCGCCCGTTACCTGGCAGCCACATTCGATTAAATGACCCGCTAGTGAACCCATAGCCAGTTTGTCGTAGTCTTCGATAGACCACTGATACTGATGAATTAGCACACCCAGAGTGGTCGCCGAATCTACCACGCGACCAGTAATAACGATATCCGCTCCTGCATCAAGCGCAGCTGCGATAGGGAAAGCCCCTAAATAAGCGTTAATACTGGCTAGCTTGTCTGGAAAAGCCTCTGCCGTTTCCATTTCGGTGATGCCGGCGGCGCGTAATTCATCGGCCCTGGATAACAGGTTATCGCCACTCACCACGCCCACTTTCAGTTTAATACCCTGCTCATCCAAAATGGCCTGTATCGCCTGTTGGCAAGCGGGCAAATTAACGCCGCCCGCATTGGCAACGACCTTAACTCCGCGTTCAGCAATATTTTTTAAATTAGGTTTTAATATTTGCTGTACGAAGTCGGTGGCATAACCTAATTGATCAGATTTGGAACGCGCATTAGCGAGCAACGACATCGTCACTTCGGCGAGGTAGTCATACACCAAATAATCTACATTGCCTTTATCCAGCAGTTGCTTAGTAGCGTATGCGCTATCGCCCCAGTAACCAGAAGCACCACCAATTTTAATTGTCTTCATCTAACCCTCCACGTCATTTTTTTGCTCGATATCCACCAGCGCTACGCCTACTTGCACCTGATTATCGACTTTAATATAAATTTCACTCACCACACCCGGCTGTTGCGCGGTTAATTCCTGAAACATTTTCATTGATTCCAGCACGACCAGGAGGTCACCTTTATTGACCTCGTCACCGACGCTGACCTTGATGTCAGCGATGCGCCCGCTCATTGGAGCGACTAAATTTGCGCCCGCCTCGTCTTCTTTATTTTTTTCAGAAAATGATCGTTTTTCAAAACAGGCTACTTCGCGGCGATCATCGATATAAAGCCATTGTTCATCTTGAGCAATACTGACAGAACAACGGATACCGTTTATTTGCAACGATAATTTAGCGTCCGCTTCGTGCAAGATAATAATCTCTTGTGGCTCAAAACCTTCGCACTCGACCTGATATTTTGTAGCATCTTGCGAAACGGTGAAATCACATTGATTTTCTTGAAATGCCAGTCTGACCGGCCAGCTGAGCGTACCGGTGCTACGCCAACCAGTGGCCCCCACCGTGCGTGACAATAAAATAGCCGCTATCGCCCAAAGCGACTGATTTGGCGAATAATCGCCGTGTTTCTCTTTAGCGGGTAAAAACTGTTCTTCAATATATCGAGTAGTGGCCTTACCTGTGTTAAATACGGGGTCATTCAGTAAATCCAGCAAAAAAGGTTTGTTGCTGGAAAGTCCCAGTAGTACCGTATCTTTAAGCGCTTTTCTTAGGCGCCTAATAGCTTCTTCACGTGTTTTTCCGTAAGTAATGAGTTTCGCTAGCATCGAATCATAATAGGGGCTTATTAGCTGCCCTTTAGAAATGCCGCCATCAACACGAACCCCATCGCCTGAAGGCGTTTCCCATTCCAGAATGGTGCCAGTCTGCGGTACAAAACCAGCGTCACAATCCTCTGCGTATAGACGTACTTCTATCGCGTGGCCCTGATATTTAATTTCATCCTGCCGCAAGGGAAGATCTTCGCCGGCAGCGACGCGTAGTTGCCATTCAACCAGATCCTGACCTGTAATCAGTTCCGTCACTGGGTGTTCGACTTGCAGTCGGGTATTCATTTCTAAAAAGTAAAATTCTTGATCTTGCGTGACTAAAAACTCAACCGTACCCGCGCCAACGTAATTAACGGCTTTCGCTGCCAGTACCGCTGCTTCACCCATTTTTTGCCGTAAGGCTTCGCTCATGACAGGAGCCGGCGCTTCTTCAATAACTTTCTGATTGCGACGCTGCATTGAACAATCGCGTTCGCCAAGATAAACGGTATTGCCCGCTTTGTCGGCAAAAACCTGTATTTCAATATGGCGCGCCTGTTCAACGCATTTTTCGAGCAATAATTCGGCGGAACCAAAGCTGCTAAGTGCCTCAGCCCTTGCCGACTCCACTTCTGCTTTTAATTTTTCTGCCAGTCTTACAATTCGAATACCCCGTCCGCCACCACCAGCCGCCGCTTTAACCATTACGGGATAGCCGATTCGATCCGCTTCCTGCTGCAGTATGTCATCGTCTTCCGATGGTCCATCGTAGCCAGGTACTAGCGGTACCTCGGCGCTTATCATTTTATGCCGCGCGACGGTTTTATTACCCATCACAGCAATCGCTTCTGAGCCAGGGCCAATAAAAATCAAACCAGCTGCTTCACAACGACTTGCAAACTCGGTTGACTCCGACAAGAAGCCATAACCCGGATGGATAGCCTGCGCATTAACTTGTTGAGCAGCATTGATGATGTTATCAATATTAAGGTAGGATTTATCAATCGCAGATTCACCAATGCAAACGGCGGTATCAGCCAATGCAACGTGGGGTGCTTCACGATCTGCTTCACTAAACACGGCCACGGTCTCATAGCCCATGCTTTTAGCTGTTTTAATAACTCGAACGGCTATTTCACCGCGATTAGCAATTAGAATGGTATTAAAGTTACTCATTTATCAGTCGTCCATATCGGTTTTCTTTTTTCGACAAAGGCACGGTGCCCTTCACGACCCTCGTCTTGTTTATTCAGCTCTGAAAAAATAGTCGCCGAAAATTGAATCATTTCATCAGCATCTATCTCGCCTACTTGCTGCATTAGCTGCTTTGTCGCAGCACACGCTTTAGGGCCGCATTGTTCAACTTGCTGTATGACAGTTTCTAATAAGCTATCTAGTGAATCACTAGAGTCTGCCAAATATTGTGCAATGCCGATTTGATGCGCTTGCTCGCCATTAATCCGTTCACCGGTTAAGGCCATTTGTTTTGCGCGCGTTAAACCAATGCGTTTCACCACGTACGGTGCAATTTGCGCAGGTGCGATACCGAGGGTCGTTTCGGGCATACCAAGCTTTGCGTCTTTTGTGACGATGGTTAAATCCGCCAGGCACGCGAGGCCAAAACCACCACCCATCGCCGAACCTTCAACAACGGCGATTAGGGTTTGTGGCAACTGCCAAAACTTTTTAAACAGCTGTCCTGAGCGTATATTTCTATCGCGCGCCGGGTCGGCGCTTTGAGCGGCAGAATCGGTTTGCTCTTTACGTTCCTTAATGTCGCCACCGGCACAAAAATGCCCGCCAGCCCCTCTGATGATCACCACGCGAATGCTCTCAGAAGTAGCTAAAAAATCGGTGATATCGTGCAACTCCTGGTTCATTTGGTTATTCATCGCGTTGCGACGCTCTGGACGATTCAACGTGACGTATAAACGCCCCTTTGAATAATCGAGCAGTAAGGTATCGGTTTTAGGTAAATCGATCATATTAAATTCTCGCGACGCCGAAGGTGTTTGAATCTAAGCGCGTTTGTCGACCGCGCACAACAATATCGAGTAACTCCGCCAATAAGCGGCGGCTTTTGCGTGGGTCAATAATCCCTTCATCCCACACCACAGAGGTGCAATACAGCGCCGACGATACATTGCCATAATAGTCAAGAATCTCTTGATGCCGTTTGGCGGTAAAGGCTTCATCAATCGGTTGATTATTAGCTTTTTGCTTGTTCTCATAAACAATCGACATAACGGTTGCCGCTTGCTCGCCGCCCATCACCGCTAAGGTATTAGTGGGCCATGCGAACAAAAACTCCGGTTCAAACGAGCGCCCCGACATGGCGTAATTACCCGCACCAAAGGCACCACCAATATTTAACGTTATTTTGGGTACCGTTGCATTGGCCACCGCCTGTATTAACTTGGCGCCATTTTTAATCATCCCCTGCTGTTCGTGTTGCACACCGACAATAAAACCGGTGGTATTCTGCAAGAAAATAATGGGTTTATTAGCTTGGCAGCACAGTTGTATAAATTGCGTGGATTTTGCCGCGCCTTTATTGGTAATTGGCCCATTATTGCCGATAAACGCACAGGCTTGACCTTCGATCTCTGCAAAGCCGCAGATCGTAAAACCGTCATAATTGGCTTTAAATTCAACAAAATCAGAATCATCCACTAAACGCGCAATAATTTCGCGGCAGTCATAAGGCTTTTTATAGTCAACCGGCACGATACCGCACAGCTCGTCTATATCGTAACGCGGTTCTTTATAGGGCGTTGCTTGGCTTAACGGTAACCGTTCATTCCAATGTAAACTTTTAACCACCTCGCGCGCCATTTCAATCGCGTGCGCATCATCCTCGGCTAAGTATTCAGCCAACCCCGACTCTCTTGCGTGCATTTCTGCGCCGCCCAACTCTTCTTCTTCGGCTATTTCACCGGTCGCTGCTTTTAATAACGGCGGCCCCGCTAAATAGGCGCGCGCTTTATCTTTTACCATCACCACGTAATCAGACATCCCCGGGATATAAGCACCACCGGCGGTAGATGCACCGTGCACAACAGTAATCTGTGGAATGCCCGCTGCGGACGCTTCTGCTTGCGACTTAAAGCGGTGCCCCGCCAGATTAAAGCCCAAGTGTTGCAGTAATAAATTGCCCCCACCGCTTTGCACTAAACATATAAAGGGTAGCCTCGCTGCTCTGGCAATTTCTTGCGCACGGCGTAATTTCTCGTAAGCGTGCGGCATATTGGTACCGGCTTTAATCGCTGCATCATTGATATAAACCATGCAGCGGGTATTTTCCACAAAACCAATGCCGACGATAATCGCAGCGCCGTATACATTGTCCTCACCGTCATCATCATGTTGACCGAATCCTGCCAGGGTGCTTAATTCAATAAAACTAGCGCCTGGGTCTAATAAAAGCTGTAAACGGGCACGTGGTAATAACTGCCCTCGCTTTTCAAACAAGGCGGCTTTTTTATTAGAAGACAGATGAACTTTATTTTCTAACTCATTGATTTTACTTATTAGATCAAGCAGCTCTTCACGATTCTTTTTATACGAATCAGTTTGCGTATTAACTTTAGTTTGGATAACGGCCATAAGATTTTTACTTTAAAGATGATGGGTGAATGCCCATCCGTTTTGAGATGATTTCCAGCATGACTTCATTCGCCCCGCCACCAATGGAACATAAACGGGTATCACGGAAAATTCGGCTAATAATGTTATCCCACATAAAGCCCTGCCCACCCCAATACTGCAGACAGGCGGATGGAATGGTTTGCCCTAAGGCACCGACTTTAAATTTAGCCATCGACGTTAACATATCGACGTCTTCACCCAAAATATAGCGCTCACAGGCTTGATAGATCAAAGCACGAGTCGCCTGAATCTCGGTTTCCATTTCAGCCAATTTAAAATAAACATCCTGATTTGCGATGAGCGGTTTGCCAAACGCTTTGCGCTGTTTGGTGTAGTCAATGGTGACCTTTATCGCGTCATGGATTTGACTTAAGTATTTTGACATCGCAAAAAAACGTTCCTCCTGGAACTGCTTCATCTGGTAAATAAACCCCATCCCTTCCTCACCAATTAAATGGCTGGCCGGTACGTGGACGTTATCAAAGTAGATAGGTGCGGTATCGGAGCTGTGCGCGCCGAGTTTTTTTAAACGTTTACCACGGGTTACGCCTTTAGCGTCTAAAGGAACGATAATCAATGACTTGTTTTTATGCGGGGCGTTTTCGGTGCCCGTATTACATAATAAACACACCCAATCAGCCTGTGTTGAGGTGGTAATCCACATTTTGCTGCCATTGATAATGTATTCATCACCAACGCGTCGCGCTTCGGTTTTAATCGATGCGACATCGGACCCCGCGCCTTCTTCACTGACGCCGATACAACCCACCGAGTCACCGGTGATAGCAGGAACGAGGAAGTTACGCTTCAGTTCATCACTACCGTAGTTAGCCAAAGCTGGCGTGCACATATCGGTCTGTACGCCGATAGCGGTAGAAATACCCGAGCACTTGATTCGGCCGACTTCTTCGGCAAAGACTAAGGCATACGAATAATCGAGCCCCAAACCACCCCATTTTTCGTCTTTACT
>JASJGO010000062.1:0-14176 GCA_033791505.1 Cycloclasticus sp.
GATCAGCAAAATGATTTAGATAGGCGAATATTTCAGGTTGAGTTACATAACGACTTTTCCATGTCCAGTCCTGTAATAACTGTTTATCGAATGACAGGCAATACACGAAACTTTCGGTATCGGATAAGGCACCCGGGTAACGGTTCCAGTACCAGGTACCGCCGACGTCGGACGCATTGTCATAGCACTGCACGTTCATACCTAGTTCATCGCGCAATTTATGCGTCATGTACATACCACCAAAGCCGGCACCGACGATGACGGCATCGAAGTCCGCGGCTAATTTATTGTCTTGATTAGTCATTTTTTATCTCTCTAGCTATTTATAATATTTGTTTAATGATGCAGTTAACTGTCAGCTTTATACTGCTGTATCGTCCTATAACGATTTATACCAGTTGGCAAGCTTTTCAATTTCGCTATCCGCCTCAGGCGCGCGGCCTGCTAAAAATGGGAACACGTGCTGCATGCCATCGACTACCGATAAGGTAGAATTTACACCCGCTGTCGAAGCCAATGAGTGCAATCGACGCGCATCGTCTAACAAGGTTTCTGCACCACCTGCATTGATATATAACGCCGGGTAAACGGAAAAATCTGCGTGTAGAGGGTTCGCTAATGGGTTAGCTGTCGCATCCTGCTCACCTAAGAACATTGAGGTCATTGCCTCTAATACAGGACGTTTTACGAGCGCATCGGTGGCCTCATTGCTATCCAGTGTCGCTCCGGTTAATTGCATATCTAACCAGGGAGAAAAAGCAATCACGCTGCCCGGTAGCGGCAAACCGAGTTCATTAATTTTAAGAACCGATGCTACGGCCAAATTACCGCCGGCTGAGTCACCAATGGTGCTGATGTTTTCCGCTTTAATGCCGCGAGCTAAAAGTTCTTTATAAACGGCAACCGCGTCGTCAATTTGGGCAGGAAAAATGTGCTCGGGTGCGCGTCGGTAATCGATAACGACAGCCGTTACGCCAAGTGCTTTGGCCACGTGCCCCGCCAGTTTTCGGTGACTTGAAGAAGAACCTGTGACGAAACCACCGCCGTGCGTATAGAGTAAAACTTTAGCCTTGTCCGCATCGACCGGTAAGGCCCAAACAGCATCGATACCAGCGAGCGTGTCGCTCTTATAAGTAACGCCTTCGGCTTCTTTCGTAGGCTCAGCCCATTCTTCAAAAATACCGCGTAAGCCATCAAGGTCCATAGTTGGGTTTGCCGTCATGCGGTCGGTCCAATTTTGATATAAGGCCCGTAAGTAATCAGATTCTTGCGATAACATTTTCCTCTCCCCCATGTTTATATTTAATTTTTAAAATCATATCGGCATAAAAGAGTAAATCTCTAATTTATAACCAGTAGCCTAAGGTTATAGCAGCACACTCAGTAATATATAGAACCATATAAATAATTTATAGAACAATCCTGCTATCACCTTTTCATTAAAAGTAAGTCATAAAACTAAATTGCGGTTTTTTTGTTGCCGAAAAGCCGCCGGTGTAAGACCTATAAATCGACGTAATAAACGGGTCATATGACTTTGATCAGAAAACCCACATTGAGCCGATATTGCTTTGATAGGAAGTGATGTCGTTGAAAGTAATTTTGTAGCTAAATCTACCCTTTTTTTAGTAACGAATGTATGGGGTGATATACCAAAGTCTTTAGTAAATTTTCGATTAAAATGGAACACGCTTAATTGCATTAAATTTGCAAGCTCAGTCATTGAAATATTAGAGTTTATCGACTCCTCAATAAACTCACTGAGTAATCGCTTTTGTGTTGAAGAAAATCCACCGTGCGAAACTTCATTAAATGTTATATTTGAATAATGTCGTAAAACATGAACACAAGCCTGGTTTTTTATTGCATCAACGTAGAGAGGGCCACCGACTTCTTGTGACAGTAATTCAGCTTCAAGCATTCTTACTAGCATGGGTAGAACCTTATCCTCAGCTCTAACGCAATCCTGCAGCTCTATATCCACAATATCACGCTCAAAGACATCGGCCGCAACATTAGCTATAGATGAGTGTGATAAATAAAGATGGGATACCTCAATTGGCCTATCCCATTTCCATTGAGATTCTTCAGCTCGAGTCAAAATAGAAATGACACCTGGTTCAACTCGGTAATCTTGCCAGGGTCCATTACGCCGCCGACTCATTTTAGAAGCACTATTTTTATAAACGACAAACATATAGTCGCGCATAGCAGGAATATCGACCTTTAAATGGGGGTAGTGATAACCACGCAAAGTCATACCATCCCAAGCGCAATGTTTACTGTCAAGGGTAACTTCACCTGGAATCCATTCGTGAATTCGCTCTGGTTCAATAAGTATATTGGTCATAATTTCCAGTATTACTTTAATTTAAGTAATTAAAACTCAGCCAATAAATAAATGGCTTTTATTTACCCACAATTGCTAATATGGACTGCGGAACATTGACCAATTTTCTGCTCGAATAATCCATAAACACGATACCTGTTTTGGCGATGCTAATAACCGCACCCGTTTCTTTAGATGTTATTCGGTAGAAAAAATCACAGCCCTTAGATGAAAAGTCACCTAAGGCTATATCGACCACTAACACTTCGCCAAAAAAAGCTTCTGCGCGATAGTTAACGGCCAAATCAGCCATAATAATTCCAGCGCCTTCCACGTCTAATTCAGACATATTATGGGCAACAAAAAATTGCGCGCGTGCTTCATGCAGCAGGGAAATAACTTTATCGTGCGCCAGGTGGTTGCCAATATTAAGGTCGCTAACTCTAACGGACAGCTCATGGCTGAAATGTGTCGTATCTGGGTATGTAATTTGTACGCGTGCCATATTATTCTTTTAATCTGTTGTTAGTTAGAATTTTCAAATTATATCAGTATCAAACTCAGCGCTTCTAGTTAAAGGAACGGTTAATTGATTTAGATCTATTTTTTGCTCTCAAAAAAATGATTTATCGCTTGTTGGTGTTCTGGTGCATGGTGAAACATCGCCTGGTTTGCCGAACACAAGTTCAGGTGATCTTCATAGCCAAGTGTATCGGTCGATCTTAATAAGCGTTTCGTGACGACCAATGTTTCTCGAGATTTTTCGGCTATCATTTCAGCCATTTCAGTCGCTGATGCGAGAAGCTCATCGTGTTCCACTACTTTCAGTAATAAGCCCATATTCAGTGCTTCTTGTGCGTCAACGCTCCTACCAGTCAATACCAACTCAGCGGCGCGCTGAGCGCCGACGGTTTTACGTAATAACCACGACGCACCATCGCCTGGAATAACGGCTAAATTTAAAAACGTTGAACAGAAACTCGCGCGTTCTGAGCCAATACGTAAATCGCATAAGAGCGCCAGGTCAAAACCTGCACCGGCGGCAGCGCCATTGACCGCGGCAATCAAAGGGATTTCAAATGAGTATAATAATTTAGATAAACTATGGATGCCGTTACGATAGTTGTTTTGTAATTCAAGCGGCTCACCGGCAAACATGTTTACTTTATTCAGCATGTCTTTCACATTACCGCCAGACGAGAAACCTTTGCCTTCACCAGTGATAATACATACCGAAATATCGGTGTCGTCTTGTATACGACGAAGTACCGCCTTGGTTTCTTCTAAGATAAGCGGATCGGTTATGGCGTTACGCGTTTTAGGGTCGTTTAAGGTAACCGTTGCGATTTTATTTTTCTTGCTGAATTTAATCGTTTTGTACGTCATCGTTTGCGCTCGGTGTATAGTTTATTTGCTGTTGTTTCTACCAGTATTTTCGAGAAATAATTCGGTTATCACGCGCCTGTTTCATTAACTCTTCACGGTCATCTGGGTGGGCAATGCCAATCAAGCTGAGCGCCCTTTCTGTGATGCTTTTCCCCTTTAGGTTGACGATGCCATATTCGGTAACCACATACATCACGTCGGTACGCGGTGTTGTCATAACCGTTCCGGGTTCAACGCCGGCGACTATTCTTGAAACGGGCTTGCCTTCCTTATTGATAAATCGTGAGGAAAGACACATAAAAGACTGACCGCCTTCTGACGACACAGCGCCTCTAACGAATTGCAGTTGACCGCCAGTACCTGAAATATGTCGATGACCGCTGCTTTCTGATGCCACCTGACCGGTCAAATCAATCTGCAGACAATTATTGATGGACACAACATTGCGGTTCTCCGCAATTTTTGCAGGCAGGTTTGTTTCATCGACGGGTATGCTGGTGCAGATTTCATTTTTATTGATGAAGTCATACATCCGCTTTGAGCCTAATGCAAAGGTGTAAACGATTTCACCACGATAGGTTTGCTTATACTCGCCCGTTACTTTACCCGCCTCGACAAGATCCACCATGCCGTCGACAAACATTTCGGTATGAATACCGAGGTCTTTGATATTAGAATCCGCCAGCGCAGAACAAACCGCATTTGGCATACCACCAATGCCGATTTGCAAACAGCTTCTATCCTTAATTAATGGCACGATAAAGGCTGCGACCTGTTTATCGATCTCGGTAATAGGCGCGCTGGGTAATTCAAATAAGGGTGCGTTATCACCTTCAATAACAGCCTCTAATTCTGAAATATGCACACTGTTTTGGCTACCGTAACAAACGGGTATCGCGGTAGAGGTTTCCACCACAATTTTCTTAGCAACATCACAACACGCCCTGGTAAAGGTATTTGATATACCAAAGTTAAAATAGCCGTGCTCATCCATTGGGCTGGCTTTAATAACGAGCATATCTACATCGAGGTAATTCCTATAAATACCCGGACCTTCGCCAAAATTGAATGGTATGTAGCTCATTAGCCCTTGTTCAGATTTTTTCCGGTCATAGCCGGAAAAGTGCCAATTTTGAAACTCAAAATGTCGCTGCTCAAGGTCGCGCTCTATCACCTGGCGTGGTTTTACGCACAAAGTACCCCGTACGATAACGTCTTTAAGTCGGTCTTTCTGCTCAGCTAAGGCGATGTCAAATAAATCGGGTTGGGTGACGCTAAAGCCATAATCGATGGTATCACCGCTGTTGACTAAGCTCGCCACAGCCGCGGCGCTTTGCATTTTTTGTTTGAGCATTTTTTGTACGGGCATTCTTCCTCCAGGTTAAATCTTATCGCTTTTTTTTATGGTTTCATCATCGCGCAATCACCGATGACCACTCGGGTTTCACCAACGCTACAAACAGTGTCTAATTTCACAATTTTTTTGGCAACATTTATCTCAGTGACTGTGACCGTTGTTTTAACCGTATCGCCTATTCTTACCGGGGCTTTAAATTTCATGTTTTGAGATAAATAAATACACCCAGGGCCAGGAAGTTTCATTGCTAAAGTAGCACTGATAAAACCGGCTGATAACATGCCATGAGCGATACGCCCTTGAAACATGCTCGCTTTGGCGTACTCTTCGTCGATATGCGCCGGGTTAAAGTCCCCGGTAATACCAGCAAACAAGATAATATCCGCTTCAGTGACCGTTTTACTCATAGAGGCTGATTGCCCTACTTGCATTTCTTCAATACTAAATCCTTCTGACATAATCACTCTCTCCGGTTAATCGACCATTCGTTTCGACACTTCTTCCAGCATCACTTCGGTTGCGCCACCACCTATAGATTGAATACGCGCATCACGGTACATACGCTCGATGGCGCTCTCCCGAATATAACCGAAGCCGCCGTGGAATTGCAGACAATCGTACATGACCTCGTTCACCAGTTCACCACAATAAGCCTTCGCCATTGAAACCTCTTTAATGCAATCAATGCCCTGGGTATCCAACCATGCGGCGTGATAAACCAGCTGTCGTCCTGCTTCTACACGCGCCGCCAATGACGCAAGGCGTTGACGAATCACTTGCTTGTCGAACAACACGCCTCCAAAGGCTTTACGGGTCGTTACATAATCAAGCGTCAATTCAATCGCCTTAGAGGACTCGCCCATTGCCTGGGCTCCTAATACGAGCCGTTCGTTTTGAAAATTACGCATGATGGAATAAAAACCTTTATTCACTTCACCCAAAATGTTTTTTGCCGGCACACGGCAGTTATCAAAAACTAATTCAGCGGTATCGGACGATAACCAGCCCATTTTTTTCAAGCTTTTGCTGACGCTAAAGCCGGGCGAGCCCTTCTCAACCGCAAAAATCGTAATGCCACGAGAGGCTTTAACCTCGGTATCGGTTTTTGCCGCGACAAAAAACAAATCGCCGTGCACACCATTAGTAATAAACATTTTAGAGCCGTTAAGAACATAATCATCACCGTCTTTAACCGCGCGCGTTTTCATACCCGCAACGTCTGAGCCGACATCAGGTTCGGTAACGGCGACGCCAACAATTTTTTTACCGGCTATAACGTCTGGCATATATTTAGCTAGTTGATCTTTATTGCCAAAGTTATCTAAATGCGGTGAGGCCATATCGGTATGCACCAGAACCGTCACAGCGAAACCACCGAAGGTTGAACGGCCTAACTCTTCTGCCAGAATAACGGAACCGAGCGCATCCATTTCACTACCACCGTATTCGCTGGAATAACGAATACCCAGGAAACCTAATTCGCCCATTTCCTGTAAAATTTCACGCGGCACCTTTCCCGTCTCTTCCCACTCTTCAGCGACAGGCATAACGCGTTGCTCAACGAAGCGGCGAATCTGGTCGCGCAGCATATTGTGTTCTTCTTTAAAGTAAATTGAATTCATTACCCTTAACTCCTGGTAGTTGTTATTAAAGCCAGCTGGCTTTACGTTTATTTAAAAAAGCGTCTATTCCCTCTTTGCCTTCCTCGGTTTCCCATGCATCGGCCAGATTAGCCGCCGTGTAAATTCGATTATCCGGCATCGTATGCGTGTTCACATAATCGATTAGTTTTTTGGTGGACGCAATAGCGCCTGGGGCGCATTTCAAAATCATCTTGACCTCTTTCTCGACCGCCTCGTCTAACTCATCCGCGCTCACTACATCGCTCAATAGACCGATATGCTTAGCTTCTACGGCGTCGAAAAAGCGCGCGTTAAAGAAATTGCGCCGCGCATTCGGTTCGCCGATACGTCTAACGACATAAGGAGAAATAGTGGCTGGCGTCAAACCCAGTTTAACTTCGGTTAAACAAAATTTAGCCGTGTTTACGCCAACGGTAATGTCACACACGGACACCATGCCGACACCGCCACCGTATGCGGGGCCTTGTATACGGCCAATTAATGGTTTACTCAAATCATTAAGCGCCGCCAACATAGCCGCCAACTTAGCGGTTTCTGTAACGCGTTCAGCCCTGGTTCTGGCTATATTGCTTTTCATCCAGTTGAGGTCGCCACCGGCACAAAAACTCTCACCCATACCGCTTAAAACAACGACTCTAATCGTTTCGCTCGCTTCAATTGAAGCGCAAATTTGTTGTAACTCCTGGATAAACGTCGCGCTCATTGCATTATGTACGTCTGGGCGGTTAAACGTTACGTAGGCAACGCCCCTGTCGTCTTGCTTAAATATTATTGTTTTATACTGCATGTTCGTCTCCTTAAGGACGGCAACCATTTAAAAATAAGTCGGCCTGAAAATCAGCAATGCTTTCGACGCTTGCACCGTCAGTATCTTTGCTCTCAAACCAGACAGATGCCCAATTCATTCCACCAAAAATAGTCAGTCGCAGCAGGTGTTTATCCACGCCAGCTCTAATAGCGCCTTCCGCCTCGGCTTGATCAAAAAAATCACGCCAAAATTGTTCATAGTCATCACGAGAAGACTGTGAAGCCAGGTGTACGGCTTCCGGGAATTGTCCATAATTTCGTATACTGGCTGAGGTGTAATCTGAATAGGTCAAAATTGCGATAAGGTGTCCGCGTATTGCCGCCCTGAGTAGCTCAGGGAAAGCCGCGTTGTCCTCAAGTTTAGCCACCTCATCATTCACGGTGTTATAAATTAATTGAACACTTTTATTGAGCACTTCCTGCATCAACATTTCTTTCGACGGGAAGTGATAATACAAACTTCCAGTCTTCATATTAACGGTTTCTGCTATATCTTTTAGAGGGGTTCCATGGAATCCCTGCTTGCTAAAACATTTAGCCGCGGCGTCCAAAATTAATTGCTGCGTTTTGTCCTTTTTGGTATTTTGCCTGGTGCTCGCTATTGACATATTGTTTTCTAAAAACCGTTAGATTCTAACTTGTATTAGAAATAGTATAGTAGTAAGATTTGTTGATAGCAAATCAAATATTGAACCGGGAGATAGCAATGCCTTTTAACGTAAAGATCAATGATGAAGTCGATGAACTTCGTGACGCCGTTCGTAGGTTTGCCGATGGTGAAGTTGCTCCATTAGCCGAATCAACCGACCTTAATAATGAATTCCCAAATCAGTTATGGCCCAAATTTGGCGAGATGGGTTTATTAGGCATGACCGTACCCGAAGAGTACGGCGGCACGGGTTTAAACTATCTATCGCATTTAGTCGTAATGGAAGAGTTATCCAGAGCATCGGCTTCGATTGCTCTCTCGTACGGCGCGAATTCGAATTTATGCATTAATAACCTCTATTTAAATGGTACCGAAGAACAGCGCCACCAATACTTACCTAAATTATGCTCTGGTGAGCATATCGGCGCTTTAGCGATGTCAGAACCTGGCGCTGGTTCAGACGTAGTCGGTTCAATGAGCTGCAAAGCCGAAAAGAAAGGTGATAAATGGATCGCTAACGGCAATAAAATGTGGATTACCAACGGACCAGACGCCGACGTATTAGTCGTTTATATGCGAACTGCTGGCCCTGAAGCCGGGTCCCAATGTATGACCGCCTTTATTATAGAAAAAACCATGCTCGGTTTTTCTACCGCGCAAAAACTGGATAAGCTCGGTATGCGCGGCTCAAACACCTGCGAACTGGTGTTTGAAAACTGCGAAATCCCTGAGCAGAATGTACTCGGTAAAGTGAATGAAGGCGTCAAAGTTCTTATGAGTGGCCTTAACACCGAACGTATGGTGTTATCGGGCGGCCCTATCGGCATTATGCAAGCGACCATGGATATTTGCTTACCCTACATCCATGAACGTAAACAGTTCGGCAAACCAATTGGTGTATTCGAGCTGATGCAAGGAAAAATGGCTGATATGTATGTCGCGCTTCAATCAACACGAGCTTTCGCTTATCGCGTTGCAGAACAATACGATAAAGGCAACGACTCACGTAAAGACGCTGCAGGCCTATTGCTGTTTGCATCAGAGAACGCGGTTAAAGTTGCGTTAGAAGGTATTCAAACGCTGGGTGGTAATGGCTACATCAATGAATTCCCTACCGGGCGTTTATTAAGAGACGCCAAACTCTATGACATCGGCGCGGGAACTAATGAAATTCGACGCATGTTAATAGGTCGTGAGTTATTTGCAGAAACTAAATAAGCGAGTTCTTTATGAGTACTAAAACTGTCGTTATCGTTGCCGCTAAAAGAACCCCCTTAGGCTCATTTCAAGGACAATTTTCGTCTCTTAGCGCCTCTGATTTAGGCGCTGCAGCGATTAGCTCAGCGGTCGATGCCGCTGGAATAAAGCCAGAACAGGTAGAGACCGTTCATTTTGGCTGTGTATTACCGGCCGGACAAGGCCAGGCCCCTGCACGACAGGCCTCGCTTAAAGGAGGTTTACCGCTATCAACACCGTGCAATACCGTCAATAAGATGTGTGGTTCTGGTATGCAGGCCGTTATTTACGCTTATAACCAAATTTTGGCTGCCGATGCTAACTGTGTTGTTGCAGGCGGTATGGAGTCGATGACGCAGGCGCCCTATTTATTAACGAAAGCCAGAGACGGTTATAAAATGGGCCATAGTACGACACTTGACCATATGTTTTATGATGGTTTACGTGACGTAAAACACGGCGATTTAATGGGCTGTTTTGCTGAAATGGGCGCCGAAAAGTTTGGCTTTAACCGTGAACAACAGGATGATTATGCAATCAGCTCGTTGAATCGCGCTAAAAATGCCATACAAACGGGCGCATTTAACGATGAAATCACAGCCGTTACGGTAACATCACGTAAAGGCGAACAAGTGTTTACAGAGGACGAACAACCTTCGAAGGCCGTTCTTGATAAAATCAGAAGCTTAAAGCCCGCGTTTAAAAAAGACGGTACCGTGACGGCGGCCAATGCTTCCTCCATTTCAGATGGTGCCGCAGCGTTGGTATTAATGGATGCCGATGAAGCCGCAAGACAAGGCTTAAAACCATTGGCAAAAATCACCGCGCAGGCCGTTTTTGCCGACGACCCGGATTGGTTCAGTTCGGCACCGGTTTACGCAATACAGAAATTACTCACAAAATGTAACTGGCAAGTCAGCGACGTTGATTTATTTGAAATTAACGAAGCCTTTGCCGTCGTTACTTTGATCGCAATTCAGCAACTTGGCCTTGACCCGAACAAAGTCAATGTCAATGGCGGCGCTTGCGCATTGGGCCACCCTATCGGCTCATCGGGTGCGCGCATTTTGGTCACGCTGTTACACGCATTGAAAGCGCGTAAATTAACAAAAGGGGTCGCCACACTATGTATTGGTGGTGGCGAAGCAACCGCGATGGCGATTGAAATTATTTAAGTATTTACTAGTAAAGGTAAAAAAACATGCCCGTTATACAATCAAAGATTGAAACAGCGTCAGCTGAGTTCAAAGAAAATACCGCCCAAATGGAAACCTTGGTCGGTGATTTAAGCGAACGCATCAACACCGCTGCACAAGGCGGCGGCGAACGCGCGCGTCTGAAGCACCTGGCGCGTGAAAAACTACTGCCGAGGGATCGTATAAAAGCGTTACTCGACCCGGGCAGTTCTTTTCTAGAACTGTCTCAACTCGCGGCGTACGGCATCTATAACGATGACGCACCAGCGGCCGGTATTATCACCGGCATTGGTCGTGTACACGGCTCGGAAGTGATGATTATTGCCAACGACGCAACGGTAAAAGGCGGAACGTATTACCCATTAACCGTAAAAAAACATCTTAGGGCGCAAGAAATCGCCTCAGAAAATCGTTTGCCCTGCGTTTACCTGGTCGATTCTGGTGGTGCTTTCTTGCCGTTGCAACACGACGTATTCCCCGACAAAGAACACTTTGGCCGCTTCTTTTACAACCAAACGCGTATGTCAGCCGCTGGTATCCCACAAATTGCGGTGGTGATGGGCTCATGCACAGCCGGTGGCGCCTATATCCCTTCGTTATGCGATGAGTCAATTATCGTTAGAGAGCAAGGCACCATCTTCCTTGGTGGGCCACCACTAGTGAAAGCCGCTACCGGCGAAGTGGTTTCTTCAGAAGAATTAGGTGGCGCGGATTTACACTGTAGACAATCCGGCGTTACCGACCATATCGCAGAAGATGATTCACATGCCCTATCCATCGCGCGTGATGTTCTTTCGCACTTGAACGAAACAAAACAGCTGCACGTTAAAGTTCGCGAGTCGCGTGAACCGCTGTATCCGACCGATGATATTTTAGGCGTTATCCCGAAAGACCCGAAGAAACCCTATGACGTGCGTGAAGTCATCGCACGTTTAGTAGATGGTTCAGAGCTTCAGGAATTTAAACCATTATATGGCCCGACCTTAGTCTGTGGTTTCGCGCATATTCATGGATACCCGGTCGGTATTATCGCCAATAATGGCATTCTATTTTCTCCGTCGGCCTTAAAAGGCACGCACTTTATCGAGTTATGTAACCAACGCGGCATACCGCTGCTGTTTTTACAAAACATTACCGGCTTTATGGTCGGTAAAAAATACGAAGAAGAAGGTATCGCTAAAAATGGAGCCAAAATGGTGACTGCGGTCTCTTGTTCATCGGTGCCCAAATTTACCGTACTGATCGGTGGTTCGTATGGCGCCGGAAATTACGGCATGTGTGGCCGTGCCTTCGGTGCGCGTATGCTGTGGAGCTGGCCGAATGCTCGAATTTCTACCATGGGTGGAGAGCAAGCCGCATCGGTATTGGCTACGGTTAAACGCGATGCGATTGAGGGGGCTGGTAACAGCTGGTCTGCCGAAGATGAGGAAGCATTCAGAAAACCAATTCTTGAGCAATACGAAGAGCAAGGCAATCCCTATTTTGCCACCGCCAGACTATGGGATGACGGTCTGATTGACCCACGCGACACAAGACGAATGCTCGGCTTGTCTTTAGCCGTTGCGGCTAAAACACCGAATGAAAAAACCAGTTATGGCGTTTTCAGAATGTAACTTAATGTAATTATCAGAGTACATAAACATGTTTAAAAAAGTATTAATTGCAAATCGTGGCGAGATCGCGTGCCGAATAATTTCCACGCTGAAGAAAATGGGTATCACCAGTGTTGCCGTTTACTCCGATGCCGACCGTGATGCACGCCACGTTAAGCTAGCCGATGAGGCCTACCACATCGGTGGCTCACGCCCAGACGAATCCTATCTAAAAGCCGAGGTTCTATTAACCTTGGCTAAAAAAATCGGTGTGGACGCTATCCACCCGGGTTATGGCTTCTTATCCGAAAACAGTGCCTTTGCTCAACAATGCCCACAGGCTGGAATCACCTTTATCGGCCCTGCAGCCGAATCTATCGTAAAAATGGGCGCTAAAGACGCCGCAAAAGCATTGATGGAAACGGCCAATGTACCGGTTGTGCCCGGCTATCATGGCGAAAACCAGGATCCTGCCTATCTGCAAGATCAAGCTGGAAAAGTCGGCTTTCCTTTATTAATTAAAGCGGTATCAGGTGGTGGTGGCAAAGGTATGCGGGTGGTGAATTCAGTCAGTGAATTTGCCGAATTACTTGATTCTGTGAAACGCGAATCAATTAACGCCTTTGGCGATGACCGCGTATTACTTGAGCGTTATATCAGCAAACCACGGCATATCGAATTTCAGGTCTTTGGTGACTCACACGAAAATTATGTTCATTTACACGAACGTGAGTGTTCTTTACAGCGCCGTCATCAAAAAATTATTGAAGAAACCCCTTCTCCGTTTCTCGACGAAAAAACTCGTCAGGCGATGGGAATTGCAGCGGTCAATGCAGCCCGTGCTATTAGCTACTTAGGTGCCGGTACAATTGAGTTTATTGTTGGCGAAGACCGTTCGTTCTATTTTATGGAAATGAATACCCGCCTACAGGTAGAGCACCCCGTGACCGAAATGGTTACCGGACAAGACTTGGTCGAATGGCAAGTACGCGTCGCCGCAGGTGAACCCTTACCGTTAAAACAAGAACAAATTAGCAGCACGGGGCATTCGTTCGAAACGCGTTTATACGCAGAAAACCCAAGCAATTTATTCTTACCGTCTACCGGTAAACTACAGCACCTTCGCTTCCCTGAAACAAATGATCATGTTCGCGTTGAAACGGGTGTTGAACAAGGCGATACGATCAGTGTTTTCTATGATCCGATGATCGCTAAACTGGTCGTTTGGGGCGAAAACCGAGAAGTCGCGCGCGAGCGCTTACTCAAGGCCTTAGGTGAAAGCGGCATCATTGGCGTTGAAAACAATATCGCCTTTCTGGAAACCCTGTCGACCCATCCAGACTTCATCGGAAACAAAATTGATACCCAGTATATCGATAAAAAATTAGACACTTTACTCGCAGATAGCCGCGTTGAATTACCTCAGCAGGTATTATTGGCCGCTAGCGTGCACACCCTATTAGAAGGTCAACAAGCCGTTAGCGATATGGCTCTGTTGTCTACCGAATCCAATTCCCCCTGGTTTGATACGACGGGTTGGCGACCTAATGGTCAAAGTCAGCGTAGCCTGTTTTTCATCTACGAAGACAGCGATAACCTGGAAATTAAGGTCACCGAGCACGATAAACATTTTATTTTCCATTTAGACAATGATTTAGACAATGATTTAGACGTGATCGCAGAACCCGCTGGCGATAACGTAATTCGTCTGCAAATAGATGGTAGTTGGGAACGTTTTATTACCCTCAAGCATAAAAATAACAGCCTTATTTCATGGAAAAACCGTTGGTATTCCCTTATCGAAGTTAACCCATTTGAATCGGATTTAACCATCACCGGCGGACCTTCCACGGTGACCGCCCCGATGCCGGGTAAATTATTAAAAGTACTGGTCGCCAGTGGTGATTCTGTCTTTGCAGGTCAGCCTCTCGCTATTATCGAAGCGAGGAAAATGGAACACACCCTGAACGCTCCTTTCGAC
>JASJGO010000063.1:0-10903 GCA_033791505.1 Cycloclasticus sp.
GCCACCGCCACCACCACCGCCACCGCCACAGGCCGTCATTAGCAATGCAAAAACCAGCGTTAAAGTTCCTCTACTTATGTTTAATTTTTTCATTTTTCATTCCCCTTTTATGACTATTTTTATAATTTATTTACTCAACCTATACATAATTATCATAATATCCACAATAATTACTATGATTTAGGTCAAATAACTTTGATCCAGAAGCTTCAATCTGCCAAGCTCGGCTAACTCTTTCTTTTAGAAGCTTATTCATAAGCATTCTCTAACAGACTGTTATGGGTCGGTTTTGCCATGTCAGGCATATTCCCCAGATGTCCGTTAAGCGGTGTATGCCGATGCACAATGTCTGCTGTGCCCTTAGTCTCAATCCAATCATTTGCAGGCAGCCGTAACCTGGTCATCACATCAAAAAGCAGACATTGAACGCCGCCATAAACGGCGCAAGCCTGCGAGTGTCCGCGACCAAAGGAAGCGAATTTGATGGCCTTGTTATAAAAAAGCGAATTGATTGAGACCCTATCACTTTATTGCTGGTTTATCACCATGAGCACCCGGGGGAGGGCCGCCTTCAGAATCGACAGTTTCACCATGAAGACATCCAATGAACATATTCTCGCTCGGACTTGCAACATGGTAGTGATAGCCTCTGACAACATCAGTTTGACCACGACACTCATCAAGCCCCACTGCTTCCTTGCCCTCTGAGTCTTTCATTGCATAAATACCATAGCCATCTGATGCATAGCCTACTAATGGAGCGTGTCCATCGTCACTATTTAAGTTATCAGTACACCCCGTCGTAGCATGGTAGTGATAACCCTGGTGTACATTAATGTGTCCACCACAATCATCAAATGCCGCAATCGTATAAGCCCCTAAAATTGCATCAACAGGTGCTGATCCCGATAGCTCGGTACCGTCGAGTGCAATACCCGCAGTACGTACTCGACCTGTTTTAGCAGCAGGGATCGGAGTAGTAGGTAGGAGGAAGGTACGAGAAAAACCTTCATCAAGGTACGATAACTCGCACTCAATACAGTTTTGCATGTACTCCTCTTCAACATCCGGTTTTGCTGCGCCTAAGCAGGCCTCTTTCGTCGCTGTATAACGTACTTTGTTTGTCTTTGCGTCATAAACCATCCATTTCTCATCACCATAGTACTCACTCAGCTTTAGTATGAATTGTCCAGTGATGTCTACCAAATCGCCAGTGCCGTCTTTGCTGAACCAGGATCCGCTTACATCAGCGCCATCGGTTATTGTTCTGGGGCAGAAAGGACCAGGCGTTCGCCCAGCCGGTGCCCCATCAGTGACTAGTTGGTAACAGGTCGTTATTGTGCCTTCAGCGGTTTCACAGTCAACAATCTTAGGCTCTTTGATAAATGCTTCTTTTGCAAACATAGAAATATCCATTCCTTTGGGAAGAGCAGCCTTTTCTGAAGTAACGTCTTCCTTGGGTGCAGTAACTTGTTCTGTTGCCTTGTCGGTGGAGTTGTCGCACCCCCCTAATGTTAGTACACCAAAGGTAATGACACCCATAATTAATCGGAAGTGTGATGAACTCATAAGTTATATCCTTTATTCCAACTGCTTTTATTGTCAATAATTGTGCCCAATACAGGCAACATCAATTTTTTTGAATTCCGGGAACAGTCTACCTATTAATCTTACAGTTAATGAATACTGCCAGGCTGTGGCTTCTAGCTCACCACGGTGGGGGGGGGCAGGTTACCTTTTGCCATTTACATATATATTCGTGAAAGTTTAACCATGACTTCGGGGGAAAACGCAAGACCTGTCTCTGTGTTTTGCCTGAATGGATAAAATCACAAGTCCAATAGCTCATGGGATTTCAGCTTAAACGCCTTGGCGATCTTGAACAGGTTTGTAAGCGTCATGTTGGATGTCTCGCCACTCTCAATGCGCTTGAATTGCCTGTATGACAATTCAAATTTCTCCATGTCTTCTTGTGTAAAACCACTTTCTTTACGTAATTCATAGATCCTTTTTCTGAGCTTCCTGATGAATCGTTGAAACTCTTTGTGATAAGCGCTATCCGAATCAATTCCTCTCACGGCTGTTCCTCTAGAATATTAATATTCCATTAATTAGCTTATCGAGACACCCATAGCTTATCGGGCTTATCAAGACACCTGGTAACTGGCTTATCAAGACACCCATGGTAACAATGTTAAATTTTCGCAATTTCAACCAGTTAAGTTTTTTACCGGCATGGGTGTCTTGATAAACACAGTTCAATCGCGTGGTGATTGTCTCTTTTCGGATGAGTGTGGCGTGATTAAGGCCTATATTCACGCCACAAAAATATAGAATATGGCGTGAATAAGTGCTAAAATCGCGCCATGACAAAGTGGCAGGATAGACAGTTTGCACGGCCGAAGGCCGCCCGTCTGGGTGCGGCACATGGATGTGCCGCATGAAATGGATATGGCAACAACCCGGCTGGCCAGATTTCCGCTATGACAAGCGTGCGCTCGAAGACCGGGAACTTGAGTTTCGCATAAGCTCAGAGCGTCTGGCTGGCCGCTTTGAGGCTTTGCCAATGGTGTCTCAAGAGGATGCCACGATCGATTTGATGCTTTCCGAGGCTATCAAGACCAGCGCCATTGAGGGCGAGGATCTGGATAGAGATTCGGTCAGGTCATCTCTACTCTCTTTAGTTACATCGGATACGCTACCGGATAACTCTGACCAGAAAGCGGCGGGGGCCGCGATGTTGCTGGTGGACATCCGCAAGAACTGGCAAGCATCACTGACACATGACCTGCTGGGCAACTGGCAATCTATGGCTGTCCCGGAACAGCGCTACACGTCTATTCTGCGAGGTGTATACCGCAACGATCCTTCACCAATGCAAATCGTAAGTGGGCCTTTCGGGCGGGAAAAGGTTCACTATGAAGCCCCGCCAGCAACTCAGGTGCCTGATGAAATGGCGAGATTCATCGACTGGTACAACCAGACCAGCTCCTTGAATGGGGGCAAGAAGATGTTCGGGATTGCCCGAGCAGGGATTGCCCATCTTTGGTTCGAGGTGATTCATCCTTTCGATGATGGTAATGGGCGAGTCGGCAGGGCGATCGCTGACCATGCACTTTCACAGTCTCTCGGCTATCCGACCACGGCTTGTCTTGCCACGGCGATAGAGGGAGATAAAAAATCTTATTATCTGCAACTGGAGAAAGCGAGCCGTGGAAGCCTGGACGTTAATGCCTGGTTTGATTACTTTGCCGACAGGGTCATCCATGCACAGGAAATTGCCAGGGAAGAGGTGGACTTTGTATTGGGCAAGACACGCTTCTACGAGGCCTATGGCGATCAACTGAATGACCGGCAGGCCAGGATGGTATCTCGGGTGTTTGCTGAAGGCCGAAAGGGCTTTGAAGGCGGAATAACGACCAAGAAATATGAAGCGATCAACAAGTGTCCCAATCGAACAGCCAGCCGTGATCTTTCAGATTTGGTCGCCAAGAGGATCATCATTCCGCTACCGGGTGGCGGTAGAACCACGCGCTATGAGTTAACGACTGTTAAAACGGCTGTGCAAGGTCTGATGAAGTAATGATTTTCTTCGGGCATTGGGGTTTTTGATGATAATCGGCAGTAATTTCTGAACATGGTATTACCACCTACACCAACAAGTAAGCCATTGATATTAAATCGTAAGAATGGCTTGTTTACAATCGAGTGGGAGTGATCTGGCACCGGCCGGCATCACAGCTGAGGCTTCAAGATCCAGCAGTTGAGCGATAGACTGTACAGATATACAGTATTGCAAGGATGCGGATCATGCCCTCGTTGCCAACGACGGCTATTTCGGCCGACGCACCATCGAGCATGACATATAGCAGGGACACGATGGCAGTGGTTGGGAAATAGACATATCGCAACTCGTTGCCGGATTCGTAGAGCACATCGCCGAGTGGCATCGGGACCAGTTCAAGGTGTGGGATCAGGCGCTCACGTTCTTGCGCTGTTAGGGCGGCGAGCAGGTGGTTTTGGGTGGGTGAGTGTTGGTCGTGCATGGCCTAAGCCTCCGTGCTATCAGTAAACGCAAAATTGTTCAATTGCAATGCATTGGTTGCATCATATAACATTTATTTAGTGTGTGCGATAGCGTACAGACTAAACAAGGGGGTCTAGGTAAAGTCGCGAATATAGAGCGCGCTCTTCGGTACGCGGAGCGGGTTATATCCCAACAGCTAGTGCAATCAAAACGGTTGCGCTTATTTTTGAGCCAGTAATTGAATTAGGAGATACGCATCATGAAATTAGCCAAAATCGTCAGCACAGCCATCATTATGGCTGCCTTTCTTGTCGTACTATCCGCTTGTGACACAAACGAGGGGCCTGTAGAAAAAGCCGGCAAGAAAATCGACCAAGCGACACAAAGCCTCGGTGATCAAATGGAAGAGGCCGGTGAGAATATCCAAGACGCGGCTAAAGGCGACTAGTCGTCGTCGTTGCACTGCGCCTATTTAGAAGTAGCATCAATGCTTGACACTATTTAAGGAGTAACATCAATGCTCGAAACTATTGCAGTAATCCTAATTATCCTCTGGCTTCTTGGCTTGGTTTCCTCATACACAATGGGCGGGCTGATTCACCTGCTCTTGGTCATCGCGGTGGTGGTGATACTGCTGCGTATCATCCAAGGTCGACGCATTCTATAGCGATCTCGGATATTTCCCTGCAGCGAGGTTAGAGTTAACACGCAGCAGTGGCCGTAGCGGCTAAATTTACCGTCTTGCAGCGTAGTTATCGGCGTGAAGATAGGTGTTTTGGACTATTTGCGGAGCCGTTTCATTGGTGCTAGGGGGGCTTGAATGTGCATATGAATGGGCTGATACGCCAGTAGTTAGCAAAAGTTAAAAACCTCGATTCAGTGAGCAACATACTATCCATGCGTATCATAGGAAAGTTCAATAAACGGTAGCGAAATGGTTTGGATACAAACCGCTGAATCAGGTTTTTTTTTCGGAACAGACGCAAGCCTTGCACCAGCGCTATTAAATAATAGCGTATTATATTTCTTTAAGAAATATAACGAATTTTCACATGCTGTTGACACTTACGACTATTAATAAGCCCACGCCAATACCAAATGTTCATCGGTTATTATCAACCGATGGGGGGTAATCATTGGCTATGGATGATCAGGCGTGGATGCGGCGGGCTATTGAGTTGGCGCGTAAAGCGGAAGCATTGGGCGAAGTACCGGTTGGTGCGCTGATCGTTAAAGACGGTGAGTGCATAGCAGAAGGTTATAACCTGCCGATTAAAAATTGCGACCCAACCGCTCACGCCGAAATAGTAGCGATGCGTGAAGCGAGCCAAAGGCTAAGCAATTATCGCCTTATAGATTGCACCTTATACGTCACCTTAGAACCCTGTGTGATGTGCATGGGGGCGATACAACACGCGCGAATTAAACGAATTGTTTTCGCCGCGGTAGATAAAAAGCGCGGTGCGGTATGTAGCGCGTTATCGCTCGCTAAGGCGGATTATGCCAACCACCACGTCGAATGGACCGGCGGCGTACTCGAAAGCGAATGTTCATCATTGTTGACGAAGTTCTTTAAAAAACGACGCTGATTTATTGCTCAGGGGATAAATCCCTAAGACAGGTGCCTAGCGAGACGCCATGGCTCGCGACTAACGGAACGTCCATGGGCATTTCACCAGATACATCATGAACGCATCAAAAAACAAACATCTCGTTTCAGCGTGGATTGGATGAAACTGTTACAAGGCTGGAAGTTTTATATTGAATAGCTCGTCGGTTTTAATTAAATTGTTAGGTGGTGAATTACTAGACTCTAATCGGCTTAACTGTTTAAAGTATTTTCGGACGTTGCGAACATAAACAACAGACTCTTGTCCACGAGCGCGCCCATATTTGGTTTTTTGATACCACGTTTTATCTTCAAGAAGGGGCAGGTGTTGCCTTACGTCAACCCACTTATCTGGGTCGCCACCTTGTTGCTGAGTTAAAACTCGGGCGTCTTCTAAATGACCAAGGCCAATATTATAAGAAGCGAGAGCCATCCAGGTTCTATCAGGATTAGCGATTCGTTCAGGTATTCTTTGTATACGAGAAAACAAGTAACGCGCGCCACCTTCGATGCTCTGTTCAGGGTCTAGTCGGTCGGTGACGTCCACTTGTTCTGCGGTTGAATTAGTCAGCATCATAACGCCGCGAACGCCTGTGGGTGAGACCGCATTTTTATTCCAATGAGATTCCTGATACGCGACAGCTGCGAGTAATTTCCAGTCGATAGCGTGTTTTTCTGCCTCACGTTTAAAATAAGGTTTTAACTTAGGTAGTCTGCTTTTTACGTGTCGTCTGAAAGTACAAATGCCGACGTAACTCAAATTCTTTGAGTGGCCAAAATATTTATCTTGCAGTTGTTCAAGTAGCCCATTATTTTTAATTTCAGCTAGAAATTTAACGGCCTCGTTGTACAGGCTCTGGTCATCGCTTTTCGGAAAAGCCCACGCAACTTTCTCAGGCTTGGCAATATTAAACGCAACGTTTAATTTGGGAAATTTATCTCGAAATATTTGAAATTGATTAGAGTCGGTGATGGTGTAATCTAACAGGCCGTCATTAACCATCGAGAGTAATTCTAAAGGACTGGCGTTCGATTCCATCCAGTCTAATGATGGATGGGACTGCTTTAACAGCCGCAGATTTTCGGCGTGACTTGAACCCTCAAGTACTTCAAAAAAATTACTGTTAAGGTTGTTAATAGACCTCTGGCGTCTGGTTCTGTAGTGGTATATCAGCTGTTGGGTCACCTCATAATATGACGGCGTAAAGCGTAGCGTTTTCTCGCGTTCCGGCGTTATGCTGAGGCCAGCTGCAGCAAAGTCGGCCTCATGTTCTGGGGTTAGTTTCAAGATACTCTTGAAATCGCTCGGTAAGATAAAGCGCGCCTTAACGCCCAGTTTTTCGGCAAATAAAGTTACTAACTCGTATTCTAAGCCGCTGACATTGCCGTTGCTAAGCTTGTATGTCATGGGGCTGGAGCGCGTAAGAACGACAATTTCACCGCGTTCAAGCACCGAATTCAAGGCGGTTGTCTTTTTAGTGCAGCTAGATAAAAAGATGAACACTAAGAGGGTGAAAATTTGCAGAAAAAGAAGACGTTTATTCATAGCTAATAGATTAGCCTAGTTAAATTAAATAGTGCCGTTTTTAATACGAAGAAACCAATAAAGTTAATTTCAGTATAATTCAGCTAAACATTACTTTGATAAACAAAAAAATCCAATATACCCTGTCGCAAGGTTCTCGGCTTAGGACTATTTCCTTATATTTTCGTGTATGTTGATAGAATTTCATACAGACTATAGAGCGCCCCGATTAGTCGGTATTTTTTATAGCCACTAGAGTCAAATGACATATAATCAAGCTGTAACGTTTACCTAAGAGGACAATTTGTGATTAAAACAATTTATGGAATATTCATTTTTCTTGTTTCGACATTAGCCTGGGGCCATGGTGGCGTGTCCAATGACGGCAACCAGTGTCGACTAAGTGTTGGCCCTTATTTGATGAACTTTTCGGGCTACCAGCCTTCTGGTAATCTTTCTAAACGATTTTGTGATGATATGCCTACTGTGGGTAAGTCGATCATCGTTCTGGATTTTATTGATAATAAATTACGTGATATGTCAGTTAGTTTTAGGGTGATTAACTCTGATACTGCACCATTGGGTACAGCAGATGATGGTAAGGTTAATGAAGCTGAATTGGCGCAAGATGCTTTGTTTGAAATGCCTTCCAAGCGTTACGGATCAGGAACGATGACGATTACGCAAGAATTTAAAGAGAAAGGACACTTCGTTGGTTACGTGGTAGTAGAGGACGAAAATGAGAAATTCATATCTCGCTTTCCATTTTCAGTAGGTTATGAAGACGACGGTATCCCTAAAGCATTACGTCTTCCCATCGCAGTGTTCATCGTGGTTGTTATCATTATGATTTGGTTTGCACGAAAAAAACCAGCGGTAGTGACTGAAAAGAAAGAAAGTTAATCCGGCACGGGATGTTTATGAAGAGGTCTTCAATAGTCGTATTACTATTAAGCGCAATATTATTGAGCATTGTTGCGGTTTTTCTTTACGATCCTTACCTGTTGTACGCCAGATTTTATGAGTATACGGGTATGCCGAACTATCAGGCAGCACCAAACTCCAAGCCAAAACCCGATATTGGCGAAATCACAGTGTGTGATGAACAATACCCCGAGTGGCGTAAACCCTATACGATTGGCGGCATAGACATTCAAGCTTCCGACGCTTGTAACCCAGATAACCCTTATGAAGTAGCGGCGTTTGTGAGGGGTACTAATAACGTCATTATGCCGGTATTGATGCGTACTCAACTGGCAGATGACGCGGTAGTGAAAAGCAATGATATTGATGGTGATGGCGACCCTGACGACATTACCATTAGGGTAGAAGTGGCCGAACTAAATGGCCGTTCACCTGATGGAAAGGAGCTGATACCAGGTTACGAAATAGCACCAGGTATAACGCCAGGCGCGTGGGTTTTTGCACCTAAAAGTCGTGGTATGGCGACGGTTAATCGAGTCGATTTGACGGCAAACCACCTATTGAGATTGCCATCGGCACCTATTCGAGTTGAAGAAGGCGATAACATAACGCTTATTTTAGAGAACACGCATTATTTCCCGCATACCATTCACTTGCACGGCGTTGACCATACCTATTCAAATAACGACGGTGTGCCGCAAACCAGTGAAAAAATGACGATGCCGGGTGAGCAACACATTTATAAAATCAAACCACGACACGCAGGAACGATGATGTATCACTGTCATGTTCAAGTGCAAGTTCATATGATGATGGGTTTACAAGGGCTGTTTATTGTTGAAGAAAATAAGCCCAATAATTGGCTTCAAACCTTTAATGTGGGCGCCGGAAAAGTTAGAAAACCGTCGGTAGGCGTACTTGAAGGTTATGAGCAAGAATACGATCTACACTATCAAGGCATTGATACCTCGTTAAACAATTTGATTCAGACCAGTAATGACCCGCGTCAATTGGCAAAAAAAATGAATCGCCTGTATGACATTACGGACGGGACAGATGATTATTTTATGCTCAACGGTCGTTCTTTTCCTTATACCTTAAGAGAATCATTGATTACGGTTGAGCCGAATCAGCATACCAAACTGCGCGTGCTGAACGGTACACCAGAAATGCTTGCGCTTCATACTCACGGACATAAGGCCACGATTACGGCTTATGATGGCGTGGATGTAAATCCATTGGCGCAAATAACCCGTGATGTTTATGACGTTGCCCCTGCTCAACGCATAGATTTAGACCTTTATACCAAAGATGATGGGCTGCATAGTTATGGAGAGGGTGTTTGGTTAATGCACGATCATGCCGAACGCGCCATTACCACTGATGGTATAGCACCGGGTGGTAATATTTCGCAAATAGTGTATCGAAAGTACTTGAATAAAAACGCGATGGCTAGCGGCGAAGGTGAAGACGTCATGCCCTACTTCAGCCCGGAGTATTACAAGCGAAACCTTCCGACCTGGATGGCTTCGGATGTTTTTGGCTTTTTTGATGACGTAGGCGAGCGTGGCATAGAAACATACAAAGATGTCATATTGGTCATAGTGCTGGGCATGTTACTGGCGGTATTATTACTATTATGCAAAGCCCTATACAGCTGTTTACAGACAGTCGTGGCAAAGCTAAAAAACAAGAGCTGATCTATGAGACCTACGGTACTTTTATTGCTGCTTTCTTTATTTATCACGTCGTCCTACGCGGGAATGCGGATGGGTGATTGGGGCATGGTGATGAATGAAAATATAGAGCAACTTCCGCAGGGCTGCAAGTCGGTTGCAGGTGAAGAAAAAATAACCATAAAGGCTGGTAGGGAGTACGCGAAAGAATTTCCGGGTACTATTTTTGGTTATAGCCAGCACGAGTTTAGTTTTCCAAAGTGCACGCGGGTACACGTTACCTTTATTAACGAAGATAAAATCCGTCACCAGTTTATGATTCATGGTTTGCCTGCTTACCTGCACCCTCAGGGCATGTTCCATATGGAGTTATACGGCGAAGGTGAAACAACGGGTACGTTTATAACCCCTAATACGGAAGAAACTTATTTAGCACATTGCGACGTAGCGCAGCATATGGAAAAAGGTATGAAGGCCCAGGTAAAAGTTGGCGGTGGCAATGGCAACCTGCCGTCCATTCAAGGTATTTCGGGACAATTAAACCGTGATATCTATGAGTTTGATACGAGTTTTGTAAATACGCTACTGACGATTATTTTGCTATTGCTAGGTTTTGCGAGCTGCCTGTTTTTCTTCATTTGGCGCAAAAAATAACACAGATTTTTGATGTTCGATGAGTTGCTTGAAAATCAGGGTGCTATTGGGCTGTTTATTAGCGCATTTGTGTCATCAACACTCGCCCCCGGTGGCTCTGAAGCCGTCTTAGCGTATCTGATTGTTGATGGACAATACAACTCATTTTATCTAGTATCGTTGGCTACGCTGGGTAATACGCTCGGCGCCTTAACGACGTATTACCTCGGTTATATCGCCTCGTCTAAGTTGCAGGCTAAAAAATCTAAAAAGAAACATTTCGACAAGGCGTACGAGCTAATTCAGCGCTACGGTAGCGCGGCACTGTTATTTAGTTGGCTTCCTGTAATAGGTGACGTGCTTTGCTTAGCGGCCGGTTGGATAAAGTTAAACCTTATAAAATCACTCTGCTTTATTACCCTCGGAAAATTTGCTCGATATTATTTAATTTCACTCACACTGAGCTAATCCATTATGTCTAAAGATTCATCAGAAAACATTGTTGTAAC
>JASJGO010000064.1:0-5361 GCA_033791505.1 Cycloclasticus sp.
CACAACAAATTTTTCTATATTTGCCGATGATGAATTATCCGGTGAATTTATTTATATATTTGGTTTGACCGGGAAAAAATCACACGGCCCGGGTCTGGCAGTAAACTACGATATACGTGATAACCAGAATTCAGCCGCCAATGGTATCTCGTTCGAGTTTGATAATATCGCTTACTGAAAATCATTTGGCGTTGATGTCAGTTTTGATGCTTATACTGCAGACTATGCCACCTTTCTCTCGCATGGCAATGGACATGTTACAGGCATTCATACAAAAGGTCGCTGGACCCATGATGCACCAACCAGCGGTTACTCTTCCATCGAGTTACGTGGTTATGTCCGTGGCGAATACCTGGCGCCACATATGACGCTTGTCGAAATAGACGAACGAATAAAAATCAGGGAAAGATGGGGCGCAACACTATCGGCTGGTGCCGCATGGTTATACGGTGGCGAAGCTGGGCGTGCATCAGATAGCGATTTATTTCCCTCTGCGGGTGTTGGCGTTACATTTACAATAAAACCAAAAGAAAGAATGGTACTACGTGCTGAATATGCTATTGGGAAATCTGACAATAGCGCATTTTACTTAAGGTTCGGGCAACCGTTTTAGTGGTTAAAAAGATTTAGGCGATTACAACTTGTTGACTACCGGAGCTGAATCTAGCGTTAGCCAACAGAAGAATTCTCTTGCGAACGACACCTAAAACCGCTTAGTCGATACGTTTAAGAAAAGTTAAGGATAAGCGCAAATGAATAGATGCTATATTCATAGAGTTACCATTATTACAACATAGTCCGATAAGCGTGATGTGTTTTCATAGTGTCTCGTCCCCATAGTCGACGTAGTACGTTGTAATTGGTATCATGTTCTTAATTTTTTGGCAATACTCATATCCGCTCAAAACTTAAAAAGCAGCCAGCCTTTCCACTACCCATATGGTTGCAAGAGAGCCGCAGTAGTAGCTTGCGGGTATGCGTAAGGTTTCTAAGGTGAGTGATTTATGCAGTTTGGACAGCACCACAAAAACGATAAACAGTGTCGCAACAAATATTAGTTGGCCGATTTCAACACCAATATTAAAGCAGAGCAGTGCTAATAGTTTTTCTGTTTGAGGTAGGCCAATATCGGCTAATACGGAAGCAAAACCAAAACCGTGAAGCAAGCCAAAAGTCGATGAGACTAAAACCGGGTATTTTAAACTAAGGCTGTCTTTTTTATTTTTCGCTATTTCCCAGGCTAAAAATACAATGCTTAATGCAATCACCGCCTCAACAGGTGGGATAGGGATAGTCAGTACACCAGTTGCAGCTAGAAAAAGTGTAATTGAATGGGCAGCGGTAAAACCAGTTATGGTGAGCAATAATTTTTTACGCGTTGCTGATATATAAACCAGGCAGGCAACAAATAATAAATGGTCAAGCCCAATTAAAATATGCTCAATACCCAGGGCGATATAAGTTAATACGGTGTCTTTAGCCTGGGTGGCTCCAGCTTCAGGAACAAGAAAGTCTGATTTTTCTGTGTTTAATACTGAAGTAATGGTTTGATGATTGACATCAATGATTCTTAATAGTACTTCGTAGGATGTGCCCTTTAAACCAATAATCGAAATGCTTGAACCTGCAAGGCCTGTAGCTTGTTCAATGCTCCAATATTCTCTAATAGTATTATTCGTTTGTTGTGACCGTTTGGGCGATAACTGTTTACTGCTGTTATCAAATTCTACATTTAGCGAAGGGCGTTTACCTTTCTTGATAGGAACAATCCAGCTAACCTCATAAGTTGTATCATCTAATGCCTTAACGGTTAAGGATGCTGGACGCATATCATCGGCCCATACTATGGGGCCGAAAGTCAGCAATAATAAAATCACTAACAATCTCATCGCTCAACCTTGATAGCAGAAGGTTTTTCTACCTCGATTTGGTAACGCTCTAAAAGTCGCTGTTCATATTGTTCTTGATAACTTTGGGTGTTTTGGTATTGCCAGTCACCTAAAACGGATTTTTTTACTGTTTCAATAGGTTTTATGTTGGCTGGTTTTTTCTCTTTCAAAAAGACAAAGTGCCAGCCAAACGCTGATTTTATTGGGGCTGACCATTGGTTCAAATCTATCGTTTCTAATTCTGAAGAAAAACTCTTCCCAAATTTTCTTGCTAACTGAACACTCGTTTCCAATGAAACTTGATTGGGTAGCATGCTGCCATCACCTTCAGGGTTCAGTCCTTGCTGGATGCGTTGTTGTTGCTGAGCTATTAACGTCTGAAGTTTCTCTTTATTTCTATCCGCCGAGATGAATACCTGGGTAAAGCTGTATTGAGGAGGTAAACGGTATTTTTCGAGGTTATCGTTATAGAGTTCTTTCAACTCATTATCAGATGGCTCTTTGCTGGAGGCGAAACCTTCCAATATAAATGTCATTTTTTGGTGTAACCGGCGATTGATGACCTGATCGCCTACATCCAAATTTGAGGCTCTCGCTTCTTGTACATACATTTCATTGATGGCAAAAGCTTGAATGGCATTATCTAGTTCTTTCGCCAGGGGTTCTCTTTTCCATTGTTTAATAAAGCTATTTTTGATTTGGGCAACGCGGCCCTCACTAACAATAATGGTTTGCTGGTCAGTCTTCGCTGGATTGAGAATATTATAAACAGCAAAAAATAGAATTGCGATCACAATGAAATGCAGTAGCGGTTCGGTAATAATTTTTTTTAACATAATGACTTAAATTATTGTTTCGTGGATGTAGGTGTGGATGTGGTTTTATCATAAAACAAAACCCGCCAATAAGGCGGGTATATGGCTAATCATTTTGGTAGTAGATTGGGCGCAAAAGGGCGTTTATTGCGCCTATACTTTTTAAAGTATCCTAACTATTCTGGCAATCATAACTTAGCAGGGTTGTACCAAATGGGGGATGTATAAGCACGATCCTGCTGTGCGGCCGGTACATCTTTAGGTAGCTCTACACCAAAACGAACGGCATCATAAGTTGTCCAGCGCGGAGTTGGGATTTCTAGCACACGTGCATAATAAAACGCGCGTTGTTCTGGGTTAAACTCAGGGTCTTGCCAAAACGCATTTAGCATGGTGTTACCAATACTGTTGAGATAGGTGGCGGTTTTAATATCCACGGTATTGCCGACTTCTTTATCACAACGATTGTTTTTTATGGTGCGTTTTTTGGAGCAGGCAACATCATAGATTTTTTCGTGTGTTTTACCGCTAGCATCAACCCAGCCTTTAATAATTTGCACACGGTCAAGGTTGGCGCCATCAGGATCACGCAGTGCTTGAACCAATATTTTAGGAGAGACACCTTTGGCGGCTGCGGTTAAATCACCGCCCATAGGTACACCTTGCTGGTAAGCCACTTTAACAAAATCTGGGCGCTGTAATGTGCCCTCAGTGTAATCCCAACCGGCAAATAGGCGCACACTCATGCGAGTCCCTGTGGTGGCATACGTTTCTTTACGCTGCATTGCATCAAACAAGGCTTCACGCGTATTATCTTTTGCCCAAACTGCAGCCAAACCAGAAGCAGTAGCATTTCGGTAATAAATGGTGTCTCCGCCTTCTATGGCAGCAAGTGGGTCGATGAGGCGCTCGGGGCTCGGCTCCATTGATGACATTTTTCCAAAGAAATTATTTTCACGTGTAGTGGCTAGTGACGTATGGGTATCAGTAGAACCGATTAAGCCAAATTTATACGGGTTGGTGCCCAGGCGAGACTCTATCTCAAGCCCTCGTTTAAGGGCTTCGCGGCCGTATTCGCCGGGTAACATGTCTGGGGTTTTAACTACGGTAGAACCCAGGTTGCCGACGTCCCAGTTTTCGTAATCGGCAAATTCATCGTCGGGGGATAAAAGGGGATGACTTTCTCCGTCTCCTTTCATTTGAGTAATCTCATATAAAGGCTCGCGGCGAATACGCTCGCTAACATACTCTTTGTCTAACGTTGTACCATCGTATTGCTCGATTGTCGGAAACATAATGCCATTGGATAAATTGCCGTTGTGCGCAATAGCTAGCACCTGACCACCTGTTTTGTCTTCATAGCGTTGCATCCATTTCCAAAGGTCTCTGGGGTTGGTGCTGCCAAGCGGTGCTTGTGTGGTGTAGGGTATCACCTGGCTGGCTTTATCATCGTCATCACGATAGATAACCACACGGTGCAAGTTATTACCCGCCACCAAAGAGGTCCATTCATAACCAATGAGTGCGGTAAATTTACCTGGATTATTATAGGTTTCTGCCGCCTCAAGGTTTAGATCCCAAACATCTTTGTAGGCTTTTGATTCGGGTGAGTAGAGTAAACTTTCAGGGAATTCGCCAATAGAAAATGACTGGATAATCTCAAGCGCAACCTTTGCGCCTTCTCCTGCCATGAGCTCGTCATACCATCTTTTACCGATAGGGTCTGAAACAACATGATCGGCACCGGCAAGTAGGTCAGGAAAGAAACCCATGTTATCCGTGTGATCGGCTATTACCAAAAAATCCAAAGGTCTGACTAATTTTGCTTTTAGGCCGTGGGAAGATTCTACGGTTTCACCACGGGCAAAACGATAGGCCGCCTCTGGCCCAAGCCTGTTGCCAAAGGCGCCAGCATCCATGGAGTTGTCGGTATGTACGTGAGTATCACCAAAAAAAACAGCGCTCGGGAAGTTACTGTCCACATGCGGTGAATAGTTGGCGGTGGTTGGTGAATCAGCGCTGAACGCGTTCATGGCTACGGTGAGAGTAGCTACAGTGGATAGCAATCGTAATTTATTCATGGTTTTCATATAGGACATGACCTTCGGTGGGTGCAATATGTTTTCAGTATAGTAATAGAGATATTGCCAATGTCAATTAATCGTTTGCCGATGCTGACAGGTGTAGGGTCACCATCTGATTTTGGTTGTGATTTAGTTAGCTCAGCGGGCACAGAACAGTTTGAGTTATCTGACCACACCGAACCGGCAGTTATCCTGGCATACTTAGAGAGAGGGCATTACTGGGCAGATAAACCTGTTGAAGCTAAGGCTATTAATAACTTGAGTTGAAAGAACAGGCCAGTGTAATATTCACCAACAGAATAATTTGCAAACGACACCTAAAACCGCTTGGTTGATACTGATTAAGAAAAATTAAGGATAAGCACAAATGAATAGACGATATATTAATAGAGCCACCGTTATCACAGCAATGCTGCTGACGTTAAATGCTTGTGATAAAACTCCAGAAGAAGCAAAAATAAGCAGTGATGATTCTGTCGCTTCGAAAGTAGAATTAAGTTCATCTAACTCTGCTGGTACGCCTTCACAAAGCAAGAAAGAATACTCACCCTACGTCAACCGTGATTATCCACA
>JASJGO010000065.1:0-2502 GCA_033791505.1 Cycloclasticus sp.
TGACCAACCTTGAAGAAGGCGATGTATTGTTTATCGACGAGATACATCGTCTCAGTTCCGTGGTAGAAGAAATATTGTACCCGGCGATGGAAGATTTTCAGCTGGATATTATGATTGGCGAAGGCCCAGCGGCGCGCTCAATCAAACTGGATTTGCCGCAGTTTACCCTGGTCGGCGCGACCACACGGGCGGGTTTATTGACCTCGCCGCTACGCGATCGGTTTGGCATTACGCAACGCCTAGAGTTTTATAATGACATGGATTTGTCAAAAATCGTTAAGCGCTCAATGGATATACTGGCACTGAAAGCAGACCGCTACGGCGCTGAGGAGATTGCCGTTAGATCTCGCGGAACGCCCAGAATTGCCAACCGCTTATTAAGACGGGTGAGAGATTATGCCGATGTAAAAGGCGACGGCATTATCACCGCCGATATCGCTAAGAAAGCGCTGAAGATGCTCGACGTCGATGAAAGTGGTTTTGACAAGTTAGATCGTCGTTTATTGAGCGTGCTGATAGACACGTTTGGCGGTGGTCCCGTTGGTGTCGATAGCTTGGCTGCCGCACTGAGTGAGGAACGCGGCACGGTTGAAGACGTGCTAGAGCCCTATCTGATCCAGAAAGGCTACATTATTAGAACCTCGCGCGGCCGCATGGCTACCCGACACGCCTATCAGCACCTTGGTCTCAAAGTACCTGCTCATCATCAAGCCGAAGCAGAGGCAGATGATGATTTTTCAGCAGACGCGTAAAGCGTTCAGTTCATCGTATGCAGCAAAGCGCACACCACTGGCCTGTCAGAATTTACTACGAAGATACCGATATGCAGGGTATTGTTTACTACGCCAATTACCTGAAATACCTGGAAAGGGCGCGCACCGAATTTTTACGTGAAAAAGGCTTTGAGCAAAATGAGTTGATTGATCATCACGGGGTTGCCTTTGCCGTTCGAGCGATCCAGATGGATTATATAAAGCCGGCAAAATTTAATGATCAGCTGATAGTAACCACCGAGGTGTTTGAACTGAAACGAGCGTCACTAATTTTTCATCAAACGGTGATACGCTCTGAGCCAAAGCATGAAATAATAAACAAATCCGTCATTAAGGTCGTTTGCCTTGATGCAGGTAGTATGAAAGTTAAAGCCATTCCAACAAAAATGATTGAGCAATTGATATGAGCACAGATTTATCTATCGTCCACCTTATAATGCAAGCAGGGCCCATCGTAAAACTCGTGATGCTGATGTTAGCAGTAGCGTCTATCGTTTCCTGGACCTTTATTTTTGCTAAATTCAAAGAGTTTAAAACCGCTCTAGAAGTGACTAACAGGTTTGAAAAACGGTTTTGGTCTGGTATCGATTTGACCGAGTTGTCTCGTCAAGTCGGCTCAGATCATTATGCTAGAAGTGGTATGGAGAGTATTTTTCATATGGGCTTTCAGGAATACAAACGACTGAAAGAGCAAAAAGGCATGGAGCCGATGCACGTGGTGGAAGGTGCGCGACGCGCCATGCAGGCGCAATACACCCGGGAAATGGATTTATTAGATAACCATTTACCCTTTTTAGCGACGGTTGGTTCAACCAGCCCTTATGTGGGTTTATTCGGTACGGTATGGGGAATTATGAGTTCGTTCCAGGCACTGGGTAATGTGAAGCAAGCGACACTAGCGCTGGTCGCACCAGGTATTTCTGAAGCATTAGTAGCTACCGCCATGGGTCTATTTGCCGCCATTCCAGCGGTGGTTGCGTATAACCGTTTTTCAACCAATGCAGACCGTTTGGCGACGCGTTATGAAACCTTTATGGATGATTTTACTTCGGTTTTACAACGTCAGGCGCACATTACGATGGCCGAGGAAAAATAATGGCGCGTAGTTCAAAACGACGCCCAATGGGCGAGATTAACGTCGTGCCCTATATCGACGTGATGCTGGTGTTGCTGATTATTTTTATGATCACGGCGCCGCTCATTCAGCAAGGCGTAGAGATAGAACTACCCGAAGCAAACGCTAACCCGGTCGAAGACAATAATATTCCACCTCTAGTGGTTAGCGTTGATAAGCAAGGGCAGTATTTTTTGGATGTGGGTGAAAATACCGATCAACCCGTGTCAACCGAAACCTTGCAAACGATGGTAGCCGCCGTTTTGCGCAATCAACCAACAACAGCCGTGATGATTCGTGGTGACAAGGGCGTGGCCTATGGCGAAGTAGTCAGTGCGATGACTGCGCTACAAGCCGCTGGCGTGCCCAGTGTTGGTCTGCTCACCGATCCAGGCAACTAGCGACCTTAATCATGCTTGAGATATTTAAAAAACACCCCAAAGCAAGTATTTTGTCGCTCGTTTTTCATTTATTGCTGGTTGTATTTGTTATCTTCGGAGCAGACTTTAGCGATGATGAGCTTAAAACAAAACCAGCCGTCAACATCGTTAAAGCAACGGCAATAGACGAATCAAAAATTAAAGCCGAGGCCGAAAAGCTAAAAAATATCGAGCG
>JASJGO010000066.1:0-13988 GCA_033791505.1 Cycloclasticus sp.
TTGATGTCCTCAGAGGTGCAGGCGAAGTGAATAAACTCACTGACCTGTAATAATTCGGCATTGCCCGCGGTTTGCTCTTTCAGAAAGTATTCCACCGCTTTAACGTCATGGTTGGTGGTGTTTTCTATTGTCTTAACGCGTTGCGCATCGTCTAAACAAAAGTTAGTAATAATGGCGTCGAGTAACTCGTGAGTTTCTTCAGAAAAAACACCTACTTCTGTAATTTGAGGGTGTTCAGATAATGCCTGTAGCCAGCGTACTTCAACCGTAACGCGGGCTTTAATTAAACCGAATTCTGAAAAAATAGGGCGTAGTTCGTCAACTTTACTGGCGTAGCGGCCGTCGACGGGTGATAGGGCGTTTAATTTGTTTAAGGTCATTAAATTTAGCTTATGAGTTAGTTTAGTGAAGAGGTGGAATCTATTATACCGCCACCGAGGCAGATTTCATTATCATAAAAGACAACCGATTGCCCTGGGGTAACGGCGCGTTGGGGTTCATCAAATTGAACAATGCAGCTGCCGTCGTCATTTACGTTGACGTGACACGCTTGGTCTCGCTGGCGATAACGCGTTTTAGCGGTACAGCGGAAATCAGATGTGGTGTTTGTTCCACTGACCCAGCTTAGTTGTGATGCGTTGAGGATATCGCTTTGCATTAAGGCGTGATCGTGACCCTGTGCAACGACCAAGATATTATTAATGAGGTCTTTTTTGACCACGTACCAGGGTTCTTCAGAAGCGGTTTTTACGCCGCCAATGCCAAGACCCTGGCGTTGCCCTAGGGTGTAATACATAAGGCCCTGGTGCTTACCTAACGATCCACCTTCAGGTGTTTGCATCTCGCCGGGCTGTGCGGGCAAGTAACGTTGTAAAAAGTCTTTAAATTTTCGTTCACCAATAAAACAAATGCCTGTACTGTCTTTTTTTCGACTCGTTACAAATCCGGCTTTTTCAGCAAGTTCGCGCACGGCTGGTTTTTCCATATCACCAATCGGGAAGAGCGAGCGGCTTAACTGTTTTTGCCCCAGGGTATATAAGAAGTAACTTTGGTCTTTATTAGCATCTAAACCGCGAATAAGCTGAAACCGGTCGTCTTGTTTTTTGATCTGCGTGTAATGTCCTGTAGCAATACAATCTGCGCCCAATTCTGTGGCGTAGTCCAAAAAGGCTTTAAACTTAATTTCACGGTTACATAAAATATCTGGATTTGGCGTGCGCCCTGCGGCGTATTCGCTCAAAAAATCTTCAAATACGTTATCCCAGTATTCGGCCGCAAAATTTACCGTTTTAAGTTCAATGCCAAGCTTGACGCAAACTTGCTGTGCGTCGTCCAAATCTTCTTTGGCGGTACAGTACTCACTACCGTCGTCTTCATCCCAGTTCTTCATAAACAAGCCCGTCACGTCGTGGCCTTGTTCAAGCAACCTTAGCGCGGCAACGGATGAGTCAACGCCGCCAGACATACCAACAATGATGTTTTTTTTATTCATTATTATTCAATATGTTAGTAGTATTATTTAATGTAAGACTTAACTAAGTCAAGTGGGTATGTTTTGCCAGACAGATAGTCGTCAATGCTTTCTAAAATAATTGGGCTGCGTAAACGATGTTCATTAGAAATAATCTCGTCGTGACTCATCCATAAAGCCCGAATAATTCCCTTATCAAGGTCTTCGGCAATCGTTTTAATACAAACCGTACCTAAAAAAGTGGTTCTGAAATAGGTCGTTTCGTTTTCTTCGTTATGCCATAAATAAGAGCCGATCACGGCTTTAGGGGTAAAGGTATAGCCCGTTTCTTCTAGTGTTTCCCTGATTACCGCATCGCGCATACCTTCATTAGGCTCTAGATGACCGGCAGGCTGGTTTATCAAAGGGCCATTTGCGGATTCTTCCTCAACCATTAAAAATTTACCGTCAAGCTCAACAATAGAGGCAACGGTTACATTGGGTTTCCAAATCATGAAATTTAGTTGAACTAAAAAATGTAATTATAACGTAGATATTAATTGGGTGAGGCGTGAAAAAAACTAGGATCAATCAACTCAATAAAGTTTTTTGCAGGAAGCGATAAGCTTCCTTTTCTTTTTAGCGTAATACCATAGTAATAATCGGGGAAATATTTAGATAATGGCTTGGCTACTAACTGTTCGTTACCCGTTAGCGAAACACTGGTGACGATTGAAAGCCCTAATCCAAGCTCTACGTACTTCTTGATAATTTCCCAGCTCCACGCTTCTAGTGATGTTTTGTAACTGAGCCGGTGTTTTTGTAATACATCATCCACGATGCGCCAGGTATTGAGGTGCTTGGGCGGCAGGATGAGGTCGTATTGCACAATATCTTGCAAGCTGACATTTTCTACCGAGGCGAGAGGGTGTCCAAACGGCATAATCAGCACCGGTACAAAGCGGTAAACCTGTTTATATAGGATATCTGCGGGTACTTCTAGCATCGGCCCAACGGCAAAGTCCACCTCGTCATTTCTAATCGCATTGACGCCGGATGTGCCTGACACGTTATGTAAGCGGATATGTACGTTTGGGTAGCGCTGTTTAAAGGTTTCTATAATATTAGGTAATAAATACAAAATACTCGCTTCACCAGCAGCGATATTAATCTCCGCGGTTTCTTCCGGCTGGTGCTTTGCTGCAAAGCGAGTCGGCAGGCTATCCATCTGCTCGACTAAAGGCTGGGCGAGTTCCAGTAGCTTTTTACCCGCTTCAGTGAGCGTTATTTTGGGACCATTTCTGGAAAATAACCGGGCTTTAAGTTCTTTTTCTAAACTTTGAATTTGCAGCGAGACGGACGGTTGGCTGAGTTGTAATAAATCAGCTGCTTTTGAAAAACCACCGACTTTCGCCGCCATACAGAATGAGCGTAACTGCTTATGTCTGTTTGCTTTTAGAACTTTTTCACTCATTAGTGGATTGTATCATTGCTTTTATTAATAATAGAAATAGTTTCATGAGGATTGTATGGGGGTAGATAGTCGTTATAATGCATTGCACAATTATTCTATCGCGTTGATTTAAGGAGTTTAGATAATGAAATCACTGACCTTTACGGCTGAAATGCTACCCGAGTACAGCAGTATTTATAACGATGAAGCGAATGCCTTTGTAGCAACACTGGCTGAAGAGTTCGCGCCACGCGTTGGCGAATTGCTGGAAGCTAGAAAAGTAAGGCAAGCTGAAATAAATGCAGGCACATTACCTGATTTCCTACCTGAAACCAAAGCGATACGCGAAGCTGATTGGACTATTCTGGGCGTGCCGAGCGACCTGCAAGACAGACGCGTAGAAATTACCGGCCCGGTAGATCGTAAAATGATTATTAATGCCTTAAACGCGAATGTGAAAGTGTTTATGGCGGACTTTGAAGATTCACTTTCGCCAACCTGGGAAAAAGTGGCTCAAGGCCAAATTAACATGCGCGATGCAGTTAACGGCACTATTTCGCTTGATGACCCTAAGTCTGGCAAACACTACGAGCTAAACAAAGACCCAGCTGTATTGATCTGCCGTGCGCGCGGCTTGCATTTACCAGAAAAGCATATTCAACTCGAAGCTGAAAACATCCCCGGCGGATTGATTGATTTCGCCTATTATTTCTTCCATAACTATAAAGCCTTATTGGCAAAAGGTTCTGGTCCGTATTTCTACATCCCTAAGCTTCAGTCTCACCAAGAAGCGCGCTGGTGGGCTGACTTGATGGATAAAGCCGAAGATTTAGTCGGCCTGGAACGTGGAACCATTAAAGCAACCGTGTTGATTGAAACATTACCTGCCGTGTTTGAAATGGACGAAATTCTGCATGAATTCCGTGATCATATTGTGGCGCTTAACTGTGGTCGTTGGGATTATATCTTCAGCTACATTAAAACACTTAAAAACTACCCAGACCGCGTGCTTCCAGACCGTCAGGTAGTAACCATGAACCAGCCGTTTTTGAGTGCTTACTCACGTTTATTAATAAAAACGTGTCATAAGCGTGGTGCGATGGCGATGGGTGGGATGGCGGCCTTTATACCTGCTAAAGACCCGGAAACTAATGCTGCCGTATTAAAAAAAGTGGTCGGTGATAAAACACTCGAAGCTAAAAATGGTCACGACGGTACCTGGGTCGCGCATCCAGGTCTCGCAGATACGGCAATGGCGGTATTTAATGAATACATCGGCGATGGTAATGCTAACCAAATGAGCGTTTCTCGTGCTGACGATGCGGTAATAACGGCCGCTGAGTTGTTGGAGCCTTGTAAGGGAGACAGAACAGAAGCCGGTATGCGCGCTAACCTTCGTATCGCCGTGCAATATATTGAAGCGTGGATTCAAGGCAATGGTTGTGTGCCCATTTATGGCCTGATGGAAGACGCCGCGACCGCCGAGATTTCTCGTTCTTCAATTTGGCAGTGGATTCACCACGGTAAGGACTTAAGCAACGGCAAAAAAGTGACCGTTGAATTGTTCCGTGAGCTGATGGCCGAAGAAATGGACGTGATTAAAAACGAAGTGGGCGAAGAGCGATTCAATGCAGGTCGTTTTGATGAAGCCGCTAAAATTATGGATCGATTTACAACATCCGAAGAATTGGTGGATTTCTTAACCGTGCCCGCTTACGACTACTTATAGTCACAGATCACTTGTGCCCCAGAGGGTATAAGTTTCGTTGAACTGGAAAAAAAGCATTTCCACTTCACTCAGCTTTATAAATTTTTAACTTTAAACTTAATTAACCGAAAGGAGATAACAATGTCATCGTATTCAAATGATATAAAAGCTGTTTCAGCATTGGTAGAAGCCAAGGGTTCATCTTGGGATCCAATTAACCCTGAATCTATTGCACGTATGCGCGCGCAAAACAAATTCAAAACCGGTCTTGATATAGCACAATATACAGCTGATATTATGAACGCCGACATGGCTGCATTTGATGCAGACAAGACTAAGTACACACAGTCTCTAGGCTGCTGGCATGGTTTTATCGGCCAACAAAAAATGATTTCAATTAAGAAACACTTCGGTGGAAAAACCGACCGTCGTTACCTCTACCTTTCTGGTTGGATGGTTGCTGCGCTACGCTCTGATTTTGGCCCGCTTCCTGACCAGTCAATGCATGAAAAAACGGCTGTTGCATCATTGGTTGAAGAGCTATACACATTCTTACGCCAAGCTGATGCACGCGAATTAGGTGGTTTATTCCGCGACCTGGACGCAGCCCGTGAAGCGGGCGATGCGGCAAAAGAAGCGAACATTCAAGATTCAATTGATAATCACGTAACACACGTTGTGCCAATCATTGCCGATATTGATGCGGGTTTTGGTAACGCCGAAGCCACTTATTTAATGGCCAAGCAAATGATCGAAGCGGGTGCTTGTGCTCTGCAAATCGAAAACCAGGTGGCTGATGAAAAGCAATGTGGTCATCAGGATGGTAAAGTAACTGTTCCTCATGCTGACTTCCATTCAAAGATTCGCGCATTGCGCCATGCTTTCCTTGAACTAGGTATCGACAACGGTATTATCGTTTCGCGTACTGACTCTGAAGGCGCTGGCCTTACTAAAGAAATCGCTGTTGTTAAAGAGCCTGGCGATCAAGGTGATCGTTACAACTCTTTTCTGGACGTTGAAGAAATCGACGTGGCTGACATGGCCGAAGGCGATGTATGCTTCAACCGCGACGGCAAACTTGTTCGTCCCAAACGCCTGCCTTCTGGTCTATATCAGTTCCGTCAAGGTACGGGTGAAGAGCGTTGCGTATTCGATTCTATCGAAGCAATTAAAGCGGGTGCCGATTTACTCTGGATCGAAACTGCAACGCCAAGCGTTAAAGATATTACTGCCATGATGAACGAAGTACGCAAAGAAATTCCTGATGCAAAGCTAGTTTACAACAACAGCCCATCATTCAACTGGACGCTTAACTTCCGTCAGCAAGCATTCGACGCGATGGTTGAAGCAGGTGAAGACGTTTCAGCATATGACCGTGCTGCTTTGATGAGTGCTGATTACGATGAATCTGACCTGGCTAAACTTGCGGATGACAACATTCGTACATTCCAGGCTGATTCTGCTCGTGATGCGAACATTTTCCACCACCTGATCACATTACCTACTTACCACACTGCTGCATTGTCTACTGACAACTTGGCGAAAGAGTACTTTGGTGATGCAGGCATGTTGGGTTATGTTGCTGGCGTACAGCGTAAAGAGATTCGTCAAGGTATTGCGTGTGTTAAGCATCAGAACATGTCTGGTTCAGACATGGGTGACGATCACAAAGAATACTTTGCTGGTGAGAACGCTCTAAAAGCTGGTGGTGCGAACAATACGTCTAACCAATTCTCTTAATTTGAGGCAGGTTAGTTAAGCTTTTTAAAAGCTTAAGGTGTGTTGTCCTGGCAATTGCTCCTGCATTGCCAAGGATACATACCGTTCGTGGCAATAAAGAGGCGACATTCTTAATTGAATGTCGCCTTTTGTTTAACTGGGTTTAAAATATTGACCAGCAATTGAATGGTTAAGTACATTTAAAATGTTACAGTAAAGGTGAATGAATGATGAGTAATGTTCCAAACTACCTACAGGACGCGACAGACCTGTTAACAAAAGACGGTTTTGCAACGGACGATGTTTGGTACCACGGAACGTCTTCTTCCCTGGCAAGCTCCATTGAATCTTATGGCCTGAAGCGCTCAGGCGATAAAGCGATGAAGAAAGCAGCGAAAAGTACGATGGCAACGATTGGCAATAACTATATTGAATCTGTCGAGCCGGTATTTTTAACGCAGAGCAAACAGCTTGCTTACTACTGGGCGCAGCAGACTGTTAGAGAGCGAAGTGTTCGTTTCGAGGGTGAAGAAAGTGCCGTCGTTTTTGCAGTTAAGTTAGCCGAAGAACAGAACGCTAAAGTCCTACCTGATGTTGGTGCCGCTAGTTTATTGATGCTTAAAGAAGGTGAGTCGTACATGGCTTATGTCGCTAAAATCTATCAGGATTGCAATGAGTGTGTGCTCGATATTGATTTGATGAAAGCCCATCGTTTAGAGTATTTGAATAAACTTGGAATGGCCTATATCAACCAGGATATTGACGCTGAGTTCGTTTCAGTTGTTTCTAGCTAAGTATTAAATTCTTTCTGCATCATTTGATTATATTAGCTGCTGACCATACGGCTGCGTTATCAACCGTACACCTGGTTTAACGTGTAGTTTGGAGACCAAGCCATGTTCCGCTAACTCGCGAGCTTGAAAAAACTAACCCGAGACTCCATATCAGGAACTCGGGTTTTTTTATAAACCAAAATAAATTTTTTCTGTCAAAATAGGCAGCAACAGCGAAACGTTTTAAAAATAACTATGCCTGATTTACCTTTTGAGCACGACGACGATGGAAGCCTTGCAGTACAAGAAGCGAAGCCTAAATTGCAAAAGCCACCGATGTATAAAGTACTATTGCTCAATGATGACTTTACTCCGATGGATTTCGTCGTTTCTGTATTGCAAACCATTTTCTTCAAAAGCAAAGAAGAGGCGGTTAGAATAACAATGAATGTTCATACTACTGGTATTGGCGTTTGTGGCGTCTATACTAAAGATATTGCAGAGACGAAAGTGCAACAAGTTATCCAATGCGCTCAGGAAAACCAGCACCCTTTGCAGTGCACATTAGAAGAAACGGAGTAAACCCATGCTTGATAAAGACTTAGAAGAATCATTAAATAATGCGTTTAAACAGGCGCATGATAAGCGCCATGAGTTTATAACCGTTGAACATCTATTACTCGCGATGATGACAAATAAAGCGGCCTGTGAGGTCTTCCAGGCATCGGGCGGTAATGTGGACGCCATAATTGCAGAGCTTGAGACTTATCTAGCAGAAGCTACACCACTTATTCCCAAGGGTATTGTGCGTGAAACACAACCAACACTCGGCTTTCAGCGAGTATTACAACGAGCGGTTTTCCACGTGCAATCGTCAGGAAAAAAAGAAGTGACCGGCGCCAATGTTCTGGTTGCGATATTTAGCGAGCAAGACTCACAAGCGGTATTTCTTATGAACCGCCAACAGGTTACCCGGCTTGACGTGGTTAACTTTATTTCGCATGGCATAGCAAGAATTGATGATGAAGATGACAGCAGTGCTTTCGAAGAAGCTAGCACGGTGGAAACCGAAGAGTCTGCAAATGACCCGTTAACAAAATATACCGTTAATCTTAATGAACAGGCCTTGCTGGGTAAAATTGATCCATTGATTGGTCGTGAAAAAGAGCTAGAGCGTACGGTTCAAACCCTGTGTCGTAGACGAAAAAATAATCCTTTACTGGTAGGCGAAGCGGGCGTGGGCAAAACCGCAATAGCCGAAGGCTTAGCGCTAAGAATCGTTGAAGGTGATGTGCCAGAGGTATTAGAAGGCACGACAATTTACTCCCTTGATATGGGCTCTTTGGTTGCGGGTACAAAATATCGAGGTGACTTTGAAAAGCGCTTAAAAGGTCTGGTTTCACAGTTAAAAACGCAAGAAAAAAGCATACTTTTTATTGACGAAATTCACACTATTATCGGTGCAGGCTCTGCGTCTGGTAGCGTGATGGATGCCTCAAATATGATAAAACCGGCGCTTGCATCCGGTGATTTACGCTGCATTGGTTCTACGACCTATAAAGAATTCAGAGGTATTTTCGAGAAGGACCACGCCTTGGCGCGACGTTTCCAAAAAATTGATATAAACGAACCGTCTGTTGAAGACACTATTCGTATTTTAAAAGGCTTGAAGTCACGCTATGAAGAGCACCACAACCTCAAATACAGTAGCGATAGTCTCGAAACGGCGGCTACACTCGCGGATCGTTATATAAACGATCGGTTTTTACCCGACAAAGCGATTGACGTCATCGATGAAGCAGGTGCAAAACAGCGGCTGTTACCCGAAGCCGAGCGTCATGAAACGATAACTTCAGAGGATATTGAAAAGATTATTGCTCAAATCGCGCGGATTCCTGAAAAGAGTGTGTCTTCTCAAGACAAAGACAAGCTAAAAGATTTAGCGCGAAATTTAAAATTGGTCGTTTTTGGCCAGGACGAAGCGATAGAAAAATTATCAGACGCGGTTATTCTGAGCAGAGCCGGATTAGGCCAGGAAGAACGTACGATCGGTTCCTTCCTCTTTGCCGGGCCAACTGGCGTTGGTAAAACAGAAGTGACTCAACAGCTGGCAAAAATCATGGGCGTTGATTTAATTCGCTTTGATATGTCTGAATACATGGAACGCCATACCGTGTCGCGTTTGATCGGTTCACCTCCTGGCTACGTTGGTTTTGACCAGGGTGGCCTACTAACCGAAGAGGTGAACAAACATCCACACGCTATTTTATTATTGGATGAAATTGAAAAGGCGCATCCGGATATCTTTAATTTACTATTGCAAATTATGGATCACGGCACGTTAACCGATAATAACGGTAGAAAAGCTGATTTTAGAAACATTATGCTCGTTATGACGACAAATGCAGGCGCCTATGAAGGTAGCAGAGCGTCTATTGGTTTTACCGAACAAGAGCACTCGTCTGACAGCATGAAAGTGATCGATAAATCGTTCTCACCTGAGTTTAGAAACAGGTTAGACGCCGTTGTGCAGTTTAAATCCTTAACCGAAGAAACCATTATCCACGTTGTAGATAAATTTATTTTTGCGCTGGAAGCTCAGCTGCACGACAAAAATGTAACGATCTCGCTGGAACCTGAGGCTAGAAGTTGGTTGGCTAAGAAGGGTTACGACCCTAAAATGGGTGCAAGACCCATGGATCGGACTATCCAGGAACACATCAAAAAACCGCTAGCGAATGAGCTATTATTCGGTAAGCTGAGTGAGGGTGGGTCGGTAAAGATTTACGTGAAAGATAATAAAATTGATTTTATTATTACAGAGCTGAGTAAAGACCTGGTTGAACAGAAGTAAGGTTCTTTTACTTAACGCGATAGGTAATACGGCCTTTACTTAAATCATACGGTGTCATTTCTACTTTAACGCGGTCACCCGTTAGAATACGAATATAGTGCTTACGCATTTTGCCGGATATGTGCGCAGTAATGAGGTGACCATTTTCTAATTCAACTCGAAACATTGTATTGGGGAGCGTGTCTTTAACAACGCCTTCCATTTCAATCTGATCTTCTTTTGCCATGTTTTCCTTTAAATAATTTTAACTAACAGCTTGCTAAACGAGCTAATGCGGCGCGATTTTACACTATTTGCTGGTATTTAAGTGTGAATTGATTAAAAAGTTAACGGTGAGTTCAACGAAGCGCTTTGTAAAGGTAATTCATTCGCTTTTTGGTACGTCTGCCATGCGCCATCAACCAACAGTTCAAGTGGTCTGAAGTTGGCTTTATAAGACATTTTTCCTGAGTTTTTAATGTAATAACCTAAGTACACATAGCTTCTACCGTTACTTTTTGTCGTGTTTATTTGTTGTAAAACACTGTATGTTCCAAGGCTTCTTGCCGAAAGGTCGGGGGCAAAAAACGTATACACGGCTGATATGGCGTTATCAAATACATCAGTTACTGAAACGGCCACTAGCTTACCGTCCAGTCGGGTTTCGTAAACCAGGCTATTACCAAATGATTCGCATAAGAAGCTCTGGTACTGCTTTAAATCAAAATCTTCCATTGCACCACCTGGGTGTTTGAACGATTGATAACGACAGTAAAGTTCGAAGTGTTCGTCGGAAAAAGCTGCTGAAACGGGTTTGAACGATAAATCACTGTTTTTTATAAGAACGCGTTTCTGGCTACGAGATGGTTGAAAATGATGGACATTAATTCGACTAGAAATACAGGCGCGGCAGAATTCACAATGCGGTCTATAGGCGTGTTTACCACTGCGTCTAAAGCCAATGCCAATTAAATGCTGATAAATACCCGGCGTTATTTCAATGTCAGGTGATATGAAAATACTCCGCGATTGTTTATCGGCTAAGTAATCGCAAGCCTGGGGTGATGATATATACAGCTCTAATTGTTGTCCTGCCTGGGTATTACTGGTCATTAGTCAACCAGGCGTTTGCGGTTACGGATTTATTACAGAGCTGATTGAGCTGTTGAGCAAATAGTTCGCGACTAATGGTATATGCGCCCAGGCTTACCAGATGCTCGGAGCGAACCTGGCAATCGATCAGCTGGTAGCCCCACTTTTGTAACTGTTCGCAGAGGAATGCAAAGCCAACTTTCGACGCATTGTCGCGGCGGCTAAACATCGATTCGCCAAAGAAAACTTGTCCAATGGCAATGCCGTATAAGCCGCCAACCAGTTCTTCTTCAAACCATACTTCAACAGAATGGGCGTACCCCAGCTTAAAGAGTGTTTCATACGCTTCAATCATCGAAGACGTTATCCATGTGCCGTGCTCATCGCTACGCGGCACTGAACAAGCCGAGATAACTGAACTAAATGCCGTATCTAAGGTGCAGTCATAGATCTCTTTATTAATAAATTTTTTAAGGCTACGAGAAATACGTAATTCAGTTGGCTTTATAACCAGGCGCGGATCAGGTGCCCACCAAAGTATCGGTTGGTCATCCTCAAACCAGGGGAAAATACCCGCACGATAGGCATTTAATAAGCGCTCGGGTTTTAATGAACCACCGGCAGCCAATAAACCATTTGGTTCTTTGAGCGCGCTATCTAAAGCAGGGAAGGGGGTTGAGTCATCTGTTGGAGCAAGCCAGGGAATCATGATGCAAGCGTTATGACACCCGGCCTTCTAATAAGTCGTCAAGAAATCGCTCAGCATCCAATGCGGCCATACAGCCAGATCCCGCAGAAGTAATAGCCTGTCGGTAAATAGAGTCGGCAACGTCACCAGCTGCGAAAATTCCAGCAACGCTAGTTTGCGTCGCATTGCCGGCATTACCGCTATGGGTCGTCAAATAACCATTTTTCATTTCCAGTTGGCCATCGAATATTTGCGTATTAGGCGAGTGGCCGATGGCAATAAAAACGCCTTCTAATTCTATTTCTTTGACGCTGTTATCCTGGGTATTTTTAACCCGTATACCCGTGACTCCCATTTTGTCGCCGAGTACCTCGTCCAACTGGTTGAACCACTCAACTGAAATATTGCCATCGGCTACTTTTTTCATCAGTTTGTCTGATAATATTTTTTCAGAGCGGAACGAATCGCGACGATGAATGACTGTCACGTGTTTGGCTATATTCGATAAATAAAGCGCTTCCTCCACCGCCGTATTGCCACCTCCAACCACAGCAACGCGTTGGTTTTTATAGAAAAAGCCATCGCAAGTGGCACACGCAGACACGCCCTTACCCCTAAACGCTTCCTCAGACGGCAGGCCAATATATTTGGCCGAAGCACCGGTAGCAATAATCAAGGCGTCACAGGTATAGGTACCCGCATCACCCTTTAATGTAAAAGGGCGTTCTTTCAATTCGGTCGTGTGAATGTGGTCGAACTGAATTTTTGTATCGAATCGTTCGGCGTGTAACTTCATCCGTTCCATTAAAACAGGACCTTGCAGCCCTTCAACGTCACCTGGCCAATTATCTACGTCAGTGGTAGTCATTAATTGACCGCCTTGCTCCACACCGGTAATTAATAGTGGATTAAGGTTTGCTCTGGCAGCATAAACGGCGGCTGTGTAACCGGCAGGGCCTGAACCCAAAATAATTAATCGATGGTGTGAATTTTTGCTCATGAAACGCTCCGGTATTAAACTTTATATAGACGGTTTTTTAAAGTTAGGTAGTATGGCGATTAGACTTAATCAGGTAAAGTGTTAAGCATATGAATATTGGTATCGCAAAAGAAATAAAACCGTTTGAAGGCCGAGTAGCGCTGTCTCCAAAATCTTGTGTGGAATTGCTGAATAAAGGTCATTCGGTTTTTATTGAGCATAACGCCGGTGCATTAAGTGGTTTTATGAATGAAGACTATACACAGGCAGGTGTAACGATTTGCCCAACCGCAAAGCTGTTATATGAACAATGCGAACTGATTATTAAGGTTAAGGAACCGGTAGGAACTGACCTTGACTACTTGACGTCTAAACATATGCTCTTTTGTTTTCTTCATCTGGCCGCTAACCCGCTGCTTGCGAAAAAATTAGCTGCTATCGGTTTGACCGCTATTGCATTTGAATCGATCAGTGTAAATAACCGCTTGGTCATCTTGAAGCCAATGAGTGAGATAGCGGGCAAATTAGCAATGCAAATTGGCGCAACGCTATTGCACCTGGAACAAGGTGGGTCTGGTTTGTTACTGGGGGGACTAGATGCGTTTGATCACAGCGCGATTGATAAAGGCCAGGTACTGGTTTTAGGCGCGGGTTCTGCCGGCACGCAGGCGGCACTATCAGCCAAAAATATGGGGGCAAACGTATATGTTTTTGATAAATCGAAAGACGCATTAGCCTCAATTACTCATTTAAATCCTGCCATTAACGCTTTGTCGGACGTTAATGAGTGTTACCAGCTGGTCGCTTCTAGCGATCTTCTAATCGGTGCCTTATTGGTGCCTGGAAAAGAAACGCCTCGCTTTATCAAACGTTCTCACATTAAGTCCATGCGTAATGGCTCCGTGGTTGTTGATATTTCGGTAGATCAAGGGGGGTGTATCGAAACGACTCGGGCAACCAGTTATGATAAACCAACGTTCGTAGAGGAAGGGGTTACCCACTTTTGTGTTACCAATATGCCAGGTGCTGTGCCGATAACTGCAACGCAAGCATTGTCGGCATTACTGCCTGATTATATAAACAGATTAACGCTAAACAATTGGTACGAAAATGATAAGATAATGCACGATGCAGTGAACATAAAAGACGGTAAAATTCTCGTTGATATTTGATTTTAAATATTAAATAACATAGAGTTACAAAAACATTCTAGAATTTATATAAAGTTAAGTGAATCTTAAAACAAACGTAAAAAACACTTCTGCTGCACATCAACAAGTGGTTAAACTCCTT
>JASJGO010000067.1:0-24155 GCA_033791505.1 Cycloclasticus sp.
GTTAAATAAAAATAATATTACCAGGCACTACTGTAAGTATCTGAGCAAATATTGAGCTATATCAATTTAGTAAAAACAAGAATAGGTATTCTATCCATGAAGTGCACTATTTGGTGAGTATGCAGTTTAGTAATTTATGGAGAATATTATCTATGTCGACAATAAATAAAAGTGAGCCACTGCTTGAATGGCCAGCAAAATATAATGAAATACCCAAAGCGGTTTTTGAAATGGCTGAACTTTGGCCTAAAGAATTAGAAACGATTTTTTATGGTGAAGAATGGCACCCCATCGTGCACCGCGCCGAGATACCGAACTCTGGTGATTATAAAGCAGCGGAATTAGGTGAAATGCCCATTTTTGCGGTTCATGGCGAAGATGGCCAGATTCGGGTTTTTCAAAACACCTGTACTCACAGAGGTACATCGCTAGTTACAGAGAGTTCGGGTAATAAAAAAGAATTTGAGTGCCCTTATCATCGTTGGCTCTTCAGCCTTGAAGGCGAATTGGTCGGCTGTCCAAATAGTCGTGAATTCTCACCAAGTTTTAATAAAGATGACTTTGCGCTTCCACAGCTACGTATGGAAGAATTCTATGGCCTGTTTTTTGTCACTATGAGCGATAAAACGCCACCGTTAAAAGAATATCTCGGTGAAAGCTTCTATGAACCGCTGAGCCGAATTCTTGGCGGAGATGGCCGTTTAAAACTTATCGGCTATCAGAAGGTATTATACGATTCTAACTGGAAAGCATATTGTGACAACGATGGATACCACGCGCCATTACTGCACAAAGCGTTTGCTTTACTAAACTGGCAAGGCGGTCATGGCACTCAAATTGTCTCTGAAAATGGGCATCTAGCCTTTCAGTCAGAACTCAAAATGCCTGACGAGGTTGATGGATTAAAAGACGGCTCTATTATTGATTTCAAAGGTACCAGTACAAGCAGTGGCTCGTTAGTGCTCATGTCTTTTCCATTGACCGTATTCAGTAAACACATGGATATGTTGAACATACGCTATGCCTTCCCTAAAGGACCAAAAGGTATAGAGGTTCACTACGCATATTTCTCTCATGAAGACGATGATGAGGAAATGGTCAGACATCGTATTCGTCAATCCAGCAATTTATTAGGTCCTTGCGGTTTAATTAGTCTGGAAGATGCCGCTATCTTTTCGCGCATTGATAAAGGTAATAAAACTCCGGGCAACGCTAGTTTTCAAAAAGGTGTGAAGGATGAATATAAACTAGCCCTTGAGGTTGCGCAAAACGATGAGTCCGGCAATTTACCTCGCTGGGAACACTACCGAAAAAGAATGGGATTCGTGAGGGCTGAATCATGAGCGATATTAAAACTAGTATTATCCGCAGTATAGAAAATTTAAATAGAGACTATATTTGTGCGCTGGATAAGCTGGATATGAAGGCCTGGCTGGGCTGTTTTAGTAAACGAGGCAGTTATACTTTTATCGCTGAAGAAAACGAACGTAGAGGCTTCCCTATAGCTTTTATGCTTGATGATTGTTATGAACGTCTACAAGATCGAGTGACGCAGGTGATTGAAATTCAAGATGACTCGACTGAGCACTACATGACGAGGCACTTTACACAATTAACGTCGATTGTTGCTCTGGGAGAAAATAGTTTTCAGGCTAATTATAATTTTTCTATTTATTACACCCAAAAAGACAACAATCAAACGAAAATTCTGTGCGTAGGACGTTACGAAGATATCATTACCATTGACGGTGAAAAAGCCTTATTTATTCAACGTAAGGCGGTGACCGATACCAACGTACTCCCGAGGTATATCGCTTACCCAGTTTGATGTTAGCGCCAATAAAAAACCGCCCCTTAATGGCGGTTTTTTATTGGTTAGATAATACGATTAAAGGGCTATCAAAAAAAGTAATTGATATTGCTGTCTAGTACGACGCTATCATCTAGAGTAGCTGTTCGTTTTAACAGTTTATAACCTGTTTCGGTTTTATTCCAGAGGTCCCGGCGTCCCGCGGTTAATCGCTTACGCTCAGAGTCCAAACGACTGCGGTGTACTTCTATGACTGAATAAGCTAAATACTGCTCAGGTATATCGGTATGGAATACCTCGATATTACTCACAATATGTCTGATTGCATTAATAGGGTTTTCAGACCAGACAAATCCTGTTTTAAAACGATTTATTCGCATGAGTATGGACGCCATATCGTCATTGAATATGGGGGTTTGAACAGGCGCCCTACTTTGTGATTTATCCTCTCTGAAACGGCGTTGCGGCACCTCCATTTCGTATTGAATATCGTCGCAAAGCAGCGTTAACCAATCATCATATTGTTCGGCGCTCAGTAGCCTTGCTTCTAGGTATAACTGTCGTTGCAGGTCTAAATAAATATCATTTGAAACTTGTCCGCCATTCATCACTTAGCCTCCGTTGCTCGCGCTTCTTGCAGGTTGTTATATGACGGCACATCCGACCAATTGTCTGCGCTCATCATCTCTAACCAGCGGCGATAAACATAGCGCTGATTTTGTTCGCATACCAGGCCTTCACTGACCACGCCCGGCATCTCCTCGCGGCTATGTCCGCCGTCCAGTGCCATGTTGGTATAAACATCCATTTGCCTGGACACCCAGCCGCGGCTTTGTTCAGTTGCCGCCTGTAAATTATCGCCATCATCGTTATCAAATAAACCAGCGGGGCCAAATGTGCGGCTTACGTTATTTAGGATTTTTTGCTTTAATTCGTCGGGCATTTCTTTGTCGACCATCGCCCAGGTCCACATTTCAAATTTTCCAGGGCCTTTTGGGTGGTAAATTCGGAACCAGTTCAGACCTGGTAGCATCTGTAGGTTTGGGAATACGGTTAGATTGATTTGCGAGCCCCACATATTTTCCCCGCGATAGTCACCTAAACGATCAATAACTGTCGGCCTATTTTTTTGCAAATAATCAACCGCAATTTCTGGTTCGGGATAGAAGGCGTAACCCGACAATCCATCCAGTGCAGCTAGTACGGTATGGCCATTAAGACCGGCTACTGAAACGGCTTCAGCATTATTTACGTCAGAATTGCCAACGCTTAGGCCGGACAAATCCATGCTGGTCGTAACGGTCATAGCGCCAGCGTGCGCCCAACCCAGGTGGTAGCCATCACCTGATACATTTTCGACGGCTAACTTCCAATTAACCGGCAATTCAACTTTCATCGCAGTGCCGATAAGCTCAGTACCTTCAGGCATCGCATCAAGCCAGATATCTAAATACCACTTCATTTCACCTAAATAGTCTTCTAAACTGGGCGCTGACTTATCAAAGGTAGCGAATATTAAGCCTTTATAACTGGCTATTTGGGCGACTTCAGTCATGCCAAATTTAGATTTATCCAGTTTATTGTGATAGGCGGCCTCTTCCAAAGGTACGCTGCTCAGTTGGCCATCAAGAGAAAAACTCCAGCCGTGATAATTACACACGAAGGTTTTACTGTTACCGTGATCGGCCTTGCAAAGCCGATTGCCCCGGTGGGTACAAGTATTTAAAAAAGCTTTTACGCTGTTATCCTGCTGCCTGACGACCAGAACCTCATCTTCACCCATGAATGTGCGGATAAAGTCACCGGGTTCTTTTAACTGGCAATCGTGGGCAAGAAATAACCAACAACGGGCAAAAATATTTTTTAACTCCTGCTGATAAATGTCAGGATCCGAATAAATTAAGCGTTTTTGTCGCCCTGTTTTGAAATCAATTAAATCATCCAAATTCTGCTTCATACCCATTTCTCCCAAGTGGTGACTCAATGGCTGAGTCATAATATATTAATGGGTAAATTATCCCCAAATATGGCTTACTCTTCATGATCCAGATCAGTTTTAATCTGATTCATTAGCTATTTTCAAACAATGAATTACGGATATTTTAATCAAGCAGCTATTTTATGTTGCCGTTTCAATTTGATCGTTATAACGCCTTTACTCAAGGGGGTATTATTGTTATATTTCTAACGATTGTTAGTTATATATTAAAACCCGATGATCCTTATCAACGATGCATCAATAATGGAAAAAACCTATGGATTTTAGCTTTTCAGAAGAACATCAATTACTTCGTGAAACGGTACGACGTTTCTCCGAAACTGAACTGGCTCCTCTTGTGAGAGAAGCTGATGATAGCGAGATTTTTCCGCGTGAACTGTTTCCAAAATGGGGAGAAATGGGACTTATTGCGGCTCGTTATCCCGAAAAAGATGGCGGCGGTGGTTTTGATAAAATAGCCGATTGTATTATTCGAGAAGAAACCAGCCGTGTCTGTCAGGCCTTTGCTTCTTCACTGTCGGCCCATAGTCATCTCGGTATTTGGCCGATCTGGCGTATTGGAACTGACGCGCAAAAAGAAAAATACCTGAAACCAGCGATGGCGGGTGAAAAAGTATCCTGTTTTGGATTGAGTGAACCAGACGGTGGTTCAAATATACGCGCGCTTAAGACGCAAGCTAAAAAGGTCGATGGCGGTTACCTTATTAATGGTAGTAAGCTATATATTACCAACGCGCCGATGGCCGATTTTATGCTGCTGGCGGCTCGAACTTCACCAGAGCTAAGCGCCGATAGCATCAGTATGTTTATTGTTGATTTACCGTCTGAGAATGTCGTTATTCAAAAGTTGGCTAAAGAAAGCATACGCGCTTCAGAAACGGGTTTGATCTTTATCGAGGATTTATTTATTCCGGATGAAAACTTGCTGGGCGAAGAAGAAGGCACCTACCCCGTTATTCTAGAATCGTTAATGGAAAATCGTGTCGGTGTATCGGCTAACTGTCTTGGTATGGCTAAAGCGGCGTTTGAAGAAGCGAACCGTTACGCACACGAACGCATTATTTCAGGTCGTCCGATTGGAAAATTTCAGGCGATCGGGCATAAATTGGCCAATATGTCAGCTGAAATAGAAGCCGCTCAATGGATGGTTTATAACGGCGCATGGCAGGTCGATCAAGGCACCTTGAATACCGCGATGGCGGCTAAAATTAAATTGGTTGCGAGTGAAATGGCCGTTAAAGTCAGCGAAGATGCGATTCGTATTCTTGGCGGCGCGGGTATCATGCGTGACTACTCCGTCGGTAGAATACACCGTGACACCCTGCTCTATATCATTGGCGAGGGAACCAGCGAAATTCAACGCAATATCATCGCTCGTTCATTAGGTTTTTAAGGCATATGAGTTCATTAAAGTCTTTGTTTGAAGCGGAGTCTGTCGCCATCGTTGGTGCATCAGACGACCCGCATAAATTGGGTGGTCGCCCCGTCGCTTATATGAAACGCCTGGGTTATCCAGGCAAGCTGATTCCGATCAACCCTAAATCCGATGTGGTACAAGGGCTTGCTGCCAAGCGCTCATTGGCCGAATTAGATGCTCCAGTTGATCTTGCTGTTATTGCTACCCCTGAGTTTTTGGTGGAAGGGATCATCAAAGAAGGCTTGGCCTGTGGAATTAAAAACTTTGTCGTTTTTGCCTCGGGTTATGCCGAAATAAATGCAGAAGGTCAGGCTCGGCAGCAACGGCTCGAGGCTCTATTTGTTGATACCGATGCGCGCTTACTCGGCCCAAACTGTTTAGGCTTTATCAATACCGAAACGCAATTAGTCGCGTCTTTTACCACCGCGATGGAGCAGCACCCGCTTAAAGTGGGCGGTTTAAGCTTTGCTGGCCATAGCGGTGCATTAGGTGCGTACTGGCTAGATAAAACCATCCGCGCGGATATCGGCGTGAGCAAATGGATATCCAGCGGAAATGAGGTCAATATTCAACTGGCTGATATAGTTGAATACCTGGCCGATGACCCGCAGACCTCGGTTATTTGCCTGTATATAGAAGAAATTCGTCAAGCAGAACGCTTTGAAAGCGCTTTATTGCGCGCACAGCAGCAGGGAAAACCGGTTATTGCATTGAAGGGTGGGAAAACCCCCGCTGGTGCGCGTGCAACGCAAGCGCATACGGGCTCAAACCCACTAAATGGTGCGGATTATCAGGCTATTTTTGAGCGTACCGGAGTTATTGAGGTGGATTCACTCAGCGAGATGATTCGTTATAGCGAGTTTTACCTCAGCGGTAATAAATTATCTGGTAAACGTATTGGCGTCGTTTCAATATCTGGCGGTGCGGGCGTGATGTTGAGTGATCAACTGGAAAACGCGGGACTCTGTATCAGCGCGTTTAGCGATGACTTATGCACTAAGATGCACCCTCTTCTCTCGGTTTTTAGTGCTAATCAAAATCCTATTGACGTTACCGCGGCGCTCGTAGCTGAGCCAAAAATGTTACAAAACATAACGACAGCATTGATTCAATCGAATGAATTTGACGCGATCGTTATTTTTATGGGGCTGATGGACAGCATTGCGGATCAGCTGGCCGAAGGCGTTATCCAGCTTGAGAAAAAACCAGATTGCCCGGTTTTCTTAATTTGGATGGGCGGACAAAAACAATTATTGAGTACTATCTCGAAATCGGGCGTAATGGTGTTTGAAGAAATTCCTGAGATGGTATCGCTGCTGTCAAAGTTAGCGGACTAAACGCTATTTCCTAAATGGCGGATACTTAACAAGCCCTTCTACCAATTGAATGCTGACAGACTCCGGCTTGCCGGATGCGTCATAGTTTAAAACCGGTAAAGTTGGCTGAATATCCGTTTGCTTTTTGGCTGAGGTTAGCAATTCAGCCACCGATTCGAACTTTGATAAGCGTTTCAACTGTACGTGCGTTACCGGCATCAATTTCACCTCGCCCTTCTCGTGTAGCGATAAAACCTCTGAAGGCCTTGCCCAACAGGATTGATCGGTTTCCTTATCATCGTGAATCAATTCCTGTTCACTTGATACAGTGGATAGAAAAAAACGAGTATCAAACCGAATCGGCGCAGCTTCAGGGGTGATCCAGTGATCGTAAAAGATAACGGTATCCAGCTTAAGCGTGGCGTTCGAGAGGTTTAATACTTGCTCAAATACGAGCTCGTTCCGCTGCAATTGCTCGCGTAATTCGTGGTCAATTTTATCCTCGCCGTTTACAGTCGCAATTAATAGGCCGGACTCTTCAAATGTTTCTCTGATGGCGGCAATTTTATAAGCTGTTATTGGCTCGTCAACGGGGGCTTTAACACCTTGCAAGGACGACGAATTGAACTGACTATCTTGCTCATCAAGCGCTCCACCAGGGAAAACGTACGCCCCCGCAGCAAAACGTGAATGGTCAACTCGTCTTAGCATACAAACCTCTATACCTTCTTTTGTATCACGGGCTAACACCATCGCGGCGGCTTCTCTTAACATGCTTTAATCCTGTTTTAGGCGAGGTAAAAAAACCTCGCATTGCTGTTTTATAAGCATCATAATATAACAACTGTTTGATAGATTATAGGAAAGATAGAATGAATTTTGATGCCGAGAATGAGCAGCTTATTTTAGACGCTGTAGACAAATTTTTAATCCAAATTAAACCCTCTGTTCGTCAGCTTGAAGCAGACGATGAATACCCAGAGGAAATTGTTGCTCAGATGAAAGAAATGGGGCTTTTCGGTGCGGTGATTGATCCTGAATACGGTGGCCTTGGCTTACCCGTTAGTGTGTATGCAAAAATTGTCGAAAAGATCGCCTGTGTCTGGATGTCACTGACCGGGGTGTTTAATTCTCACTTGATTATGGCGATGTCCGTACAGCGCTTTGGTACCGAAGAGCAGAAAAGAAAATGGTTACCCTTATTTGCATCGGGTGAAATGCGCGGCGCTCTGGCGTTAACCGAGCCAAACTGCGGTACAGACCTGCAAGCGATCAAAACCACGGCGCAGCTCGATGGTGACGAATACATTATTAATGGTTCTAAAACCTGGATTACCAATAGCCTTCACGGTAGTTGTTTTGCCTTATTGGTAAAAACAGACTCAACGGCGACTCCTGCCCATAAGGGCATGAGCCTGTTCATTGCGCCTAAAGGTGAAGGTTTTGTGATGGGTAATAAACTGAAGAAACTGGGATATAAAGGCGTCGATACCGCTGAATTTTTCCTCGAAAACTACCATTTACCCAGCGAAAACCTTATTGGTCTTGAAGAAGGTCATGGCTTACAGCACGCGCTGGGCGCATTAGCATTGGGTCGCATTAACGTCGCCGCTCGTGGTATCGGTGTGGCTTCAGCGGCGTTAAACGATTCAATTGAATACTCGCAGCAACGTAAAACATTCGGTAAACCTATCTGCCAGCATCAATCGATCCAAATTTACCTCGCCGATATGGCCACGCGAGTTGAAGCGGCCAGACTATTGGTGCAATCGGCGGCAGCCGCATTTGATCGTGGTGACCGTTGCGATATGGAAGCTGGTATGGCCAAACTGTATGCCACCGAAGCGGCGATGAGCAACTCGGCTGAGGCTCTACGTATTCATGGCGCGTATGGCTATTCCACTGAGTTTAATGTTGAGCGATATTACAGAGATGCACCCCTGCTCGCCATTGGTGAAGGAACCAACGAGTTACAGCGGATCATTATTGCAAAGCAATTGATTGAGCAAAATCCCTTATAATTGAGAATAAATTTTAAATAGGCTCCAAATATCTTATGTCAATAAACCGATTTGAAGGAACCAGCAATTACGTTGCGACCGAAGAACTTAAAATGGCGGTCAATGCCGCGCTTACACTAGAACGCCCTTTGCTGATTAAAGGCGAACCAGGAACGGGGAAAACTCAGTTGGCGCTGGAGGTGGCGAAGTCTCTTGATGCGCCGTTGATTGAGTGGCATATCAAATCAACCACGAAGGCCCATCAGGGCTTGTATGAATACGATGCGGTTTCACGCTTAAGAGACTCTCAACTCGGCGATGAGCGCGTTCACGATATCGCCAACTACATCGTAAAAGGTAAAATTTGGGAAGCGTTTAATTCAGAACAGCGCGCGATATTATTGATTGATGAAATTGATAAAGCCGATATCGAATTTCCTAACGATTTACTACAAGAACTGGATCGTATGGAATTTTATGTTTATGAAACGCAAGAGTTAATAAAAGCGAAACACCGACCATTGATTATTATTACCAGTAATAATGAGAAAGAACTGCCGGATGCTTTTTTACGCCGTTGTTTTTTCCACTATATTCGTTTTCCAGAAGTCGAGACGATGCAGCAAATCGTTAATGTTCACTTTCCTGATCTTAAAAAAGAGTTATTGGCCGAAGCACTGGGTTTGTTTTTTGACGTGCGACAAGTCGCGGGCTTAAAGAAAAAACCATCGACCTCTGAGTTATTAGACTGGATTAAGTTGTTGTTATCAGAAGACTTAAGCGCCGAAACACTACGCGATGACGATAAGGGTTTATTGCCCAAAATGCACGGAGCCTTGCTGAAAAATGAACAAGACGTGCACTTATTTGAGCGCCTCGCTTTTTTAAACAGGCGTAAGCAAAACGATTAATTAACCGATGTTTATTGAATTTTTCTTCGCGCTACGTAAATCGGCTATTCCAGTCAGTATTACGGAATTACTCTCCTTGCTGAGTGCATTGCAGGCAAGGATAGCTAGCTTTGATATTAATGCTTTCTATTACTTATCACGTACAGCGCTAGTCAAAGACGAGCGATATTATGATCGTTTTGATCAGGTATTTAGTTCGACCTTTGCTGGGCTTGAAGCGGGAGGATTAGACGAGATTTTTGGTAAAATCCCAGCAGAATGGCTACAAAAACAGGCTGAAAAGTTATTGAGTGAAGAAGAAAAAAAGAAGATCCAGTCACTCGGTGGTTGGGATGAACTACTTGAAACCTTGAAAAAAAGGCTAGCCGAGCAAAAAGAAGAGCACCACGGTGGTAATAAATGGATTGGTACGGGTGGCACTTCACCCTTTGGTGCATACGGCTACAACCCTGAGGGGGTTCGTATCGGTCAGGATGAGTCACGTCATCGGAGCGCGGTGAAGGTTTGGGATAAACGAGAATTTCGCAACCTGGATGATAGCGTTGAACTGAATACTCGAAATATCAAGGTGGCGCTTCGTAAACTCAGAAAATTCGCCCGCCAAGGTTCGCCCGATGTACTGGATTTGGACGATACTATCCGCTCAACCGCCGCCAATGCGGGTTATCTCGATTTAAAAATGGTGCCAGAACGGCACAACGCGATCAAAGTCCTTTTGTTGCTCGACGTCGGCGGCTCAATGGATGACCATATTCGTATTTGTGAAGAGCTATTCTCCGCCGCCAAAACAGAGTTTAAGCACCTGGAGTATTATTACTTCCATAACTTTACGTATGAAAACCTATGGAAAGATAATACGCGCCGCCGTAGCGAAATAACACCGACGATGGATTTAATACACCGTTACCCGAGTGACTATAAGTTAATTTTTGTTGGTGACGCCAGCATGAGCCCGTATGAAATTACTTACCCTGGCGGCTCGGTAGAATATTGGAATGAAGAGGCGGGTGCGGTTTGGTTTAATCGTTTACTGACGGCTTTTCCAAATACCGTTTGGTTAAACCCTGACGCTGAGAAAAATTGGGATCGACGACCATCGAATCAGTTAACTCGGCAATTAATCGGTGACCGTATGTATCCGCTAACGCTGGGTGGTTTAGATAAAGCGATTAAAACCCTATTACAGGTGACTAAATCCCCGCCCGTATTAACCTAAAGCGTATGGAAGTTTAATTTTTGCAATAAAAAGGCCCCAACGGGGCCTTTTTATTGCGCTCAATATTTATTGTGCAGAAGGAAAATTCGGCGCTCTTTTTTCACGCACGGCAGCAACGCCCTCTTTAGCGTCATCGCTTAAGAAATTCAGCATTTCTTCACGCAAAGAAGCCTCGAAAATTGGCGAAGCCATTTTCATCCAGCCATTGAGCGTATTCTTTGTTCCGTTGATCGCGGACTGACTACCTTTAGCCAACTGGTTAGCGACTTTAAAAGCCTCGTCCATTAACTCAGCGTGTGGTACGCATAAACTGACCATACCCATACGTTCGGCCTGTTCGCCGTTGATGAATTCTGCGGTCATCAAGTAGTACTTGGCTTTTGCCATACCACATAACAGCGGCCAGATAATGGCTGCGTGATCACCCGCGGCAACGCCTAATTTGACGTGTCCATCGGTAAATTTGCCTCTTTCTTTAGAGATAATGCTGATATCGGCGAGCATAGCAACCACCAGGCCAGCGCCTACTGCAACGCCATTAATCGCTGAAATAATGGGTTTTTCGAAACTTAAGATGTTATAGACCAAATCTGCCGCTTCTTGTCTTACCCCTTCAATCGCTTTTGGGTTACCTACCATACCTGAAACCCAGTCTAAATCGCCACCGGCTGAGAACGCACGATCACCCGCGCCCGTTACAACGACATTTTTAACTGAGGTGTCATCCTGGATAACGGCCCATATTTTTGTTAATTCCCAATGTAAACGCGCGTTAGTGGCGTTCATCACATCCGGTCTATTAAGGGTCATTAATAAAACGCCGTTATCTTTATGTTCAAATAATAAGTGTTGAAAGTCTTCATATTTCATAGTGTTACATCCTTTAGTTAAATTAATTTATAATTAAATTCTGGGTTTGTTTATAAACCCAATTCTTCTTTCATGATATCGCGCATAACAAATTTTTGTATCTTTCCAGTGACGGTCATTGGGAATTCATCGACGAATTTTACATAGCGAGGGACTTTGTAATGGGCAACTTTTCCCTTGCAGTAGTCTTTCAATTGCTGCTCAGTCATTGACTGACCATCAATCAATTTAACCCAGGCACAAAGCTCTTCACCAAACTTCTCATCGGGCACGCCAATCACCTGCACGTCTTCAATATGCTCATGGCAGTACAAGAATTCTTCGAGTTCTTTTGGGTAGATATTTTCACCGCCACGAATAACCATGTCTTTAGAACGACCAACGATTTTTACATAACCGTCTTCATCCATCGTCGCTAAATCACCGGTATGCATCCAACCACCAGCGTCAATAGCTTCCGAAGTTCTTTCAACGTCTTCCCAGTAACCGATCATCACGCTGTAACCTCGCGAACAAAATTCTCCAACTTCACCTCTAGGGACAATATTATTGTGTTGATCGACAATTTTACCTTCGATAAATGGATTGACTCTGCCTACCGTGGTAATGCTACGTTCAAATGAATCCCCCATTCTGGTCTGCGTAGAAACGGGGCTTAATTCCGTCATACCATAGGCAATGGTTATGTTCTTCATGTACATTTTGTCGATGACCTGTTTCATCACTTCTTCTGGACACGGTGCAGCAGCCATAATCCCGCCTTCGAGTGAGCTTAGGTCATAATTTGAAAAGTTTGGGTGCCCTAGCATGGCGATGTACATGGTTGGTACACCATATAACGCGGTGCACCGTTCTTCAGAAACCGTTTTCAGTACTAGTTCAGGCTCGAAATATTCACCGGCTAAAACGGCAGTAGCTCCTTTGGCGAGTGACATCAATGTACCAATAACCATGCCGAAGCAGTGATACATAGGGACTGGGATGCAGACAATATCTTTTTCCGTAATGCCCATTATGCTACCAGTCTGAATAGCATTATTAACGATATTATGATGACTCAATGTGGCGCCTTTTGGTGACCCCGTTGTACCACTGGTGAACTGTATATTAATCGCATCATCAAATTGCAGCGAAGTAGACAGCGTAATTAATGTTTCCTTGGATTGTTCTGAGCCGCTTAACATTACCTGGTTGAAGTTAAGCATCCCTGGCGTCTGCTCGTCACCTAAGCGAATAACTACTTCCAAGGTGGGTAGCGCTTTAGATACTAGCCTGCCGGGTTCGCAATGAGCTAATTCTGGAGCTAACTCCATGAATATTTCAATGTACTGGCTCGTTTTAAATGTAGGCGACAGTATTAATGCTTTGCAACCAGCTTTATTTAGCGCGTACTCCAGTTCACTGGTTCGATAGGCAGGGTTTAAACTGACTAAAATTAATCCGGCTTTGGCAGTCGCAAACTGGGTGAGCACCCACTCAGCATTATTTTGTGACCAAATACCTATTCGATCACCTGGTTTAAGCCCCAGCTCTATTAATCCTACAGCCAGCGCATCTACTTTCTCTCTGTATTCTTTAAATGACCAGCGGATAGCTTGATGGACAGAGATAAGCGCCGTTTTATCGGCAAACTTATCGGAGATTTCATCAAATAAAGTGCCAAGGGTCTTACCAACTAAAGGTAAGTTAGCCGTTCCACTGTCGTAACTTAATAAATTTGAACTCATCGGATAGTCCTCTGGGGTGGCTTAAACTGGATCCCAGGAGAATACGTCCGCAGATCGATCTAAAGGATAAAAGCTACTTTGCAAGGCAGGGATCGCGTGATCTGAAATGCTTTCTGGTGTCCAACCTTCTGAGCGATGTGATGAGCGTATTGGTCTTGATTGGCCCATTAAGAAAATTTCGTTATTACGTACGGCGAAAATTTGCCCCGTTACGTCTTTAGCGGTATCGCTGGCAAGGTACACGGCCATTGGTGCGATTTTTTCAGGCGTCATTTCTTTTAATTTATCAACGCGCGCCTGCTGTTCAGGGGTATTTACTGGGATAGCGCCAATCATACGGCTCCAGGCGAAAGGTGAAATACAGTTTGAACGAACATTGTAGCGTTCCATATCCAAGGCGATACTTTTAGATAGCGCAGCGATACCCGCTTTTGCAGCGGCGTAGTTTGCCTGGCCAAAGTTACCGATAAGACCGGATGTGGACGTCATAAAAACAAAACTGCCACTTTCTTGTTTGCGGAAATGTTTAGCGGCGAAATGAGCGGTATTAAAACTGCCGTTTAAATGTACGTTGATCACGGCATTCCAGTCGTCGGGCGACATATTATGGAAAATTTTATCGCGCAGAATACCGGCATTATTGACTACCGTGTCAATGCGACCAAAATTGTCGATAGCCGATTGAATCATCGCTTCTGCGCCATCGATATTGGCGACGTTATCACCGTTGATAACTGCTTCACCACCGGCAGCGCGGATGGTTGCAACGACCTCATCTGCTGGGCTTTCACCGGTTTCTTCACCGCCAACACCCGCACCTAGATCATTAACCACGACCTTTGCGCCGTGCTCAGCCATCATTATTGCCATTGCACGACCGATTCCGCGGCCTGCACCTGTTACCAATACAACTTTATCTTTCATTAGCATGTTTTATTCTCCTTTAACTGAATTATTAATTAGCGCCCTTTAAAGTCGCCTTTTCGTTTTTCAAAAATAGCATTCATCGCTTCACGATGGTCGTCGGTGCGGTGTGATACAGCTTGCATAACCGCAGCCATTTGAAGATGGGTATCTAAATCTGTGCGTTGTCCTTCGCGGATTAATTGCTTCGCCATGCGAACCGACACGGGTGGATTAACCGCAATTCGTTTTGCTAAGGCTATAGCCTCGTCCATCAGTTGATCATCAGGGACGACCTTAGAAACCAAACCAAACTGTAGCGCTTCTTGCGCGCTAATAGGGTCACCCGTGAAAGCCATTTCAGACGCTTTTGCAAGGCCCACTGCACGTGGCAATAACCAGGATCCACCGTCACCGGGAATAATGCCTAATTTGACAAAACTTTCTGCAAAACGTGCGTTTTCTGCGGCGATACGGATATCACACATGCAGGTTAAATCACAACCAGCGCCAATTGCGGGGCCATTCACAGCGGCGATAATGGGCACATCAAGTTTTTGGAAAGCTAAGGGAATACGTTGAATGCCCTCTCGGTACCATGTCGCTAATTCATGCGGGGTTTTATCCGATTCGGTCATGTCTTCACGAATTTTTTTGACGTTACCGCCGGATGAAAATGCTGGGCCGTTGCCGGTTAAAATCACTACTCGAATCTGCGGGTTCTTTTGTGCGTCTTCAGCCAATGACACCAGGTCATTGATCATCTGGCCATCTGAAATGGCGTTACGCGTATCAACGCGATTCATTCGCCAAATGGCGATGCCGTCCTCTGTTACTTCACTTGTTACGTCGGTAGTCAAAATTTTTCTCCTGATTTAACCCGTTTGAGTTGTTAACCAACCCCATAAATTATCGTTTTCTAATTGCATACAATGACGACCTATTTTGGCTGACCATTGCGCTTCATTTCCATACTCATCTCGCCATGACCATAGGCGGCGCGTGCATAATTGCAGTGGGTATTCCTGTGTAAAACCGATCGCCGCGTGTACGGCGTGCGCGGTTTTAGCCGCGTATCCAGCTGATTCACTGGTGGTTACTTTAGCGCAGGCAATCAGTTCCCATTCCTGTTCGCTATCTAGATGACCAATAGCGGCGTCTACGGCACAAATTGAAGCGCTGGTCATTTCGGCCTGTACCGCTAATTGTTGTTGTAGAGCCTGGAATTTACCAATTTGACGTCCAAATTGTGAACGTTCATTAGCGTAGTTGACGGTGCTTTCGAGTACGCTGCGTAAGGCACCCGATATTTGCGCTGCTCGGCCTAAAGCCATCCAGCTGTTCACCCGTTCGATAGAAATACCATTGAGTTTATTGCCAGCAATCAGTTGGGCGGTATTTATCGTTACGTCATCGCGTGGCTCGCCGGCCATATTATGGTGATTTGAAATATTGAGGTCAGCTCGCTTAATGACCACGGCGTGTGTTTCATTAGCTACTGGAAAAATCACTAATACTCCGGCGGCATGACGCGCCCAGGGTATATTCGCTAAAACGAGTTCGGATGCGTCGTCTATTGGCTGAGAAATAATCGCGGTGACTAATAAATCATCATTGACTTCGATACCCGACTCAGCGGCTAAATAGACCGCCATTAATGACTCCTGTATCGGCAATGGCACCGCGTGATAGCCCGCTAAGCGCATCAGTACGCAACCGCCGGCAAGGCCAAGACCCGCACCATCCTTTTCTTCGGCTAAGGTGGTTTTTAACCAGCCATCGGCTAAAAAATCCGTCCATAATTGTTGTGGGAATTTTCCAGACTCCAGTGTTTGATAAGCATCTTCAGTAGAAAAGCTTTCAAATAGACGTGTGGCGGACTCTTCAATTAATTGTGTTAACTCTTTCATCGTAAACCCAGCCCTCTTGCAATAATGCCCCTAAGAATTTCACGAGTGCCACCTCGTAAAGAGAAAGACGGTGCCTTTAGTATCGCATCAGATAATAATCGCTCTACACCCTGCTCGGCATCGGCACGTGGCTCGGTGGCTAGAATTAAACGTATCGCCTCTGGTAGCTCCTGCTCAAACGACGTGCCGAGGTCTTTAACAACTGAGGCTTCATTAACGGGTAGTTTGCCCTCTTGTAGCTGGTTAGCCACGGATAAGGACATTTGTCGTAATACCATTAAACGCGCCACGTATTGTCCAATAATCGTTTCGGCGTGTTGCGAGAGGTTTGCCTGGCGTAAAACGCGTATAGCGGCTTCTAATAATTGATAACTGCTCAAGAAGCGTTCTGGCCCACTACGCTCGAAGGCTAATTCGGCCATGACCTGGCTCCAGCCTTCGTTAAGCTTCCCGACGACTCGATTATCGGCAACAAAGACGTTATCGAAGAATATCTCATTGAAGTGCTTCTCACCGGCCAGTGTGACGATAGGCCGAATGGTGATGCCTTCAGCTTTGAGGTCGACAATAAATTGACTGAGTCCAGCGTGTCGATTATCAGACGGTGGCGCCGTACGGCACAGGGTAATCATTTGATGGCAAACGTGTGCCCAACTGGTCCAAATTTTAGAACCATTAACAATCCAGCCGCCTTCAACGCGTTCGGCTCGGGTTTTGATAGAAGCCAAATCGGAACCACTATTGGGCTCGCTCATACCAATCGCAAAGAAGCATTCGCCCTTAACGACTTTAGGTAAGAATGATTCGCGTTGTTCCTGGGTGCCAAATTTTAATAATAACGGCCCGCTTTGACGATCAGCGACCCAGTGCGCCCCAACGGGTGCACCGGCCGCCAATAATTCTTCAATAACGACGTAACGCTCAAGATAGCTTTTGCCACCGCCGCCGTACTCGGTTGGCCAGGTCATACCGAGCCAGCCTTTTGCGGCTAGCGAACGGCTAAACTCTGGGTCGCATACCGACCACGAATCTATCACGTTAGAATCTTTGAAATCCCCGTGTTGCTTGAGGAATTCCCTAACTTGCTGTCTTAATTGCTGTTCTTTTTCAGCCGTTAAAACAGGCTCAAAGTTTAATTGCTGCACTTGTTTTCCCAGGGAATAAAATCCCGTTATTAAAAACGCTGGTGATTAAACGGCTGTATAGCCGCCATCAACGACCATTTCTGATCCGGTCATGAATGAAGAGTCATCACTAGCCAGGTGTAAGACGGCGTATGAAACTTCTTTCGGCTGCGCTGGGCGGTTCAGAATAGTTGAACCTAAGATAGCCTGGCGTGTTTCTTCGTCACCGTGTAACAAGTCTTTCGTCATCGGTGTATCAATAACGCCTGGGTGTACTGAATTCACGCGGATTTTGTGTTCTGCGTATTCAACGGCAGTTGCTTTGCTGAATAATCTAACCGCGCCTTTAGTGGCTTGGTAAGCCGCAGACATCGGTGCACCCACAAGGCCGTAGATGGAAGAAATATTAACGATAGAGCCTGCGCCTGCTTTTTTCATAGCCGGTAATACTGCCTGAGTACCGAAAAACACACCTTTTACATTGATATCAAAGGTTTTGTCCCACTGGTCTTCTGTGGTGTCTTCTAAGCTGGTTAGAATTAATATCCCAGCGTTATTGACTAAGACGTCAATTTTCCCGTGTTTAGCGACCACTTGATCAACTACGCTTTTCCATTCGGCCTTATCAGTCACATTGAGTGATAAAAATTCCGCTTTACCACCATTGCTAATGATGCTGTCAACAGTTGCCTGACCTTCGCTTGCATTCATGTCAGTAACAATAACCGTTGCACCTTCTTCGGCTAATAACTCACTATGAGTGCGACCCATACCCATTGCAGCACCGGTGATTAATACAACTTTTCCATTAACTCTAGCCATCTGTCTCCTCCTGATTTTATTGAAGTTATTTTTAATACGATTTAGGCATACCCAATACGTGTTGCCCGATAAAGCTCAGTATCATATTGGTCGAAATAGGTGCGATCAAATACAGTCTTGCTTCGCGCCACTTTCGTTCAATATCATATTCACAGGCAAACGCAAAACCACCGTGCGTTTGCATACACGCTTCGCCCGCGTTCCAGGCGGCTTCAGCACATAACATTTTTGCCATATTGGCTTCGGCTCCACAAGGCACACCCGCTTCAAAGAGCGCGGCGGCTTTACGCGCCATTAATTCAGCGGCTTCAATCTCTGCATAAGCACGAGCAATTGGGAATTGAATGCCCTGATTTTTGCCAATTGGTCCACCAAAAATTTTACGTTCATTGGCGTAATTAGTCGCGCGTTCAATAAAAAAGCGTGCGTCGCCAATACTTTCACCAGCAATAATAACGCGTTCTGCGTTCATGCCACTCATCACGTAACGGAAACCTTTACCCTCTTCGCCAATAAGAGAATCAGCCGGGATTTCCATATTGTCGAAGAATACTTCGGTGGTATTGTGGTTAATCATCGCGTCGATGGCGCGAATTTCCATACCATTGCCGACCACTTCACGCATATCGACTAAAAAGATAGATAAGCCGTCTGTTGGTTTAGCAACCTCTTCAAGTGGCGTTGTTCGCGCCAACAGCAACATTAAATCAGATTGAAAAGCACGGCTAGTCCAAACTTTTTGACCGTTGACGATATATTTATCGCCTTGCTTAACGGCTTTAGTTCTTAATTTAGTGGTGTCAGAACCAGAGGTTGGCTCGGTAACGCCAAAGGCCTGTAGCCGTAATTCGCCGGACGCAATTTTGGGCAGGTATTTTTGTTTTTGCTCTTCGCTGCCATGGCGTAAAACGGCCCCCATAATATACATTTGTGCGTGACAGGCTGAAGCAGAGCCACCCGATGCATGGATGGTTTCCATAATAACGGCCGCAGCACGTAGCGGCAGGCCCACGCCGCCGTATTCTTCAGGAATAAGCGCGGATAAAAAGCCTGATTCTGTTAGCGCATTAACAAATTCTTCTGGGTAAGCGCTTTCTTTATCCAGCTTACGCCAATATTCTCCAGGAAAATCATCACAGATTTTATTAACCGCATCACGAATATCCTGGTAATCGTTGCCTAAGGGGATTGAAATTTCGTTCATCTTTAAATATCTCTATTAGTTTTTATAAGTGTCGTTATCGGCACCTAGTGCGGGGGCAACATTTCGTAGCGGTGGTCTTTTACCGTTGAATGAAATAGGTAGGCCGATTAGCTTCATGGCGTGTTCAACTGACTCTTGTACGATACCAAGAGACTGAGTTTGTGGGTCAGCTAAAACCTCATCTACCTTTTGAATTGGTGAATTTGGCAGGCCTACAGTGTCCAGTTTTTGTTGCCAATACGCACGCGGCTGCTGGATCGTTATCTCGGTGATTAAGCAGTTCAGTTCTATTTTATTTTTAAAACGCTCTGGATTCGTTTGGAAACGCTCCTCTGTGGTCCAAGCTGGGTTGCCTAATACATCTTTTAGCAACTCAAATAATTTATTATTTGGCGCCGCAATAACGAGATAACCATCAGAACATTCATACGCCTGATAAGGAGCAATGCCCTGCACGCCAGAACCTTGAGGCGTGGGTAATTCCCCCGTGGAGTGGTAGCCCGCTGCGTGGTACGTCATCCAGCTTAAGGCCGTTTCATATAGAGCGGTATCAACGATGCAGCCTTTGCCCGTTTTTTGGCGTTCAAATAAGGCGGCGATAATGCCGATAGCACACCACATGCCGGTACCCATATCGATCGCAGAGGTACCTATTCTAACGGGTGGGCGGCCTTCTTCACCATTAAGACTCATGAGTCCACTATACGCCTGCATTAAAGGATCATAGCCGGGTTTGTCTTTCATTGGCCCGGTTTTACCAAAGGCCCAGATATTGGTATAAATAAGTTTGGGGTTCTTTTTGCATAACTCATCCGCTCCAAGCCCCAATGAAGCAATTTTACCGGGGCGCATGTTTTGTAAAACCACGTCGGCTTTATTAACGAGTTCGTTTCTTAACCAGGCTTTATCTTCTGGATTGCTGAGATCAACGGTGACGGATTTTTTATCACGGTTTAAGGCCTGAAACATAGAAGACGTGCCATTCCAGAAAGGAGGCCCCCAGTGGCGGCAGTCATCGCCTCGGCCTTCGGGTTCAACTTTGATGACTTCTGCGCCCATAGCGGCGAGAATCCAGGTACCAAATGGGGCAGCAACGCTGGTGCCAATTTCATACACACGAACACCACTCAATGGCCATTCGTTTTTTTGATCTTCTGACATGATTTCCTTGTTTTTTAAGCAGTAGTTAGCCTTAAACTAAATAAGGCCAATAGAAAAAGCGGGTAAACCTTTCGTTAGGCACAATAACACCCACCTATCTAACGATCGTTATTTTAACTTTTTTTGCTTAATGAAATCAATAGACTCAGGGTTAACCATAGATGATAAATCGCCCGGTTCAGTACCTAATAAAAGCGCCCTGACAACGCGACGCATTATTTTCATGGTACGAGTTTTAGGTAGATCCGCTACAAAAATAATTTGTTTCGGTTGGTAGGACTTGCCCATTTCATTGACCACAGCGTTGGTCAGTTCTTGCCTTAGCTCCTCTTCTACATAACCTTCTTTAGGTACACAAACGCAGACCACAGCAGAGCCACCAATCTCATCGGGTACGCCAATAACGGCGGCCTCTACAATTTTACCCGTCGCCAATAAAGGGCCTTCTATTTCAGCGGGGCCAGTACGTTTTCCGGCAATTTTAAGCGTATCGTCAGAACGCCCTAGTACATACCACATACCGTGATCGTCTTTTACCGCCCAGTCGCCGTGCACCCAGACCCCGGGAACGGTTCGCCAATAACTGTCAAGATAACGTTCGGAGTTGTTCCATAAGCCACGTGTTAGCCCAATAGACGAATTTCGAAGTGCTAATTCACCCACTTTACCGTCTTCTATAGACTGGCCTTGTTCGTCGAGAATATCTGCACCCATGCCAGGTAACTGCGTATTAAAGCAGCAAGGTTTTAGTGGTCGGGCAACAGTGCAGCCTAAAATCCCACAACCAATCTCTGTGCCGCCGGTTAAGTTGATGATCGGCACGCGTTTATTACAGATTTTGTCGAAAAACCATAGCCAGGCATCGGGGTTCCATGGTTCACCGGTAGTCAGTACCGTTTTTAGTGAAGAGAAGTCGTACTGGCTAACGCTTTCTTCAGGTTGACTCATAAACATACGGGCGATGGTCGGTGCGAAACCTAACCAGCTGACTTTGTATTCCTGCAGTAGTCGCCAAATTCGTCCAGCTTCTGGGTAATTAGGTGCACCCTCCCCCATTATTAAGGTGGCGCCAACAAAGCTGGTGCCCATAATTTCAAGTGGGCCAACTACCCAGCCCATATCGCTCATCCAGAGTAAACGGTCGTCCGCTGTTAGTTCAGACATCACGTGTAAATCGAACATCGCTTTGATCATAAAGCCACAGTGGGTTTGCACTGTACCTTTGGGCATACCTGTGGTGCCTGAGGTATAGATGAGCATCATCGGGTCTTCGGTGTTCATGACCTCGGTTTCACTGCTGATGGGCATGTTTTCTGTCAACGTTTGCCAGTCAATATCCCCCGCCTGCATAGTGGGTTCTAAGCCCATATGGTTAAACACGACCACGTGTTGCAAGCTAGGTATGCTTTTTCTTGCTACATCAATAGTGGGTTTAAGCTTGACGATATTGGATCGCCTTGATGTGCCATCTACCGTGATAACGGCCTTCGCCTGACCATCATTTAACCGCACGATAATGGGTTCAGGGCCGAAGCCGGAAAAAAGAGGAATGACCACGCCTCCCATTTTTATAATAGCTAAAAAAGCGACGGTCACTTCAGGAATCATCGGCATATACAAGCCGACAGCATCGCCCTTACCGAGCCCCAGTGAACGTAGGCCTTCGGTTAACTGGCTAACTTTTTCATCGAGTTCGGCGTAAGTGAACGAGCTTTTTTTGCCCGCTTCGGTTTCGTGATGGATAAAGGGTTTGTGCCAAACATCGGTGCCCTTGTGCTTATCTAAACAATTCAGCACTAGATTTGTTTTGCCGCCTACGCACCATTCGGTCCATTCGATACCTTTAGACTGATCCATGACCCTGTCATAATCTTGATAAAACTTTATATCAAGAAATTTGATGGCGGCATTCCAGAACCATTCGGGGTCAGCGTCGGCTTTGATCAATAATTCATCGTAGTCGCTGACACCCGCGGCGTTAATGAATTTTTGTATTTGCGAGTTGGCGATTAATTCTTCAGTCGGTTGCCAGACAATGTCTGGGTAAGGCTTGAATTCCATTGTGTTTCTCCAGAAAGTTGTCTTAATTTACTTTAATTAGGTCAACTTTATAAGTAGTTTATTGCTTTATTTAAGACAAAAAAAAGCCGCTTCTCAACTAAGTTGAGAAGCGGCTCGCTAGGGTTTAACGGTAATGTAGAACCATGTACTCGTCTATTTCAATGCGTTTTTCAGGTGGAATGATAACCGTCGTCATTGGGTCACGAATAATGGCCGGTCCGTGCACAATATTGCCGGCTCTGAGCTCTGACATTTGCCAAACTTTAAAGTCATAAAACTGACCTTCATGACTGACCTGTCTGCTTTCAACGTAAGCTGCTTCAGGTGGTATCGCGCCCTCAATTTCGTGACTTATAATTTCTGGCATCGCTTTAGGCGCAACCGCTTGTACGAAGACTTCCGTAATCGCATAACCGGCATCGGGGAATCGTGCGCCTTCCGGATAAATATTGGTGTACATTTCTTCAAATGCAGCAATAATTTTATCGATATCTTCGGCGCTTTTTGCCTCACCAGAATCTAATAAGGTTTCAAAACTCTCCAGTTGGCCCATATAACGGCCATAAAAACCATAGCGATAAACGAGATCCTCTGAAGCGATACCTTCAGACGCCATTTCTTCTACGGCTCGAGCTTCAAGCGTGCGCCAGGCAGCATCAATATCTTTAGCCACTTTTTCCTTACCAGCGTCTTCGATGCCATTAGGAACGGTCATCACAACACCCATATGATAACGGTGCAGGTATTCGGCGCAAGCACCACCAAAGGCTGAGAAAGCGGCGGCGTAAGGGAAGGTAATAACATCGGCGAGTTCGAAGTCTTGCGTGTAGCCCCACATATGCACAGGGCCCGCGCCGCCGTAACACATCATAGTAAAGTCGCGCGTGTTATAGCCTTTTGAAACCAGAATGGCCTTAGCGGCATCACGCATTTGCGCGTTAACCACGGCTAAAATACCTTTACCTGCCTGATAAATATCCAGGCCTAAAGGATCAGCAATGGTTTCTTTTAATGCTTTTTTGGCCTTTTCAGCGTCCAGGGTGATCTTACCGCCCAAGAAGTAATTAGGGTCAACATAGCCCATGGCGACGTTGACGTCGGTCACGGTCAATTTGTCATATTTATAACAAATCCCCACTTCTGCACCAGCGCTTTCTGGGCCAACATGAAGACGTTTGTATTCATCAATCCATACGGCTGACCCAGCACCCGAACCGACCGAATCAATAGCCACCATCGGTAAGGCTAGTCGATGTCCTGCGAAATCGGGGTCTTTACGGATAGTCAGCATATTGTTAACGATCAAGCCTACGTCAAAGCTGGTACCACCCATGTCGGCGGTACAGACGTTTTTTAGGCCTAATTTATTGCTCATTACCTGCGCGCCCATCATGCCGCCTATGGGGCCGGAAATAACGGTTTCATACAATCGTGGATACTCAACGTTAACGGCACCACCGTAGGACAATAAGGTCAATAAACGGGCGTCATAACCATCGTTTATCGCTGTTTTTTCTACCGCGGCTATCGTTTCGCGCGTGTGCTCGGCGGCAAAGCATTGAAGTAATAGACTTTTAAGGCGATTATTTTCTTTGCTAACAGGGGCAATATCAGACGAACAGACGACTGGAATATCTATACCGGCTTCTTCGAGCATCTCTAACGCTATTTCTTTCGCACGATGTTCATGACTTTGGTCGATAT
>JASJGO010000068.1:0-19707 GCA_033791505.1 Cycloclasticus sp.
CCAGCCCAGGGCCAGGTACAGCCACAATCAAATAACCAGCCACAAAATGGCGTTATTATAATGAGCGCAACTAAAATGACAAAAAAACCCGCTTGATATCGAGTTTTTATAGAGTCATGCATTTATAAACTTACCATTAATACGTTAAAGGTTAATACTACGCTATATTGCCGTACTTTCAAGCCTGAAAGGTTTCGCTATAATGCAAAATATAATCGCACCTTAGGCTTAATTTCATTAAACTGAACGTTATGTCATCTTCTACTAAAAAAGTTATTTATGCCGCGCTAGTGGGCAACGGCCTGATCTCGATTACTAAATTTATTGCCGCCTTCTATTCTGGTAGCTCGGCGATGCTATCTGAAGGCATTCATTCGCTAGTTGATACCGGCAATCAGTTGCTGTTGCTGCACGGTTTAAAACGCGCTCAACAACCCGCCGACCAGCAGTTCCCGTTTGGTCATGGCAAAGAAATCTATTTTTGGAGCTTTGTAGTCGCTATTCTTATATTTGCCGTCGGCGCTGGCATTTCTATCTATGAAGGTATTCACCATATATTAGCCCCCAGCAAAATGGGCGACCCAACGCTCAGCTTCATAGTCCTTGGTTTGGCCCTAGTGTTTGAAGGTGCCGCCTGGGGCTTCGCCTTACGTGAATTTACCCGTAGCAAAGGCAAGTGGGGCTACCTTGAGGCCGTCAAGCGAGGCAAAGACCCCTCACTTTTTGTGGTTCTTTTTGAGGACTCTGCCGCCATGCTAGGCTTACTCGTTGCCTTTGCTGGTATTGCGCTTTCACACTATACCGGCGACCCGCTGTACGATGGCATCGCATCAGTCTTTATTGGTCTAATATTGGGCGGCACAGCCATTTGGCTGGCTTACGAAACAAAAAGCTTATTAATTGGTGAAAGCGCCAACCCAGAACTAGTCAAAGGCATTCACAATATAACTGATAAATTTAGCAGCGTTGATGCGGTGAATGAATTACTTACTATGCACATGGGACCAGACTATATTCTAGTCACCATGAACGTGGACTTTAAAGATAACCTTAGTATTATCGAACTAGAACAAACGATTGCTGATATCGACTTACAAATAAAACAGGCCTTCCCAAGAGTAAAACGTATATTTATCGAGGCCGGCGCCTGGAGTGCATTAATGGCACCGCATCGAATTAACTGAGGTGTCTCTAGCGACCTTTTCAGCATCAGTGAAGATAGCCGAAGCCTGGTTAAGTAAAACCGACCCCTCGCTCGGCCAGCTCATTAAAAATGGTTCAGCTTTGGACTACAGCCCTTTTAATAAACAACCCTTCGAAGCGCTCGTGCACGCGGTGATTGCGCAACAACTGTCCGTCAAGTCCGCCGCCGCTATTCGACAAAGAGTAGAGGCATTATTACCGCCTAATGACGCGACACCTGAAGCTTTCAGTCTAATAAAGCCTGAGCAACTTAAGCAGGCGGGGCTGTCTCGGGCCAAAACCAATACGCTCCATGTGCTGATTGACTTTGCCTTAAGCGAGAAAAACATTTTTAACAATTTACACCATTACCCAGATCAGGATGCTAAACAACGCCTATGCCGGCTAAAGGGTATTGGCCCATGGACCGCCGATATTTTCTTGATGTTTGGTCTAAAACGATTAGATATTTTTGCTTCCGGCGATTTGGGCTTAAGAAAAGCTATTCAACTGCTCAACGAACTAGATGCTCTGCCCTCGCCAGCCGAGTGCGACGCTATCGCGGAAAAATGGCAACCGTATAGAACCATCGCTTCCTGGCACTTATGGCGAACCATCGACTAAGCAGCGTTATTACCGCTTTATAATATTCGACTGTAATAACAAGCCACCCACGATAAGCGCCGTTCCTAAGCCCAGAGTTAGCGTAAAGTCTTCGCCTAGCCAAATCGAAGAAAAGATAATACCCGCAATAGGCACCATTAAAAAACCCAAAGACACGGTAACAGCCGGTAATAACTGGGTGACGCGAAGAGAGGCCCATTGCGCCAAAGCCGTTGCCATAATGCCGTTATATAACAGGATAACAACTAATTCAGAACTCCATATCGGCGGGCGCGTTTCCGAAAACCAGGCGATTGGCACAACAATGGTCAATGCGATGAGGATCTGCCAGGGTGTTAACTCGAGAACGCTCCCTTTCCACTGGTGCTTTCTAATGTGTAAAATTGACAAGGCCCAAATCAGAGCCCCCACTAATAAAATCACGTTACCCCTAACGACCGACGCGTCATTCCAGTCAAAACCCAAGGGATTAAACAGCACGATTAAGCCACAAAGACCGATGCTTACACCCATTAGTTTGAGGCGCGAGACGCTCTCCTTCAGAAAAAAGTGCGCCCCTGGTGTCACCCATAAGGGTGTTGTATAGGCCAATAAAGCAGCCCGTCCGGCGTTAACTTCGGTTAAGCCCAGGGTAATCAGCGTCAAAAACGCTGCAAACTGCATGACCCCTACTCCAAAAACGATCGGGATGTCTTCTTTATGCGGCAGCTTAAAACGCCGCAAAAAAAGAAGTAATATTGAAATCGCTAGCAGAGCAATGAACAGTCTCGCCGCGATAAACCAGAGTGGGTCGATGTAGCGCAGACCGATTTTCATAATCGGCCAATTTGAGCCCCAAATAACGATCACTAATACAAGCAAAACCCATGCGGGGGATAGGATTTTTTTCACGAACTTTTTTCTCTGGATAAAATTTCAATATATCACCTTGCCAGCTCATCTATAATCTAATTGAGTGACTCACTTACCTTTACAGCTAAAACGTTACTTCTTTCGCTGGATTGTGACTATAAAATAATTTCGTCTATGCTAATGCAAATTAGTTTAAATAATTTTTTTAGTTGTTATGAAACAATTTGGGCATGAAATTTTATGTGGCCGGCCATGATCGTGGGGCGCGGGTTTGCCATCGTATGGCCTTGTATAAGGCAAAAGCCGACGATCGCAATCGGCTGTACCTTGCGTAAATAAACCCTTAAAACGTGGGTAAAGGATTAAAAAGCGTTTAGCTAACGACCTACAAGATGGTTTTAAGCCTCAGTTATCGGTGCGAGAGGGCTACACGCCCTGCATCTCTATACGATGAGGGTAATATAGAACTAATGCTATCAAGTTGTTAGCGCAGTCATTCAACAAAATAATCTCTTAAGTGTATCCCCAATTATTTGCGTTACAATATAACCGATATATTAAACAATCCCTTTTGACCTTTAAAAAATAAGCATAAATTTGTCTCTGCATAAAAAACCGACTATCTATTCTCTAAGCGAACTTGGCTTATCCGTTAACGAGCTGGAAAAGTACGCCGTTTCCATTACTGACCGCCTTGCTAAGGCTGGATTTCAGGCTTATTTAGTCGGCGGTTGTGTGAGAGATTTATTATTGGGTATGCACCCAAAAGATTTTGACGTTGCCACCAATGCAGAACCCGAACAGATCCAGGCCCTATTCAAAAACTGCCGATTGATTGGACGCAGGTTCCGTCTCGCGCATATCCATTTTGGTCGTCATATTATAGAAGTAGCGACCTTTCGCGGACCTCACGTCAAACAAAACAAGGACACTAGTCATGCGCACGAAGGCGGTCGTCTCTTACGCGACAATGTTTACGGCACGCTGGAAGAAGATGCCTGGCGCCGTGACTTCACCGTAAACGCCCTGTACTTAGATGCACAAAATTCCACCGTTATCGATTACGTCGGCGGCATACAGGATCATCGGGCAAAGGTACTCAGGCTGATGGGCGACCCGGTTACACGCTTCAAAGAAGACCCTGTACGGCTAATTCGTGCGGTTCGATTTAAGGCAAAACTTGGATTCCAACTGGAGGCTAAAACCGAAGCCCCTATGCAGAAACTGGCACCTCTTTTAAAAGATATACCGTCTGCGCGGCTATATGACGAAATCCTAAAACTGTTTTTAAATATTCACGCCAATCAGGTATTTGAAAACCTGCAACAGTACGGCTTATTTAAAGCACTTTTCCCACAAACAGAACTATGCCTGCAAAACGCCAACAGCGATGAACCTTTAGCGCTGATCAAGCGGGCAATGGACAATACCGAAAGTCGCTTAAAGAACCATCAACGGATTACCCCTTACTTCTTATTAGCTACCCTATTATGGGAGCCGGTTCGCCGTTTAAGTGAAAAATACAGAGCTTCTTTGAATAGCGATACACAAGCGATACACGCCGCCGCTAACGAAGTCGTTGCGCATCAAATTGGCCTTATCGCTATTCCAAAACGCATCACCGCGCCGATGCGCGAAGTATGGGCCTTACAGCCTCGCTTTCATAAACAGGTAGGGGTTCGCTGTTTGCGCTTTTTAGAACACCCGCGTTTTCGCGCAGCGTATGATTTTATGCTCCTGCGTTCCCAGCACGGTGAAGTAGATCCAGCTATCGCTGACTGGTGGACACATATTCAAACTCTGGATCCCACTGAGCAAAAACTCATGACGCGACCTAATCAATTCAAACAGAAAAAAAAGTCCCGCAGCAAAACTTCTGACGCTAAGTCGCACACTGAGTAACATGTCCAAGACCGTTTTCATTGGTTTGGGCAGTAACTTAAGTCAACCTGTGCAACAAATATTACAGGCTATCAAACGTATCAAGTCATTGAGTGATGTTTCACTAGAGGATGTTTCAAGCCTGTATGAAACGCCACCTATGGGGCCGCAAGATCAACCTCATTACGTTAATGCGGTGGCGAAAATTACCACCACACTCGAGCCGTTAGCGCTTTTAGATGCGCTGCAAACGATTGAAACAATACAGGGTAGAACAAGAGAGTCTGCAAGATGGGGCGCGAGAACCCTCGATCTGGATATCTTATTATATGCAGACAAATGCTCTACCGACCCGAAACTGACGCTACCCCACCCGGGTTTACACTTGCGAAGCTTTGTCCTCTACCCCTTGTTCGAAATAGAGCATCAACTCGACATTCCAAACCTGGGCTCGGTTCAGCAGCTCATTGAGCGACTCAATGAATCAAGCCCTTGTATAATCAGCGCTGAAACTCTCGAAAAACAGCCCTCTGTTTGCTAAAGTGTTTCGGCTCTATTCGACGAATATTACCTACAGTTAAAAATCGCCTTGGAAAATACCATATTAGAAACCAGCAAACCACCCAAGTTCATCGCCGTTGAAGGGCCTATTGGGGTAGGTAAAAGTAGTTTGGCAAAACGACTCGCTAAGAGCTTTAATTACGATCTCGCGCAGGAAAAGGCCGATGAAAATCCATTTCTGGAACATTTTTATACCAATACACACCAATCGGCCCTGCCCGTTCAGTTGCACTTCCTTACAGAACGCGTTAAACAATGGAATGATTTAAGCCAGAATGATCTTTTTTCGACCGGTATCGTGTCTGATTTTATGCTCGAAAAAGACCCCATTTTTGCCAAACTGACGTTGACCGACGAAGAATATAAGCTATACGAGCAGATGTACCGCTCGCTGTCCGTGCAAGCGACAAAAGCCGATTTGGTCGTTTATTTACAGGCACCCGTCGAGGTGTTAATGAACCGTATTAGAAAACGCGGTATAAAACACGAAAAGAATATCAGTGGTAAATACCTGCAAAAACTATCAGACGCCTACACTGATTTTTTCCACTACTACGATACCAGTCCATTGTTAATAGTTAATGCAAGCGACATTAATCCCGTCGATAATGACAGCGATTATGAACAACTGCTAAAACATATTTGTTCCATCCGTTCGGGGCGGCACTTTTTAAATCCGCTACCCCTTTTATAATCGATTTTGAGGTCGTTATGAGCCAACAGTCCAGCACTAAACAGATAAGCAATATCGAACTTCTGGCAATGAAAGCACGCCACGAAAAGATCGCTAGCCTTACCGCCTATGACGCCAGTTTTGCACATATTTTAGACGCTGCTGGCGTTGATATGGTACTCGTAGGCGATTCGCTCGGCATGGTCGTACAGGGGCAGGCTAGCACCGTTCCTGTCACCATAGATGAGATGGCGTATCATTCAAAATTAGTGTCTCGCGGGCTTAAACGCGCTTTATTAGTCACTGATATGCCTTTTATGAGCTACTCAAACACCCGTGATGCCGTTAAAAATGCAGGCAAACTAATGCAGCTAGGCCGCGCGCAAATGGTAAAACTCGAGGGCGGAGAAAGAATTCTGGACAGCGTCAAGCATATCGTCGAGCAAGGTATACCGGTATGCGGCCACCTGGGGTTGCTCCCACAGTCGGTAAACCAACTCGGTGGTTACCGCGTTCAGGGCAAAGATGAGGCGCAGGCCAATATTATTTTAAACGACGCAAAATGCCTCGAACAGGCTGGTGCTAGTGCCATTGTGCTTGAATGTATTCCGGCAGCCTTAGCCAAAAAAATAACCGCCTCGGTCAATATTCCTATCATCGGTATCGGCGCGGGTGTTGATTGTGATGGTCAGGTACTGGTTAGCTACGACATGCTGGATATTACCGTGGGTAAACGGCCCAAATTCAGCAAAAACTTTATGCTGGAAGCCGGGAGTATTTCTGCTGCCGTCAGTGCTTACGTTGACGCTGTTAAAAACAAACGCTTCCCATCTGCCGAACATTCTTTTTAGTTATGATTGTTGTACATACGATTAAAGAGCTTCAAGATCGCCTGAGTGAACACAAAAAGCTAAGGCGTTCTATTGCCCTGGTTCCCACTATGGGCAACTTGCACGCAGGGCACCTTCAATTAGTAAGCAGCGCGCAACAACACGCTGATGTTGTGGTGGTGAGCCTGTTCGTTAACCCAACACAATTTTCAGCTAACGAAGACCTCGGCAACTATCCGCGCACAATGCAGGATGATATCGATAAACTTAACTCGTTAAACACTGATATTCTTTTTGCCCCCAGTATTGCAGAAATTTATCCGTTAGGCGGCGATAACACGACTCACGTTCATGTACCCGGACTAACCGATATACTTTGTGGCGCTACTCGAAACGGGCATTTTGACGGTGTGACCACCATCGTTTGCAAGTTGTTTAATATGACGCGCGCTGACGTCGCCATCTTTGGTGAAAAAGACTTCCAGCAACTCGCCGTTATTCGGCGTATGGTGAGGGATTTAAACATTCCGATCAATATTATCGGCGAAGCCATCGTTAGAGAAACGGATGGTTTGGCGATGAGTTCGAGGAATGGTTATTTGTCTGAGCTAGAGCGGAAAACTGCGCCCGTGCTATATAAAACCTTGCTGAGCGTTAAACAGGACATTATAAACGGGCAAAATGATTTTGAAGCCATCGAAGCCCATGCCAAATCTGAATTAACCCAACAAGGCTTTAAACCCGATTATTTACACGTTTTTCAACGTGATCAACTGAGACCAGCGGTTTTAGGCGATAAAGAATTAGTGATATTGGTCGCCGCTTTTCTTGGCAATACGAGACTGATTGATAACCTTAACGTTAACATCGTATAAACAACAAATTTTATGAACAAAAATCTCTTAGCACTTCTTTTACTACTCTGCGTTAACCTCTCATTTGCTGAGCAGGTCACAGATCAGGCTGGCTCAGAAGCATACTCTGTTCAGGCAGATGAAAACATAGGGCTTAACTCCCCTAAAGAGACCTTTGCCACTTTCTTGCATAGCATGAATGATATTAAACGGGGCAAACCAGAGCGCATTAAAAATGCTATAAAAACATTGGATTTATCCGCTATTAACCCCCTTATTCGCGAAGAAAAAGGACGCGATCTAGCGTGGAGTCTACTAGAGGTCATTGATAAAACTAAAATTGTAGAACTGGATACTATCCCTGCTAATAAAGAGGGTAAACCCTATGTCTTCTCTCGTTATGAAAGTGGTAAAGTCAGCATCCATCGATTAAATGACGGTCGGTGGTTATTTAGCCAGGATACGCTGTCGTCACTGCCGGGTATCAGGGACGAACTATCATCACAAAAAAGCCTCAAAATAAACGATCAAAAATCTATTTACTTACCCTGGTATATTCAATTACGCCAACAATTACCTGAGTCTCTAAAAACTCGTTCATTCTTACTTGAAAACTGGCAATGGCTAGGCATTTTAATCACCATTGCGTTGGGTGTTATTGCCGACAAAGTGACGTCGTTCGCACTACAACTATCAATTAAAAAATTCCGTCTAAAAACCCAAAACGTTGTACTTAAAGACACGCCTGACGATTTACTACGACCACTGGGTATGCTGGTGATGGCTAGTATTTGGTGGGGCGGGCTTAACTTATTAGGTCTTCCCAGCGAGGCCATGATCATTTTACTGGTGGCTGTCAAAATTCTAGCCGGCTTCGCTGGTGTTTGGGGTGCGTACCGACTCGTCGATCTGGTAACGCTTTATTTACGCCATCACGCCGACCAAACTGACAATAAAGTGGATGACGTCCTGGTGCCTTTAATTAGTAAAACACTGAAGGTTTTTGTCACCGTCGTTGGTATTACCTTTGTCGCTGCTAATTTAAATCTAAACGTTTCAAGCCTGCTCGCCGGACTTGGACTGGGCGGGCTTGCGTTTGCCCTAGCTGCTAAAGACGTCGTACAAAATTTATTCGGTTCCATCACCGTCATTATGGACCAGACTTTCCATACCGGTGACTGGATTGTGGTGAATGATGTGGAAGGCAGCGTTGAAGAAGTAGGCTTAAGAAGTACAAAAGTTCGCACCTTCTATGACTCCTTAATCACCCTTCCTAATGCCGTTTTCATCACAGCAAAGGTCGATAATATGGGACAACGCCGCTACAGGCGACTTAGATGCCTACTGTCGATCACTTACGACACGCCACCCGATAAAATTGAAGCATTTTGCGAAGGAATTAGGGAGCTCATTCGACTACACCCGTATATGAGAAAGGATTATTACCATGTTTACCTTAGCGAGCTAGGAGCCTCATCGCTAGATATTTTAGTCTACGTGTTTTGGGAAACGCCCGACTGGAGTACTGAGCTTCGTGAGCGGCAACGGTTTTTACTGGATATTTTGCGTCTGGCTAAAGCACAACAGGTCGATATAGCTTTCCCAACACAAACCTTACATATCTTGAACTCGGACGAGAAGCAGCGAAGCCACGAAAAACCAGGCGATGAGCCTTCTGTAGAAAAGCAATTTCAACAGTCAAGAGAATCGGCGAGAGATATCGTGTCTCATTCGACAGGAATTGACAATAAACCTTCTCCGGTTAAGTTTTAAAAAATATTATTGCGTATGCACATAAATGTTGATGGAAATCCACATATCAGGCATAATTCCCAGCCGTTTTGTTAAACTCTAAGTAAGTATATGCGTTCAACCATGTTACAAACAAAGTTGCATAGAGCCACCGTGACTCATAGCGAGCTTCATTACGAAGGTTCGTGTGCAATTGATGGAAGCCTTCTCGACCTTTCAGGTATTCGTGAATACCAGCAAATTGAAATTTACAATGTCAATAATGGCGAACGTTTTACTACGTATGCGATCCGAGCTGAAAACGATAGTGGTGTTATTTCGGTCAATGGAGCCGCCGCACGTCGCGCTGCAGAAGGTGATATTTTAATTATTTGCGCTTATTCTGAGTATAACGAGATGGAACTACTCACGTTCAAACCGCGTTTGATTTACCTCGACGAAAACAACGGCGTTAAAGAAACAAAAAATGCTATTCCTGTTCAAGCAGCTTAAAAAGCGATGCTTTTTTAAAAAAACCTGATGAGTGATCTTCAGGTTTTTTTATACCCGAACAATATCGACCGACGTATTAGAATTCCATTTTTAAGCTCATATCGACTTTTTAGCCGCCAGCTTCTGCTCGCTCTAATGTTCTCAACAACGTGTTCTTATGCCGAAGAAACGACTCTAGTTAACGTTGAGTACACCGATAAAACATACCGCACCGAGCTATCAACGACGATTCACGCTTCACCTGATAATTTATTTAAGCTATTAACCGCTTACTCATCTCTTGATACGCTTAGCCAGACGATCCATAAAAGCCAACTCTTACCCGATGGTCATTTATTTCTTGATCTTAGGATGTGCTTCACTATTATTTGTTTTGCAAAGCAACAAACGCTTGAACTTACGGTTGCCAGGCATTCCGTCACCGCTAGAGTTATCTGCGGACAGAGCGACTTCCACTCTGGCTGGATGAAGTGGCAACTTTTTCCAGCGAAAGATGAAGGCAGTAGCCTCTTTTATTTCTCAGCTGAGATGGTGCCTGATTTCTGGGTACCACCACTCATTGGTCCTCTTTTAATCCAGCATAAACTTAAAAAAGAGGCGCATTATAGTATTCGCCAGTTGGAAAATTTAGCCCTATCAGCAGAAAGCAAATATTAAAAAGGACGCCTTTAGCGTCCTTTTTAATATCAACCGTTGCGCTTAACGCTCAACCGGGTACCCAAGCTTGTTCCACGCCAACATGCCACCTTTCAAATTTTTAACGTTCGTAAAGCCCAGGCCCTTCAATATAGCTGCTGCGGTCGTACTTCGAATACCCGAGCGGCAAACTAAAATTATTTCCTTATCTCTGATGGGCTCTAAGGAGTCAAGCGTGGCTGGAATCTGCGCCATTGGTATGAGTCTACTACCTTTGATATGCCCCAGCTCTCCGTTATATTCGGACTGCTCTCGTACATCAATAATAACTGACTCACTACCACTATCTACTTTAACTTTAACCACATCAGTATCCATTTGAAGCACTTTATTCAGCTCTGCCAATAGGGGAAATTTAAGTCGGTCATCATCTACTTCGCTTTGGTTGATTTGCAGTACTTCCTGAATTCTTTCTGGTAAGGGTAAATTCAGGTTATTCATAATGTCGATATATTCTTCGCGAGTTTTTCCAGCTACCCGGGGGTTGCTCGCCTTTTCCGTAGCGACGGTTGATTCTGTATTACCGCGGTAATCGTGCCCCGGGAAAATAAGCGTGCTATCTGGTAGAGTAAATATCTTGGATGTTATTGAGTCATACTGATCACCAGCATCGCCACCAGCAAAATCAGCGCGACCGGTTCCCTGAATCAAGATCACGTCGCCGGTTAAAACGCGGTCCTCGTTAACGTAAAAACTAACACTATCGGGAGTATGACCAGGAGTGTGCATTACTTTGATGCTAATACTGCCGACGGTTAACTCATCGCCATCATTTAAACGACCATCTACATTTGGTTGTGGTGATAGTTCGTGCATTAACACGTCTGTATCGGTCAACCGCCTCATTGCAGTACAGGCTGAACGGTGGTCTGCGTGTGTATGCGTATCGGCTACGAATTTTAATGCCAGATTGTGATAGGCCAAAACCGCGAGGTAACGATCGATATTGCTTTCTATAGGGTCGATAATAGCCGCAACTCCCGCTTCAAGATCGGCAATCAGGTACGATTTACATTGAATATGATTAAGTTCTCTAAAAAACATCGTCTTATCTCCTTATATCTTTAAATTATTAGCTTATTCTAACTTCTTTTTATAATGCAGTCCTGATTTAGATCAAATTCGGCTTAGCCAGCCAATTTCAGCAGCTGTTTTACTTCCTATCACACAGTTTCTGAGTGACTCTGGCATCACCGAATCATTCTCGCTTAATGGAATTTTCCCGGCCATTATTTCAGCCCTAGACTGTCCATATAGTACGTCAGAGTTAGCGAAACCTTCTGGGTAAATAGGTTGTCCTGTCTTTAAATTATACTTATCCGACGCGCCCACCGTGTGTAACAACTCATGGGCAAGGACTATATTATTCTGTTCCTGATAGTGTTTTACCGCATAAGCGTTGACCACGCCAATTAAGCCTTTTTGCAAACCTAATGAATGCGACATCGGCTTATGATCATCCACTTGCTGGTAACGGACAAATATATTGATTGTGCTGCTATCGCTGTCGATCGCATTTTGATATGACCATAACCTCAAGCGTAAACTCCAAAAGATAATTTTAAGCGTATTGCCATCAGTTGGAGGTTCCGGCGGTTGGGCGTGAATTGGTTCACTGAGTTGAACCTTAATCGGATCAAACTCATAGTCGCTATAGTCAGACCATTGTTTATTAAAAAACAGCCCCACACTCTTAAAGTTATTTTTTGTTAATGCGGCGATGTACCGACTAGTTGACTGTTGGCCATCGGCGTTGATGGGATAGATTAAAACACGCAACGGGTCGATCCAGGCGGTACTCTCAAGCCTCTGTAATTTAGTATAAAAAGCAGCCACAACGAAAATAACTAATAAAAATATAACCCTAATTATTTTCATAACATTCCTTGATCGAAAACAACTACATTTACGTTTAAATAATAAATCTCTATAATCGGATTTCATTCACTATGGAGAGTTCGAATGAATATTATGCTTATTGTAGCCCTGGTGGCAACCGTACTGTTGTTTGTCTATTTTAAAAAATCTTTTAAGAACAACGCTGCAAAGCCTACAAAAACCAAATCGCCTGACCAGCAAACAAGGCTTCAATCGCTCATCGACTCTGGAGAATACTTTGGTTTAACTATTGATTATGCTAATGAAGCACAATGTTGCCCCAGGGTTTTACATCTTAAAAATGAAGTATTTTCTTTTAATAACGTCCCTATTCTTCCATTAGATGGATGCACTAAAAGTACCTGTCGTTGTAAATATATTGGATTAAAGAACAAAAGACATTCTCATAGACGAGAAAATATTCAACGACGTGAAGAAGTAAGGTTTGAAGAAAATCCAGATCGTCGGTCTCACAATGAGCAACGAGCAAATGTGTGGTTCAAACACGAAAAATAATGGCGCTTAATACCTATATATAGAAACTTATAGATTGATATAGTGTTTGTCTGACAGGGTCATCTATATTGCTGCAACATGAAAAAAAACTACATTTTTAAGTTTTGAAGGAGGTGATTTTAGAACTAGTTTCATCGGCAAAGTCTCAGCCCAATAAAATAAACTGGTTTATAATGTTTTTTACTAACCACCTATCCAGACCAGTGATATGACTTTTAAAACCGCAGATTTGTGCGACAAATTTTCCGATACCCTACAAATCGTTACGCCAATGTTTCAATCATTTGGTGGCAATAAGCGCTTCAGCGGTAAGATTCAAACAGTAAAAATTTTTGAAGATAACGTATTAGTACGCGAAATGTTGTCTGAAAAAGCTAACGATGCCGTTCTGGTCATTGATGGTGGCGGCTCGCTCCGCTGCGCCCTGCTCGGCGATATGCTCGCAGAAATGGGCTACAAAAATGGCTGGCAAGGCGTTGTTGTTTACGGCTGCATCAGGGATTCAGCCGATATAAATGATATGCCTATTGGCGTACGCGCATTACAAACTAATCCATTAAAGAGCATTAAAAAAGGCTGTGGCGATAAGAACATTCCCGTTACGTTTGCCGGCGCAACGTTCATCCCCGGGGACTATTTATATGCCGATGAAGACGGCATCATCATATCTAAGCAAACAATAAGCTAACAACTATGGGACATAGACTTTCTAAAATATACACACGAACTGGCGACTCTGGCACGACAGGCTTAGGCAACGGCAGCCGCGTTGATAAGGATTCTTTGCGCGTTGAAGCCTATGGCACCGTAGACGAAGTAAATAGCCAAATTGGACTGGTGATTGCCTTTGGTATCGACGAACTCATTGCCAATCAATTACTTGATATCCAGCACGATTTATTTGATTTGGGTAGCGAACTTTGCGTCCCTGGTTATAGTGCCATTGATGATGAGAATATCGTATCTTTAGAAAATATTTTAGATGCACACAACGCCGACTTGCCGGCCTTAAAAGAATTCATCTTACCCGGCGGCAACCTTCCCGCCGCCGCTTGCCACGTTGCAAGAACCGTCTGTCGCCGTTGCGAACGCATAGTAGTTAGCCTTGCCCGAGAAGAAACCATTAACCCGCCGGTGATCAAATACCTCAACCGCTTATCTGATTTGCTATTTGTTTTATGCCGAGTGTTAGCTCGACAGGACGGGCAGACCGAAATCCTTTGGGATAAAAATCGACGTCAAACGCAACAAAGCAAAACTTAAATGAATATTTTATTAGCTAACCCACGTGGGTTTTGTGCTGGAGTCGATCGCGCTATCGATATTGTAGAGCGCGCCCTTGAGTTACTCGGCGCGCCTATTTATGTTCGCCACGAAGTCGTACACAACCGTTTCGTTGTAGAAAACTTAAAGAAAAGAGGCGCCATTTTTGTCGAAGAACTGGATGAGATCCCCGATGATTCAACGGTTATATTTAGCGCACATGGCGTATCAAAAGCCGTTGAAGACGAAGCTAAACGACGCAACCTTAATGTATTTGATGCCACTTGCCCATTGGTCACTAAAGTTCATATGGAGGTCATCAGTAACGCAAAAAAAGGTCGATGCGTTATTCTAATCGGCCACAAAGGCCACCCGGAAGTAGAAGGCACGATGGGGCGTTATGAACAGCAACACGCCGGAGTAAATATTGTTCTAGTTGAATCACCAGATGACGTTCCTGCATTAGAAATACCAAGTAATATAGGCCTTTCATATGTCACTCAAACCACCTTATCTATGGACGATACTGAATCAATAATAGACGCGCTGCGCGAAAAATTTCCGCATATTGACGGCCCCAAAAAAAGCGATATTTGTTACGCCACGCAAAATAGACAGGATGCCGTTAAAGAACTGGCTCATGAATCCGATCTGGTGCTAGTAGTTGGGTCTCCAAATAGTTCTAATTCCAACAGACTACGTGAAATTGCAGAAAAACTGGGCAAACCAGCCTACCTGATAGACGGCGCTGAAGATATCGATAAAAACTGGTTAGAGGGCGTGCAAAATATTGGCGTTACCGCGGGTGCTTCTGCCCCAGAAGACCTCGTACAAAGCGTGATTTCCCAGCTAAAAGAATGGGGTGGTATAACGGTAACGGAAAATCAAGGTATTCAAGAAAAGGTCACGTTTTCACTGCCTAAAGAACTTAAGTACTGAAATTAGTAGCGGCATAAAAATACTCAGTTATTTCAAACATAAAAAAAGCGGGCCTAAAACCCGCTTTTTTTGTACTCGCTAAGAATTTACATTCTTTCCCAAATAGTTGCGATACCTTGGCCACCACCAATACACAAGGTCGCTAGCGCATATTTACCCTGCACGCGTTCTAATTCGTGAAGCGCCTTAACAACGATAATGTTTGCTGATGCGCCAATAGGATGACCCAAAGAAATACCACTACCATTAACATTCACTTTATCCATTGGAAGTTTCAGTTCACGACACACGCTCAAAGCCTGAGCTGCGAACGCTTCATTGACTTCAAATACATCAATATCTTCAATCGTTAAGCCGGTATCGGCGAGTATTTTATTTACCGCAGGTACAGGACCAATGCCCATAATGGAGGGGTCTACGCCCGCGTGCGAGTAGGCCACTAAACGCGCCATTGGCTTTAAACCTTTGGCTTCTGCCGCACTTTTTTCCATCAACACCATCGCGGAAGATGCATCGTTAATACCCGATGCGTTGCCCGCCGTAATAGAACCATCTTTTTTGAATGCAGGGCGCATAGCGCTCAGCTGCTCCATTGAGATATCAGGGCGAACGTGTTCATCTTTATCAAATACAGTAACGCCTTTACGTGTTTTTATTTCAACTGGAACGATTTGCGAGTCAAAACGGCCTTCCGTTTGTGCCCGTGCTGCATTTTTATGACTGGTTACCGCCAGCGCATCCTGATCTTCTCGCGATACATTGTACTTATCGGCCAGGTTTTCTGCCGTCATACCCATATGCCCTGTACCAAAAGGATCGGTCAATCCGGCTAACAGCATGTCGACCATTTCGCCATCACCCATTTTGTAGCCCCATCGAGCACCGGGTATCGCGTAGAATGAATTACTCATAGATTCAACACCTGCAGCGATGGCTATATCGTGATCGCCTAACATAATACCCTGCGCGGCATTAACGATAGCCTGCATACCACTACCGCATAAGCGATTAACGGTTATGCACGACGTTTCACAGGGGATGCCTGCATCAATTTGTGCGACGCGGGCGGTGTACGCCGATCTTTTTTCTGCTGGAATCACTGTGCCCATCACGACCATACCTACATCAGCAGGCTCTATACCAGCCCTAGCTACGCTTTCTTTAAGAGTGATCGCGGCCAATGCACTCGGTTCTATTGATTTCAAGCTACCGCCAAAATCACCAATTGCCGTTCTAACGGCGCTTAATACTACAACTTCTCTTATTTCATTCATGTTTATCTCTACCATTTGGGTTATGCTTAGATTTTCAAATTAATTATAGCTGCGTTGCAGCAATAAATCACCCTAAGAATGATGCAGACACGTTACCTAACTAGTTGCTCCATCGGAGGATTACATAAGCTCGCCTATACCGAATGGGGCGACAAGGATAATCCAAACGTTATTGTCTGTGCTCATGGCTTAAGTCGTAACAGGCATGACTTTGACGTGTTGGCCGACCGCTTGTCGTCTAAACACCGGCTCATCTGTTTTGATTTTCCTGGCAGAGGTGAAAGCGATTGGCTAATCGACAAAAACGCTTATGACTTCGCTCAATACATCGTCGATGCCCTAATCGTTATCGCTCACACAAACGAAAACAAAGTCGACTGGCTGGGAACTTCCATGGGTGGGATAGTCGGCATGCTTCTCGCCTCAATGGATAAATCCCCGATCAAACGATTAATTCTCAATGATGTCGGACCTTTTATTCCTAAAACCGCCTTAATTCGCATCGCGCAATACCTGGGCAAACAGCCTAATTTTGATAGCATCGAAGAGCTCGAAACGTATATAAGAACTGTGCATTCCGGCTTCGGCAGCCTATCAGACAAACAATGGCAACATCTCGCCTTATACGGCCAGCGCACATTGGAAAACGGGCAATTAACGTTGAATTACGACCCTGATATTTCACTGATTTATAGTAGCAAACCGCTTCAGGATGTTAATTTATGGCCTATCTGGGCCGCGATTAAACAGCCTACCTTATTAATTCACGGTGAAGAGTCTGACCTGTTAGACGGAGTGACCGCAGAAAAAATGATCCAAACTGGCCCGCAAGCAGACCTTATTAGTATTGCAAAAACTGGGCACGCGCCAGCACTAATGAATAACGCTGACATCAGCTCTATTCAACAATGGTTAAGTAAAACGAATTAAGCAACAGGCCAAAATCGCCCCCGTTACGAATACTTAATACGCCGTTTTTTTAGCGTTAAGCCATTTAAAAAAATAGCTTCGAGTCGGCTCTATACCCGATTGTAAATAGCCGAGGGTATGAACATTGCTTATGTTCGCTTCAAAGAAGACTTTGTCATCTGGTTTTATACAAAACAATATTTCATCTTCTGTCATCAACTCGAGATCATCAGACGGCAACACTTTGATCACCTTCCCGCGCCTATGAACTAATGGCACCGCTCTGAGAAATCGTTTTCGGTCAGACGGCTCACGGTACATATCCCCTAAACTGACCGCCGTCTGTTGAAATAAGTGATGATAAATAGCCGGCGTTTTTTTCTGGTTAATCGTATAGGTTTTAATTAAAGGAAACTCGCCGCCCACGTCGGTGGCGAGCCTGCTCGTGATATCTGCTAACTTCGATGGATCATTTTCGTAAAGAAGTCGTAAATGGCTGAAAAACGCCTTCAACAAAGGCGCGGTCAACATAAACATCACCATCCGAGCAATCACCAAGCTGGGTTGCATAATATAATCAACGTCAGCTTTTTTAAATAACACTTCATTGGTATGTTTATTCTGCCGGACGATTGAAAATAACGAAGGGCTTACCCGGTTTGCCTGGTGAATCATGTTCAAATTGAAAGTGTCGTTATCCGTCCCGGCGATAATACCAACACATTCTTTGAGCCCAGCTTTTTCTAGATTTTCAAGATTTGCCCTGCCTAATACAGCGTGTTCGGCAATACCTTCGATATTTTCCAGCAATGGTTCCACCACCGTAATATCAATCTCTTTTTCAGACAGTTTTTGATAAATAATCCGTCCCATCCGGCCGTGTCCGCATAGAATCCATTTTCCGCCTTTTAATGGGCAAATATTTCGATCCAATGCAGCACCTGGGGAACCCGACATCCATTCATTCAATATTTGAATCGTCGGGTTGTATATCATCATGCTTAAATAGCTGGCGAATACGCGAAATGGGTCAACTACGTGAATATCGCCACCTATCGATAAAATCTCACTTTCATTCTCTACTGAGGTAGATCGACAAATAATCTTAATATCGGGCCTTAATATTCGGGCCGACACCGCGACCTTTAAGTTCGACTCCTCATCATTCGACAGGATAATGACACCAATACACTTGTTTCTTTCTATCCCAGCATATAACAAGTAACGCGGTATCGAGGCGTCGGCGCACAGGCCCCACACCTTTGTTTTGTAATCACGCAGGTCTAATGCTTGTATTCTTTCCTGGTTTTCGTCAATAACCACCGCAGAAAGGCCGGCATTGGTCATTCCTCGTAACAGCAGGCTACCCGTATCACCAAACCCACAAACCAGGTAGTAATCTGTTGATTTCTTTTTAACCGCCCGAGCGAATGTTTCTTCGGCAAAGGCAGACTGCAAGTGTGGATTTTTAATCAGCGAAATTATTTTTCCGACTGCGTAGATCCATGTCACCACACTTATATATAAACAAACGATAGCCCACACTCTTTGTGCATTACTAAAGGTGAACGGCAGTTCACCAAAGCCGGTTGTTGTTGCTGTATAGGCTAAAAAATAGAACGCATGAAAGAATGACATGTACCTCGGCTGCCCATCTGCGTCTGGCAAGCCGGGCATTAACACCATGCCCAGCATTGTAACGGCGTACACACACACTAATACGATAATGGGTGTGCGCATATGGCGCAAAATGATAAAAGATACCCTGTCCAGCTTTGAATCGGACACGTTTATAACTCTAGCGTCGAGACATGAGTGTTTCAGAAACTAGCATCACCACTGAAATAACATTGGCAATCAGAGCGCCGGCTGAAAGCGACACTACCACCGACGTACTATCCGGGTTTAACCCCGTTTCTGAAATGTGAGTGACATAACTCCAAACAAGCGCCGCGGCGATTAACTGTAAATTCGCCACCAGACTGGTCGATAATAATACGGCTCCCACCTGGGTTCGGTCACCCAGCTTAAGGCCCATCGCAATCAGGTTAACGAAGATAGTGGCAAACAACTCATAAATATTGTGGTGTGAAGAGTTATCCATCTCCCCCATAACAAAACCAACATTTAATGTTAAGGCTAAAACAATAAAAAAACTAAATACTACTTTTTCGGCATTCATATTATCCCTCAATTTTTTTATTTTAATGTTGCAAGTTTACCCCTTAGACCCATGGAAACAAAACCCAACCATTGTTAAATTCAAGTGTTTTTTGCAAAACGCCGTCTTGTCTCTTGTAAATAAGGAGAGTGCTTATCAAGCTCTGTTATTCTTTTTTCGCATTGATCCGTGACCTTCTGCCGTTGAATAGCCGTCAGTGAGACCCATGACGTAATCTCCCCTAATAAACGACCACAACCCAAACATACGTCGTCTTCATTCAGCGTACACATCCTTATACATGGAGATTTCATATCATTAACCAACTTGCAAGTTAAAAAAACCACCGCCAAGGCAGTGGTTTTTTATG
>JASJGO010000069.1:0-3358 GCA_033791505.1 Cycloclasticus sp.
TGACATTTCTCGATCACTTAGACCTCCACATATGTGAATTAAGCGATCGGCAAGCGTGGACTTGCCGTGATCAATATGCGCAATGATTGAAAAATTTCTTGTTAAGTTTATGTCTGACACACTTTTTACTCATCAATTAAAAACGCCTCAAATGAGGCGTTTATAGTACCAGCGGTATTGTACCTATTATTTTTTCAAAGCGAGAAAAATTGGATCGCCTCTTCGATTAATTAAAACCGATACAAATTTACCCGTTAGTGCTTTCTTTGCCAGCTTTTTTAAATGCTCCACGCCTTTAATATCTTTTCCATCGAGCTGCATAATAACGTCGCCTCGTTGAATGCCCGCATTGGAGGCAGCACTACCAATAGTTACTGATTCAACTAATACGCCATTATTTTTGATCCCTAATGTATCACGCATATCGACCGTCAAATCAACCACCGACATGCCTAATGCGATATCAACTTCGGGCTTAGAGTCGTCCAATTTACTAGGCTTTTGTTCGTCGTCAGGCAGATTTTCTAGCTTAACGTTTATCGTTTTAGCTTTTTTATTACGAATAAGTCCTATGCGAGCAGCATTAGTTATAGGCGTAGCACCTACCATTGGTGGTAAAGAGGAAGACCTATCTACCGTTTGACCGTTAAAACTTACGATAACATCACCCACTTTTATACCGGCTTTCTCGGCCGGGCTATCAGGAAGAACCTGAGCAACTAATGCACCGTGCGGTTTTTTCATATCGAACGATTCCGCCAGTTCACGCGTCACATCCTGGATACGAACACCCAGCCAACCGCGTACAACATGCCCTGATTCTTTAAGCTGATTACTGACATTTAATGCAACGTCTATCGGGATTGCAAACGACAGGCCCATAAAACCGCCTGAACGACTATAAATTTGCGAATTAATTCCGACCACTTCACCTTTTAAGTTAAATAAAGGCCCGCCCGAATTACCCGGGTTAATCGCCACGTCCGTTTGAATGAACGGCACATAATTTTCTTGCGGAAGGCTGCGCCCTTTTGCACTAACGATGCCCGCGGTGACTGAACTATCAAAACCAAAGGGCGAGCCGATGGCAAACACCCATTCTCCCACTTTGAGCGCTTCAGAAGAGCCAAACTTAACAACCGGCAAATCACTCGCTTCAACTTTCAATAAAGCGACGTCAGTTCTTTCATCGCTGCCCACCAGGGTGGCTTTAAGTTCTCGACGGTCCTGTAGGCGCACGATAATTTCATCTGCATTTTTAACCACATGATGGTTAGTCAGTAAAAAACCATCGCGAGAAATAATGAAACCAGAACCCAATGAATGTGAATCGCGCTGTCTCGGTATCGCACCCCGTCCACCAAAAAAGTGTTTTAGCAAATCTCCATAAGGCGCGTTCTCAGGTATTTCGAAATCAGGAGGTAAGAAACTTTGTAGCTGTGGAGATTTTTGGGTTGTGCTGATATTAACCACAGCATTACTGTTTGCTTCTACCAACGCAGTGAAATCAGGCAAATTATTAGCCATTGCGTTAGTGAACGACGCGACGAGCGTGATGGAAAAAACAACCATTCGGCTAAAGCTCATAAGCATTAAAAACTCCTTGTTTGAATCAATGTGTTTAAGTAATGGGGCGTAGTTATAATTTTTTCAATATAACCGGGTTAATTCGTTCTGGCTTAAAGTAGCGCTGAATCGAGGATTTAATCGCATAATAACAACTAATAAAACCAGTAATGGCCAGCAAAATGGTTGGTACTTCATTGTTTATATTAAGCTGACTCTCAATCGCCTGACCCAACAAGGCGAATAGTAATAACGCGCACAGGGGTAAAAAATAAACTAGACAGGTCAGACCTACGAATACACTTTCTTCGATACCGAGAAGCACTTTATCTCCAGCCTTCAGAGTTAAATCTGAATATAACTGTAGTTCTACCGTTTTGTTGCCAAAGAACTTTGATAATACTGACGTTGAGCACGACTCTGCTTCATTGCATTGATGACAGCTCGCGCTTTGAGTCGTCACCACTTGAATCAAGTGATCATTAACATTTTGTACCGTCGCTGTTTCTTCAATCATTATTTATTTGTATTATGTATTAACACTATGTTTGTATAGCACTTTCCAGGCAAAGCGCCTGGAAAAATAATGCTCGTTAGAAACGACAGCATTGATGCCGATGACATCCTATGGTGGTATCAGAAGAACAAGTACTTATTAACAATAACGATGGCGTGTCATAAACCACGTTCTTGAGGCTGATTTTAACGCCTCAATGCGTGGATAGATAAAACCAAATTATTTTTCAAACGTGACAAGCTGAGCCCTGTTTGGGTTTATTTCTTGAAACGCGCCGGCCTGTTCCTCTAACTCCTCGAATACTAACTCTTCGTACGCCAGTATTTCATCTTTCTCAATATCTACAGAAGCCGTGGGCGGTAACGCTTCCGACCTGTTAGCAACTACATCAATATCAAACAAAACCAGCGTGAAAAAAGCCATCGACGCCGCTAAAGCGATCGCCATATAGGGTTTGATAACTTGCGGCCAACGACGCCCGCTTAGCGCCCCAGGTTCTTCAGCCAAGGCCCGTTGAACCCCGCTTAGAAATGAGTCGTGACGCACCACGACGTCTTCAATTAAGGCGTCACGAATTAGCGCAAATCGGTCGAGTTGTTTATTCAATTCGTCATCTTGCTTTAGTACTTCAATCAATTCCTGGGCCTCAGATAACTCAAGTTCATGATCCAGCAAAGATGATAACTGCTCTTTATGGGTGTCTTGCATAGTCTTGTTCCGTCAATTTCATGTCAATAAGGGCTCTATAATTTTATCTACCGCTTCTCGAGCTCTAAAAATTCTTGATCTTACCGTTCCAACAGGGCAATCCATTTTTTTTGCAATATCTGCGTAACTCATGCCATCAAGTTCACGGTACCTTATCGCTTTTTTAAGCTCTTCCGGTAAGTCTTCAATGGCTTTTTGAATGGTTAGCCGAATTTCTTCACTTAACAGCAAATGTTCTGGTGTATCGTCATTTTTAAGTCGAAATGCATTTTCAAAATTCTCCGCGTCAGCCAATTCTATTTCATTAGCAGAAGACCTTCTTGCCCTGGAAACCAGGTGGTTTTTTGCTGTATTAACCGCTATACGGTAAAGCCAGGTATAAAAAGCACTATCTCCTCTAAAATTGGCTAACGCCTTGTACGCCTTTATAAAAGATTCTTGCGCGACATCTTGAGCCTCACTTGAGTCACGCACATACCTCATAACTAATTGAACGACTCGTTGTTGATACTTTAAAACGAGCTCATCAAACGCTTTCTTATTGCCCTGTTTGACTAATTTAACTAA
>JASJGO010000070.1:0-11685 GCA_033791505.1 Cycloclasticus sp.
AGGACAGCTCATTTGCCGTTGGCGCGCAAAAAATTGCTCAACTCACAAAATACCCCGTTATTTTTGTCGGTATGAGACGGATAAGCCTGGGGCACTACGAAGTTTATTTTGAAGAACTCGGTCAAGCTCCGTATAAAAAAGAAGGTTATGAGATAACCGAAAAATATGCCCGTGCGCTAGAAAAAATGATTCTTGAACACCCGGAAGACTGGATGTGGTCCAATCGTAAATGGAAGCGTAAACGCAGCATTTACGAAAAAACACATTAACTACTGGCTCAGGACCTTCTGCGCAATAAAACCCGCCAATTCTTCAATTGTTGGGTAATCAAAAAAGTCAGCTAATTCAACAATATCAGGGTAAAGCTCGTCAATCTTTTCGTGAATTTGAGCCAGTTTTAATGAACTGGTACCCATTTCAAATATATTTTCTTGCAGGTTTATTTTTTGATTGGATATGACTGTTTGGCAAATTTCCAATAGCTGTCGCTCGATCTGGCTACCCGCCGCTAAAGAGTCTGAAGAACTGGTTTCAGAAAGTTCTGTCAGTGCCGCTATAATTTCATTGAAGTCACCTTCAATAAATCGCTCAGCTAAGGCAAAGCGCTGCACTTTCCCACTGGTGGTTTTAGGCATTGATACGATGGGTAATACATGAGCTACGTCGAGGCCTGATTTTTCAGCCAACTGACGTCGGACATCAATAGTTGTTGGGTAAAACGCGTCCAGCTCTCCCCTATAGAGAACGAAAACAAGCAGCTCATCAACGGCTTCTTCGGGGTTTAAAACACCGCAAACAGCCACTTTCCCTAATTCAATTCGATCAACGCCTTCACAAACAGACTCGAGGTCAGGCGCGTAATAATTCTGCCCATGAACAATAATTAAATCCTTGGTTCGCCCGGTAATAATTAATTGCCCATCGTTAATCAAACCCTGGTCGCCCGTATCCAGCCAACCATCGGCCGAAATAAGTTGTTCATTTAAAGTCGTCTCGTGATAATACCCCTTGGTGACGTTCTCGCCTTTGATTAAAACGCGACCAATAACGTTGTCGCTAACGGCAGCACCGTTACTATCAGCCATCATTAGTTGCGTACCGGTAATCGGGTAACCCAAACGAACCAGTTCGATGCTCTTATCAGAGGGACTATCTACGATTTGCACCGGTTGTCCCTCAATCAGCGAACTTCTTAAAACGTGTAAAGTTGACAGTGGTTGGGCCAATTTAGGAAAGGTAACGACGAGACACGCTTCTGCTAAACCATAAACAGTAAACATCGCCGTATCAGACAAGCCAAACGGTTTCATCACCGCATTAAATTCTCTACACAAATCAGCTGAGATGGGCTCTGCACCGTTGAATATTATCCGCACGTGCGATAAATCGAGAGAGGTCTGCTTTTCAGGCTTAAAACGTTTTAATACGTGTTTATAACCAAAATTAGGTGAACTAAGAATATTCGCCTTCTTTTCACTGACTTTTTCAAGCCAAAGATTCGGCCGGCGCACGAATAAATCGGTCGGCATAATGAATTGATTAATATTGACGAATAGAGGCGTGAGGTGAAAACCAATAATACCCAGGTCATGCGTCAATGGCATCCAACCGAAAAAGCTATCGTTACCATCAAATTCACTGCATTCAATGATGCCGTACAGGTTGGTGACCAGGTTCTTATGCGTTAGCACGACGCCTTTAGGGTCGCCCGTAGAGCCTGAGGAAAATTGGATAAAGGCGGTTTGTTCAGGACTAATGTCAGCCTTTTCACCTAATACATCAAGTGACTCAATAAGATCGAGCACGATAGCGTTTTTATGAATTTCTTTGTAAATCGACTCGAGGCCTTTATCCTCGGCATAGACTTTTAAACGCTGTAGCTCTTTTCTGGTGGTCGCCATATACGGCGTTTGTAACTTTTCAAACACATTGAAAACTTTTTGCCGATGTCCATCACTGGTTCCAATGGCTAACGGCACAGCAATAATGCCTCCATATTGGCAGGCCCAGAAGGTATCGATGAATTGCTCGTTATTCCCCAGGTGAATAATCAGTTCATCACCGGCTGAAGCGCCCTTTTTTTGAATATGATGCAATAAACCTAAGGCCCTTTGTTTTAAAGCTGGGTAACTCACCTCTCGCTCGTTATCCTGACCAATGATGTAAGTTATTTTTTTGTTCTCATCCTGGTTTTTATCTAATGCTTCAACCAGGGTTTTAGGAAATCCATTCATAGCTTATATTTAGGGTATATTTAAATTAAGACGCAAACTAACTCGTGGTGATATTTTATAATGATTAACCTAATGACGGTGGAAATTCAGGTTTGAATTTATAGATAATTGGAAGGCAGCTATCAGCTTTTAACATCACCGTTGCGCTGACCTTTTCAGCGAGCTGTAAAGACGCACACGACCATTCAGAAGCCACTCCGTACTCTGTAGGGCACTGTGCTAATTGACCACTAGCAGAGAGACTGAATCCACAACGTGACAGCCCCATTCCCAGGCCCCTGCCGGTTGCTTTTATAAACGCTTCTTTACGCGTCCATATATCAAAAAAAACGGCTTCCCGTTGCTGTTCGGGCAACTCACGCCACTGTGCTTTTTCATCGTCAGAAAAATTACGTTGAACCAAGCCTTGCAAGTTATCTAGTGGCCTCCAGTGTTCTATGTCCACACCGACCTGGACGCACGCACTAATCGCCACCAAAGCCCGATCTTCACTGTGTGAAACGTTAAAGCTGAAAGCTGAGTCTACGATATAGGGTTTACCAAACTCCGTCGTTTCAAAGCTTATAAGAGCCGGATCTAGCTGCATATAATTGGCTAGTAACAGTCTTAGCTGCGCACGCATCGCTAGAGCACGCTTTCGATGCAACGGGTTTCTAAGGCGGTTCAGCTTATTAAGCTCGGTAACCCTTAATAATGATTGGTAATATGTCGAATGTTGTTTATTTTCGTTTAAATCAAGTTGCCAAATATGCACTTCATTTTTGGCTAATTCGGCAACATCAGCTGTTTTTTTTTGCATAAGGCGCATCGTTATGAATTACTATTAATTTTATCGCTTAGCTTTAATAGCTATTAATCATTTATTTAAACATATTTTCAGGTCGTCCTTTTATGTTCATTCCACAGTCAACAGAATAATATGGCTAAGCTCTTAAAGAGTAAAACGGCTAACGAAAAGTATCGCATTAGCCCAACGACCTATCGTTGGACTTATCGCCTTATGAAAACCTTATTCAAGGTGTTTAAACTCACACTTCGAAGCCATGGACATAAGACGGCATGGAACGATGGTCAAATATTTCTGTTTAATCATTTTGCCCGCTTTGAAGCACTCATTCCGCAATACCTCATCTACCAAAAAACAGGGCTTTTTTCTCGCTCTATCGCGTCGAAAGAACTCTTCGATGATAACTTACTGACTCGTTACCTTATTAAATTAGGCGGCATTCCCAACGATGCCGATGAACTCATGTATCAGGTCTCGAAAGACATACTGCACAACCATAAGCTAATCGCTTTTCCCGAAGGCGGCATAGTCAAAGATCGTCGAAGCATGGATAAGTCAGGGCGTTACAGAATTTACTCCAGGTCACACGATGAGCGTAGAAAACTGCATACGGGACCCGCTGTTATAGCGCTAGCCATCGCTATTTTCAAATCTGCTGTTAGGGAAATTGATAAGAGTGGAGAACATAATTCGCTTACCTTATGGGCCGATGAACTGGGATTTAATGATAAGCAAGCGTTGATTGATGTTTGCATGAAACCTACCGTCATTACACCCTGTAACATCACTTTTTACCCCTTGCGAATAAGCGGTAACGCGTTAAAAAGTAGCGTTCAATTTTTCATAAAAAATTTACCTAAACGCTTAGCGGAAGAGTTATTAATAGAAGGGAACTTTTTATTAAAAAACACGGATATGGATATCCAGCTTGGTACGCCCATCATCGCCGAAGAGCATTGGACAAAGTTCGACTCAGCGATATCAACGGTTTTTATCAAAAACTCTGAGCTGGCGTTGCGAGACATCTTTGATAAGGCAAAAAATAATAATTCCTGGGACGATTTGTTATTTAGACTCAGTTACCAACGCAACACCAACAGCATTCGCGACGCTTATATGCACGCCATTTATGAAAATGTAACGATTAATATTGCCCATATAGCCTCTAGCATTATTATGCGTTTTCTTGCCAGGGGTGAGAAACAGATTGAGAAGCGCAAACTACATTTGTTAATCTATTTGACGATAAAAAAGTTACAACAGGAACCTTTCTTAAAGTTTCATCGGACCTTACAAAACCCTTCGATTTACCGAAACCTGCTGATGACGAGCAGCGAAACCTTCAATCAATTTCTAAGAAGTGCTTACCAGGCAAGTTTACTCGCTAATGAAGGACTCTATTATTCGTTCACCGACCACATACGTTTAGAGCACGATTTTGACGCCATTCGTTATAAGAACCCAATCGCCGTGTACGCCAATGAAGTATCACAAATTCCCGCAGTCAGTGAGGCGGTAAATGATTCTTTAAGCTTCAAATTAAAGAACCAATTAAACTCTTTCGCAGAAAACCTGTTTGACGATGAATTACGCGAACTCAAATGGGACCTCGCGCAAGTTCAAACAGAAAAACTTCCGGAAACCCATTATCTACACGATCTTCAGCAACGTTCAGCCCAGCCTTTCCACCTATTGCCTAACAATAATAATGGCGAATGCGTTGTGTTGATACACGGCCTACTGTCCAGCCCTGCAGAAATGAAAGGCCTGGGCGAAAAGCTATCTGCCGCAGGCTATATCGTTATCGGCTGCCGACTTAAAGGCCACGGAACGACACCTTGGGATTTATCGCAAAGAAGCTGGGAGGACTGGCGTCAATCGGTAAGACAAAGTATTAAAATTGCCCACTGCTACAACAAAAAGGTACACCTAGTTGGTTTTTCAACTGGTAGCCTGTTGGCACTTATGATGGGCGCCAATAGCAATCTTAATATCAGCTCCGTCACTGCCTGTTCGACGCCCATAAAATTCAAAGACCCGCACATTCATCTGCTAAAAATTGCCAATATATTGAATAGAATCAGCCAAAAAATTGGTTGGTCTGACGGTATTATGCCTTTTAAAGCAAACATACCCGAGCACCCGCATATTAACTACCAGCAAATTCCAGTCGCCGCGGTTCATCAATTATTCTTATTAATAACTAAAACAAAAGCGTGCCTAAAGAAGTTAAATTGCCCCGTGCTGTTATTGCAGGGCAATAATGACCCCGTGGTAGATGCTTCGAGCATGGGAATTTTACTGACTAAGATTCCTGAACCACTGCGACGTCATCAATGGGTCAGCTCAGATAGGCACGGAATATTGTATGAAAACACCGAGAATTGCCAACAAAGAATCATCGACTTTATCAAAAAGCAGAGCAATTAGCGTAAAATACGCTTTTTTTCAAAGAAAACGTACCGTTAATGCGAGTTCACCTTAAAACCTTAGGCTGTCGGCTCAATGAAGCCGAAATTGAATCATGGGCAAATGATTTCAGCGCTCGCGGCCATAGCATAGTCAATGAGGGCGACTCACCGGATATTCTTGTCCTCAATACCTGCGCCGTTACTCAGGGTGCGGTGCGAAAATCGCGTCAACTGGTGCGTAAAACGCATAAAAAAAACCCAAAAGCTAAATTAGTCGTCAGTGGTTGTTACGCCACACTAAACGAGAAAGAAACCGTTTCCTTAGACGGCGTCGATTTACTCATCAATAATCAGCAAAAAGATCAATTAGTGGCGTTAACGCTTCAGCAAATCAGCGAAGTGACCATGCCGTTAATCGCCACTGAACCTAATGAAGTCGCTTTGTTTTCCAGGGGCCGTCAACGCGCCTTTATTAAAGTTCAGGATGGTTGCCGCTACCGCTGTAGTTTCTGCATTGTTACCATCGCAAGAGGCGATGAAAAAAGCAGGAATATCAAAGATATAATTAATGAAGTTAATGCTGTACATAAACAGGGTATTGCTGAAATTGTTATTACCGGCGTGCACCTTGGCGGCTATGGTAGCGATATCGACAGTGACTTATATTCGCTGGTTGCATCACTACTCGAACAAACGACCATCCCAAGGATTCGCATGGGTTCGCTTGAACCCTGGGACTTGCCAAAGGGTTTTCTAAAATTGTTTAAAAATCCCAGGCTAATGCCACATATGCACCTGCCTATGCAAAGTGGTTCTGATTCAGTATTAAGAAGAATGTCGCGACGTTGTAAAACCGACGAATTCCGTAGGCTAGTAACGACGGCTCGTGAGCTCATACCTCATATCAATATCACCTCCGATATCATCGTTGGCTTTCCAGGTGAAACAGAAAAGGAATGGCAACAAACTCTCGATTTTGTTGAAGAAATGCAATTTGGCGATTTGCATATCTTTAGCTATTCAAAACGCGAAGGAACCAAAGCTGCGTCTTTGCCTGATCAAGTAGACGATGCGACTAAAAAACAGCGCAGCAAAACCCTTCACCAATTAGCGGAATCGACAAAACAGTCTATCTTGCTATCTCATATAGGGACAAAGTGTGACGTCTTATGGGAAGAATCGAATCAAAAAAATGCAGATGGCCTAACGACGTTACTCGGTTATACGCCCCACTACATTCGCGTCAAAACGACGACAAAAAACCCGTCGCAGCTAAGCAATCATATTACACGTTGTGACCTCAGCACTATTGATCAAGGTGCGTTAGTCGCTAAGTTTTCAGCGGCCTAGCCTTTCATTTTAACTCACCGCGCTCGTAGAGCATTTTTGTCGCGCCCGCAACGGCAACCGCTGGAGCAAATAAGTTCACTATCGGTATCGTCGTCGCCAACAAACTTAATCCGCCGAAGGTCAGACTATTCGCCCGACTTTGCTTTAATATCCGCTTTTGTTCATTGAATAAAACCCCATGGTTTTCAAACGCATACCCCGCGTACTCAAAGCTTAGAAACCAGGCGCTAACTAATAACCAAAGTGGCAGAGTTATAACATTAACCCCCGGAATCAACGATAAAAGCAATAACGGAATCGCCCTTACTAAATAATAAACGAGTTTTCGTAACTCGGACCCCAGAATGGCCAAGGTCTCCCTGCTAAAAAAATCTGTTTCAAGTGGTAAATGGGTTTCGCCTCTTAAATGCCTTTCAACTCCCTTTGCTAAATGCCCGTAAAAAGGTGAAGCAACAATATTAGCTACCAGTGTAAAGGCGTAATAAACGACAGCCATAACACTCGCCATAAAAACAGGTAAGATAAGCCACGCCAACCAGCTCAACCAACTGGGTAACATTGACTCAACGGCGGTCGATAAATACGACCATAACATCCAGCTAGCAATACTAAATAAAGCCATATTGATAACCAAAGGAATAATGACAAATCGCCTTAATCCAGGCTGGCTAATCAACCGAACCCCTGCCATATAACAGTCAATTCCATGTATAAAAAAAGGTGATGTTGTTTTCATCTTATTTAATCTAATTATTCGACTCATAATGGCCGTATTTTGATAGACTGCCTACCTATTGAGTCATCGGTTTTCAGCAACGCGTTGGTAATAAAACGAATGGAATTAGCGTACAGTAACACGAACATTAATGGCAACCATAAGCCTAAAGCAAAAGTCATTGCGGTAACCAGTGGCAAAGGTGGCGTGGGTAAAAGTAGCACCGCTACAAACTTGGCCTTATCTCTTTCCTCGTTAAATAAAAAGGTTTGTATATTTGACGCTGACGCCAGTTTGGCTAATATCAACATTCTCTTAGGTATTCAGCCAAAATATACCTTACAACACCTGCTGACTGGCGAAAGCCCCTTAAAAGACATTATCATTGATGGCCCTCGTGGCTTGAAAATCGTCCCTGGCGCCACTGGAATTGCAGAATACGCGCGTCTATCCGATGAACAAAAAACTATTTTACTGGCGGCCCTGGATAAGCTACAACAAGAGTTTGATTACCTTATCATTGACACCGCCGCAGGTATCGGGGATGACGTATTAGATTTTGTCAAAGCATCTCAATTTTCTATTGTTATCATTACGCCTGAACCTACGTCATTAACGGACTCTTTTTCGCTGCTCAAGGTATTAAAACGCTCAAACTTTAGCCGCACAAGCTACGTTTTGGTCAATATGGCGATGGACAATGTAAATGGCCAAACCATATATAATCGTTTTGAATCAGCCGTGAAAAAGTATATTGACGTTGATATTAGCTACTTAGGCTACATTCAGGTTGATGAAACGATGATTTCCTCTGTCAGCCTTCAATGCCCTGCTGTTTTGTTGAATCCAGATTCAATCGCCAGCCAATGCTTTCAAAAAATAGCTCAACGCTTTGAAAAAAATAGTGAGGGCTGCAGCATCGATTCTTTTAGTGATTTTTGGCGTCAGCAAGATATTGAATCAGCAAGCAGTCCCCAAATAGCCATCGAAAATGTAACTCCATCGTTCGCTAGTGATGACGTCAATACGACACAAAAAAAGCCAACGACTGCTGCTGTTGCACCCCTTGATTTTACTCAGGCCGCTGACTTTTGTATCCAGCAGCTAACAAGCGGGCAACTAACGCCTGACGAAAACGAACAGTTTTTTGATGCTATAAACCAGTTTCAATCGAAAGAAAGCATCAGAAATGATAACGAACCGACACACGCTACGTCGACTATCCGAGAATTTTATTCATTTTTAGAAAAAAACTCTTTTCCACAAGATGATATTCGCGAAATTGTAACTACACTCGAACAGGTGTACGTTGAAAAGTACGCTAAAAGTTTAAATAGTATTGAGTCCGCCACACTCAAGCTGTTAGCTCAGTTCAATGGCTCTGAAGACGACTTGCGCTATGTTAACGAAAGGCTATCAGAATCCTACCAGCGCCAATTTAACAAGCCGCTTTATAGCGTTATTGATGAAATCCAACAGTTGGCTGAAGCCGGCCGTTTTGACAAAGTGGAATTCGATAAGATACTGACGGAATTATTGTCTTCTTATCAAAGAAAATTCACCGTGAGCTATGAAACTAAAGCGGATAAAGAGCTGGCACTGGCGCATCAAACAATAAAAGATTTGCAAGAGCGGCATCAAAGTCTGTCTAAAGAACTGCAGATTTCTCAGCAATCACTGGCAGAACGAGCAACGATTTTAGATAAAATAAAACTATTACTGCCAGACGGAGGGAAGAAAAATTAGCCCCTGCTCATTAACGGTTAAATAATGTTTCATAGTTCCTGGCGCTAATATCCGCGATTTTATCTATAGGCACCCCGCGTAATTCAGCTACTTTCTCTGCGACGAACTTTACATAATTCGGATAATTTGGCTTACCACGCATAGGCACAGGAGCTAAATAGGGAGAGTCCGTTTCTATTAACAAGCGATCAGTAGGAACTTTTTTTGCCACTTCTTGAACTTGCTGAGCATTTTTAAAGGTAACGATACCTGAAAAAGAAATATAAAAATCCAGGTCAAGTGCCTTTTTTGCCATATCCCAGTCTTCGGTAAAACAATGCATCACGCCGCCCGCTTCGCCAGCAGATTCTTCTTGCATGATGCTAATCGTATCGTCTTTGGCGTCACGCGTATGAATGATAATAGGTTTGTTAATTGTTCGCGCCGCAGCAATATGATGTCGAAACCGCTGTTGTTGGCAATAGATATCTGCGTCGGCGTCTTTATCCAGTCTCGCATAATCCAGCCCCGTCTCACCAATCGCAACCGCTTTATCGCGCAAAGCCAAATCAATTAACTCCTGAACACTGGGGTCATGCCCCTCTTTTTCATTCGGGTGAACGCCCACCGATATAGAAATTTTAGCTTGATTCGCCACCAGGTCTCGCATCGCGGGGTAGTCTTCCAAATTAATCGACACGCAGAGCATATGATCGAGCAAATCGGCCTTTGTTGCAGCTAAATATTCATCGACACAATTCGAATAAGCGCTTAAGTCCACGCGATCTAAGTGACAATGCGAATCTATAAACATATTAAGGTCCAATTAAAATAAAAAACGGCCAGTCTGGCCGTTAAAAACACGTAGCTAAATAAAGGCTACATTGTGTGCGTTGATCTTCCTGAAGACGCTGATCCCGCCAGATACGTTTCTATTTTAGCGCGTGCAGCGCCACCATCTTGCTCGTTAAATTGCACCCCAACACCGTTAGTCCGAGATCCTTCTGCACCAATGGGTGTAATCCAAATAATTTTCCCGGCGACAGGTATGCGTTCCGACTCACCAATCAGGCTCAGCAGCATAAATACTTCATCGCCTAAGTTATATTTTTTGTTCGTTGGAATAAATAAGCCACCGCCCACAATAAAGTCCATAAATGCCGCATACAGGGCATTTTTATCCTTAATGGTTAAGGATAAAATTCCTTGACGCGTTTCATTTTCTTTCACACTCATGCAGTTAAATACCTTCCTTGTTGGTTAGCGAATAACAGTGTATCGCGAATTCTTCAAGCATTAATTGTTGATTAACTTGACTTGACTCTAATTTAATTAGCTTAGCTAGTAGCGCTAATAAGCTGTGAATTCCTTCTAAGTGTAGCTTTTCTACCAGAACTTTCAAGTGAGCGATCAAATCAGCGTTCATTAAATAAGCACTTTCATGGCAATGCTCGTACTTTACAGCATCTGTCAGCCATGACACCAACCATTTTAGAACAGGAAAATCCTTTATGGCAAAACATTTCTCGGCGAATAACAGGGGATCTAATCGACCCTTCATTAAATTTAAGAAATCCTCCAGCAAGGCGTCTCTTATTGCTAAAGCATTTTTTTGCCATAATTCATACGCAAGTATCGGAGAGTAGTTGGCTAGGCTAAGATACTCGTCCGCGTTATCGCAACCTAAAGCCTCAAGCCATTGCTTTGCCTGTGAAAAATCAATATCTTTCATTACGATCAGCTGGCAACGGCTTCGTATCGTCGCGGGTATTCTAGATGGTTGATGCGCGATAAGAACCAGACACGTATTATCACTCGGTTCTTCTAATGTTTTCAGTAAACTATTTGATGCCTGATGAAGTAAAGCATCAACAGGATCTATCACAACCATGCGGGGCTTTAGGTACTGACTATTCAGTGATAAGGTCTCACTAAGCTGACGAATAGCATCTATACCTATGCTCGTTTTACCTTCCTCGGCTACCACGTGAAAATAATCGGGGTAATTCCCGGCCTTGAACAATAAACACGAGGCGCACGATCCACACGCCGCGCCATCAGGCTCAGTTGCAAGGCAAAAAACTCGATTAGCAAACGTCTGCGCAAAAGCCGACAAACCCAGGCCTTCACTTCCTACTAACATGATCGCACTGGGGAGTCTGTCCTGTTGTAAATAACGAGATAATTTATCACCATAGTCTATTAACCATGGGTAAAAATGCTTTTCCACACTACTCATTAACGTTCAATACTTTATCTAAATGTTTGGCAATACTTTGTTGCACAAGGGCTATCGACTGAGAAGCGTCAACGACACAAAATCTGTTTGGCTCGGCCTTAGCCCTGTTTAGATAGACAGTACGTACATTTTCAAAAAAAACCTGTTGTTCGGTCTCAAAACGATCTGGTTTACTGCGCTTCGCCGCGCGTAATAAACCAACTTCAACCGCTAAATCTAATAGC
>JASJGO010000071.1:0-26141 GCA_033791505.1 Cycloclasticus sp.
AAGGTTGTTTTGCCACAGCCCGATGGGCCAACAATACAAATAAATTCGTTGTTTAATAATTCGAAATGTAAGTTTTCTAACACGCTGATTTCGGCAATACTATCGGCTGCAGGAAAGCGCTTGTTTTTTATATCAACAGATAATTGCTTCATATAAAATTATTTCCAGCGCTGAGCATTTTTGTCCAGGGGCTTTAAGATAGCCATTTCGATGAACTGGATGACGACGATAAACGAAACGGTATAGGCAAGGATACTGGTTATATCAAATAACTGGAAAAACAAATGAATCTGATACCCCATACCGTCGCTTCTTCCAAGTAATTCAACAACGAGAACAATTTTCCAAATTAAGGCGAGGCCTGTTCGAGCAGACGCCATAATATAAGGAAACAACTGAGGAAAAATTACGTGTCGTAGGGTTTTAAAGCGGCCAAATCTATACGCTTTAGCCATTTCAATCAGCTCTTCGTCCAGGTTTTTAGCGCCTTCTCTAATCGTAACGATGACATTGGGCAGCTTATTAATAACCACCGCAAAAATAGCGGCCGTTTCAACGAGACCAAACCAGACGTAACATAAAATAATTGTTACCAGCGCGGGTATGTTTAGCAAAATTATGAGCCAGCTATCAAAAAAATGATCGATTTTTTTATAACGACCGAGTATTAAGCCAATAGCTGTGCCTAAAGATAGCGCAATAAAGAAGCTGATAGTTAAACGGTATAAAGTGATGCCCAGATGGTGTGGTAACTGGCCGCTCTTAATGGCTTCAATTAAGGCGTTTAATACTAAAGCGGGTGCGGGTAGAACGGATGAATTTATAAGTACGGCCGCTAATTGCCATATTAAGAGCAATAGCCCAAGTGACAGTGTCGAGTTGAAGAGTGATGAGCGCGTCATGTTTATATAAGAACTTAAAATAAACTATTCGAAACCGTCGTTCCAGAACAAATTGGTATCTAATTGTTTAGTTGAGCCCACTAATTTCTTTCCGCCGGTTTCAGCCAAAATTGAATAAATGCGGCTGATGGCATCACGGTCTGCTGCTGTGAAGTTCGTGATACGGCCTTCGCAATAACTTTTTCTAAGTAATATTTGAGTGGCCGAGTCTTTGGTTCTTGTCAGTGGCAAAACCGCCGCCCATTGATCGTCTGATTGACATAAAAGCTCGCTGGCTTGACGACTGGCAACTAGAAACTTATTTAAAGTCGTGGCGTTTTTCTTTCCCCAGGCCTCGCTGAAAACATAACCTAAAATGGGTACGGTTCTTTTAATACCAAGTCGATGAATAATATTGTGCGTAGTGATTAGTTCGCGGTACCCAATCGATTTAAGGTGGGCGTTGTAGTGCCAAAAATTAATTAAAGCGTCAATTTTACCGCGTAAAACGAGATTATTCAGTAAGGGCGGCGCGCCAAATACTTTATCGACATCCTTATCAAGGTCCATTCCTTCCTTTAAAGCCAGAGCGCGAAGTAGTAGCCAGCTTTTATCTAGACCACCACCGGCGATGCCTAGCCTTTTACCAGCAAGATCTTGTATGGATCGAATCGATGAGTGTTCAGGCACAATGACCGCCCCAGTTGCGCTAGAATAGGGCGCAAATGAATAATTAGAAGCGCTCCCGCGTTGGCGTGCAACCCAGCTCCAATCGGAGACAATAATATCAGCCGCATTGGCCTGCAGTGCAATATTACTGGCCTGAATGCTGGCTAATGGTTGAATCACTAGTTCCAAGCCATTTTGTTTATCCAGCCCGTTTCGCTTTATGGTTTCTAAAGTCCAATTTACCGTACCAAATTTAAGTACGGAAACTTTGATGGTTGGTTTTTCTGCTGAAAAACTAAGACTAGAAAAGCTCAGGATAGAAATAAAAAAATAGAAGAGATACAGGTTTTTTATGGATGAACAAAACATTTGAAAGGAATTATTTAAGTGTAGTTTTACCATCTTAAATGAAATCTGATCGAGGTACATAGAAACCGAAATATGGCGGACTCGTGTACGCCGCCATGTTAAATTAATAGATTCATATAAAGACTAAATATTGACCTGTAAAATTGAATTGATGTAAGGTGTGTGGACGGATAAGGCATGGATGTAAGTCAATTCTCAATTGAGAATAATTGCTTTTTGATAATCGTTATCAATTGCGAATTAACTCCATAGAAACCTTAGAATTAACGTGTAAAAGAGCTGGGCGAATTGAATGTCTAACGTGTTACCAACGATTAACAACAATAAACTGATTGATAAATTCGGTCGGCAGGTCACCTATGTGAGAATTTCTGTCACGGACCGTTGTGACTTTCGCTGTGTCTATTGTATGAGCGAAGAAATGGTTTTTTTACCTCGTGAACAGGTTTTAACCTTAGAAGAAATAACGCGTTTATCACAAGCCTTTGTCGAAATGGGTGTGACCAAGATTCGTATTACCGGTGGCGAGCCACTCGTTCGAAAAGGTATTGTAGGTTTGTTGGCGGATATAGCGAAATTGGACGGTTTAGATGAGTTGGTTATCACAACCAATGGTTCGCAGCTTGAAAAATTGGCGCAACCTTTAAAAGACGCAGGGGTAAAGCGTGTCAACATCAGTCTGGACAGCTTAGACGCCGATAAATTTAAAAAAATAACGCGTGTGGGTGAGCTTGATACGGTATTAAAAGGTATACAGGCAGCAAAAAAAGCGGGCTTCGAAAAAATTAAGTTAAATGCCGTGATTCTGAAAAATAGAAATCACGATGAAGTAAATAGCCTGGTTCAATACGCAATGAATGAAGGCCTGGATATTAGCTTTATTGAAGAAATGCCACTGGGTGCTATTGATAGTCATTCGCGCGAAGAGGCCTATTATTCTAGCGACGAAATTAAACGAGATATTGAGCAGCAATTTGATTTGCTCCCCAGCACTAAAACAACCGGTGGGCCAGCGCGCTATTACAGTGTCAATGGGTACGATAGTTCGGTGGGGTTTATTTCGCCACACAGTCATAATTTTTGCGACACCTGCAACAGAGTTAGAGTAACGGCTTCTGGTTTATTATTACTTTGCCTTGGTCAGGAACACTCGATGGATTTAAAGCGCGTGTTAAGAGCAAACCCGACAGATTTAAATAAGGTCAAGCAGGCGCTGATCGAGTCTATGGACATCAAGCCCAAAGGGCACGATTTTGATATTACCGAAAAACCCGTTATCTTTCGACATATGAGCGTAACGGGCGGTTAGTTTTTTTGTTAACGATTTAAAAATAAAATACAACCCAGAGGAGGGTGTTATGCAAATGTCATTAGTAATAGACGCAAATAAATGTACCGGCTGTTTGCAGTGCGAAATGGCGTGTTCGTATGAAGGCGAAGGCGTTTTTAACCCGACTAAGTCACGCATTAAAATTTTCCCGTTTCATGAAGAAGGTATTTTTGTGCCTTATACGTGTACACAATGTGACGAAGCCTGGTGTATGCACGCTTGCCCAGTGGAAGCGATCGTATTAAATAAAACAACCGGCGCAAAAGAAATCGTCAATGATTTATGCGTGGGCTGTAAAGTCTGTACCATCGCTTGTCCTTTCGGCACGGTTAACTATAACGCCGATAACGGAAAAGTTATCAAATGCGACCTTTGTGGCGGCGATCCAGAGTGTGCTAAAGCCTGCCCAACAGACGCCATCACCTATCAGGATGCGAACTGGACGGGTTACGACAAAATGAAAGATTATGCGGCCAAAGCCATCCCATCGAACTAAGTTTTATTCAGTTTTTTGGTGGTAACAATTTTGAGGGGGGGTAACTCATGTCCTGGACAAAAAAAGTATTAAGAATTAACTTAACCAAAGGGACCTGCACCCCCGAGCCTTTAAACATGGAATGGGTGGAGTTGTACTTAGGTCAGCGCGGCCTGGCGACAAAATATTTAACCGAAGAGGTGCCGCCAATGACGGACCCTCTTTCAGCTGAAAACACCATGTATATGATTACCGGGCCTTTAACGGGCACCATGGCGTCCACGGCGGGTCGTTATTCCGTGGTCACCAAAAGCCCATTGACTAATTCGGTGGCGTGTTCAAACTCAGGTGGTTTCTTCGGCAATGAAATGAAATGTGCCGGTTGGGATATGGTTATTCTGGAAGGAAAATCGCCAACCCCTGTCTATATCAGTATCAATGACGACAAGGCAGAAATTTTACCCGCCGATGAAATTTGGGGTAAATCGGTATGGGAAGCTGATGAGTGGTTACACGCCAAGCATCAAGATCCACAGCTGCGTATTGCAGCGATTGGTGTGTCGGGTGAGAAAGGTGTGCTTTACTCAGCAATTATTAATGACCTTCATCGCGCGGCTGGTCGCTCTGGTGTCGGTACGGTGATGGGTTCTAAGAACGTTAAGGCCGTCGCTATCCGTGGCAGCAAAGGCGTGGCTGTTAACGATCCTAAAGCCTTCTTTGAGGCCACCAATGCGGCTAAAGTGATTCTGGCTGAAAATCCTGTGACCGGACAAGGCTTACCGGCGCTTGGAACCCAGGTGTTAATGAACGTAATTAACGAAATGGGCGCGATGCCAACGCATAACTGGAAAAAATCACAGTTTGCGGGTGCCTCAAAAATATCTGGCGAAGCGATGGTAGAGCCGCGTGAATCAGATGGCAAAGCCAACCTCACCAGAAATGCTGGTTGCTTCGCCTGTACGATCTCTTGCGGACGTATTTCAACGATCGATCCTCAGCACTTTAGCATTCAAAATAAAGAAGGCCTGCACCATACGTATCACGGCAATTCAGGTGGCCTGGAGTATGAAGCAGCCTGGGCGCTCGGCAGTGATACCGGCGTTGACGATTTAGACGCACTCACTTATGCGCAGTTTATTTGTAATGAACAAGGCATCGACCCAATTTCTTTAGGCTCAACCATTGCTGCGGCAATGGAAATGTTTGAGATGGGTGTGCTTACTACTGAAGACACAGGTGGTATCGAGCTAAACTTCGGTAATGCGGCAGCGATGATGAAATGTACTGAACTGGTTGCTATCGGTGAAGGTTTTGGCGCTGAATTAGGCCAGGGTTCTGCGCGTTTCTGTGCAAAACACGGGCACCCTGAATTGTCTATGAGCGTTCGAGGACAAGAGTTCCCGGCCTACGATCCACGCGGCATACAAGGCATGGGTCTGGGCTTTGCAACCTCTAACCGTGGTGCCTGTCACTTGCGTGGTTATACAGTGGCGTCTGAGGTATTGGGCGTACCCATTAAGACAGACCCTTTGGTAACCGAAGGTAAAGCCGAATTACAAATTGGCTTTCAAGATGCTACAGCGGCTTTTGACTCAGCGGGTATTTGTGTGTTCACCTCGTTTGCCTGGTCACTGGACGACGTTGCTCCACAACTAAACGCGGCCTGCGAAGGCGAATGGACGGCAGAACGCCTGGCAGAAATCGGTGAACGGGTTTGGAACCTTGAGCGTATGTACAATGATGCTGCTGGCCAGGGCGGCGCGGCCGATACATTGCCACCTCGCTTACTAACTGAAGCACCAACAGAAGGCCCCGCGGCAGGAAAGGTAAATGGCCTTGCCGTGATGCTTCCTGAATACTACGCGGCCCGTGGTTGGGATACTGGCGGTTCGTTGACTAGTGAGACAAAAAAGCGCTTAGGGCTTTAATGTAAATAAGCTTTGTAAAGACGACGAGGGGCGAGACTTTCTAAGTTTTCGCCCTTTTTTATGATGCTAAGTTGAAAATATAATGGTTAATTTTGGCTCGCTAGTATGCGTTGGTTTATTTAAATAACGATAAGTAAAGTAAGTATGAGTAAAGTAAGTATGAGTAAAGTAACGGTAAAACTCTTTGCGGGGTTAATGGAATATCTGCCCGTTAATAGCATCAAATCGCATGGCGTCGACTATGACATTAGTCATGACAACACGGTCGGGCACTTGATCGATGATTTAAAGCTGCCGCGTGATGTTATTCATATTGTTCTATTAAACGGGGTTTATTTAAACGCGGAGACGCGCGATAAGACGGAGTTAAGGGATGGTGATGTACTGGGTTTTTGGCCACCTGTCGCTGGTGGCTAGTGACGCTATTTAAACAAAAGCGGTTTGCACTTGAAATGGGTTTTTCGAGAGAAGAATTTATTACGCTACTCGAAGCTCAAGACAAGCTGATATACCAGCGCGACGGCAATGTTATTAAATTTATTTTCGCTACCCAACACGCCCTGATCACGCTGGGTGATGAAGAGGTGAGGCGGGTGGCATCAATACAGTTGCCCCTGTTGCACGTCAATTTTGACTTTTCTGCCATGGGCGAACTTGAGCAACAACAGTTTATGACGTTATTTTTGCTCAAGTTTCACCGCGGAGGGGGTTAGCGAGTACCGTAAGTTTCTTGATAACGTAAAATGGCCCGTAGGTGTTCGGCGTTATCTGTCGTTTCAAGGTACGCAATAATGTCCGTTAAACAAATAATGGACGCTACTTTAAAACCATAGCTGCCTTCAACGTCGTCTATGGCAGATGTTTCACCTCGTCCTTTTTCTTGGCGATTCAACGCGATCAATACACCCGCAGGCGTCGCACCAGCTTGATTGATAATATCGACGGATTCTCTAACTGAGGTTCCTGCGCTAATCACGTCATCAATAATAAGCGCCTTGCCTTTCAACTCAGAGCCCACGAGTAAGCCGCCTTCACCGTGATCTTTTACTTCTTTACGGTTAAAGACGTACGGAATATCCCTTTCAGTCAATTCAGATAAACCGATAGAAACGGCGCATACTAAGGGAATTCCCTTATAGGCTGGGCCGTATAAAATATCGCAATCAATGCCGGAGTCCTGGAGTGCGTGGGCGTAAAAATGCCCTAGTTTACGCAGGCGATAGCCGCTGTTAAAAAGTCCGGTATTGAAAAAGTAGGGGCTGACTCGGCCAGATTTAAGAGTAAATTCGCCAAAACGTAAGGCGTCACATTCGATGGCGAATTCAATAAAGTCTTGTTTGTAATTATTCATAATGAGTAGGTTTTTTAATTTAGCTGCTTATTTTATTCGCTGTCAGAGCGAGCTGTCAGATAAAGTTGGCGATTACTTTCGTCGATTTCGATATTTAGTTCGATAGGGCGACAGCATACGCTGCAATCTTCAATCGTTTGCTGGCTACCTTGTGAGGTGTCTACCCAGGCGTCTATCGTTTCACCGCAATAAGGGCATTGATATTCTTTACAGACTAAAAGATCGTCATTCATTGCGGTAGAAAGTATTCCAGGGTGTCATTCAGAAAATTCCAGCCTTGCGTTGTACAACGGTAAGTCGTCGAGTCTAGCTGAATTAAATTTTTATCGATCAGTTGATCCAGTATCGGCTGAACGCTCGACGGGTCTTGATGGGTTCTTAGTCGGTACTGTTCGAGGCTAAAACCGGATTTTAATCGAAGTGCATTCATCATAAATTCAAACGGCAGTTCAGCCGCGGGGGTGATGCTTTCGCCCCCCAAACAGGCCGTTGTACCCGCATGATCCATGTATTCTCGAGGCTGCTTTTTCTTCCAATATCGGTGGGTAACTCCGCTATCGTTGGTCAGTTTGCCGTGGGCGCCAGCGCCAATTCCTATATAGTCGCCAAACTGCCAATAATTCAGATTGTGTCGCGATTGTTGCTGAGCTGCGGCATAAGCAGATACCTCGTATTGTTGTAGCTGAGTGGCTATCGTTTCCTGGCAAGCCGTTTGCATTTGCCAAATAAGGTCATCGTGCGGTAAAGCCGGTGGATTGTTATAAAACAACGTATTCTTTTCAAGGGTCAGTTGGTAGTGCGACAGGTGGCCGGTTTGATAACTCAACGCTAGCCGAATGTCTTCTACAGCTTGCTCAATACTTTGTTGCGGAAGGCCGAACATAAGATCGAGGTTGATGCGTTCAAAGCCAGCGTCCTGTGCCATTTTGATCGCGCGGTGCGCCTGCTCGCCGTCGTGCACGCGACCTAGCTTTAGTAAATGTTGATCGTTAAAACTTTGTACGCCAATCGACAGGCGATTGATGCCAATTTGATGGAAGGCGGCGAACTTATCGGCTTCAGCCGTTCCAGGGTTAGCTTCTAAGGTGATTTCTAACCCATCACTCACGTTCAATAGCCGCTGTGTAGCCGCTAGAATTCGTTGAATACTGCTGGTCGAAAACAAACTGGGCGTGCCGCCACCGATAAAAATGCTGCTTAACCGGCGGTTTTTTACTCGGGCCGATTCGATGTTTAAGTCTTTAATCAGCGCTTCAACGTACTTGTCTTCGTCGTAATCGCCGCGCCTTTCATGCGAGTTAAAATCACAATACGGGCATTTTTTAACGCACCAGGGAATATGAATATAGAGACCATAGTCGGTACTAGTGCTCGTCATATTTTGTTGGCAAAGAAGGCTGAAATCTGCGGCATTAACTGGCCTAGTGCTTGGGCTCGATGACTTATTTGATTTTTTATGCCGGCTTCAAGTTCAGCTGATGTGCAACCTTGCTCGGGAATATAAAAAACGGGGTCGTAGCCGAAACCGTTTTCGCCGGTTTGCTTAAGGCTAATTTGCCCTTGCCATATGCCATGACCGATTAGCGGAGCGGGGTCATTGGCGTGCGCGATAAAAACCATCACGCAATGAAAGCGCGCAGTGCGCAGTCCTTCTGGCACGTTTTCAAGTTCGCGCAACAACTTTTCGGTATTGCGTTGATCGTTAGAAGGCTCGCCAGCATACCTGGCAGAGTACACGCCAGGCTCGCCATTAAGAGCGTCTACCTCTAGCCCGGAATCGTCTGAAATGGCGGGCAATTTAGAGATGCTCGCAGCGTGGCGAGCTTTAATAATGGCGTTTTCGATAAACGTAGAGGCTGTTTCATCGGCGTCCAAAATATTCAATTGCGACTGTGCCAGCACTTGAATATTTTGATCGCGAAGAATGGCTTGAATCTCAGCTATTTTGCCTTTATTGCTGCTCGCTAAAATAAGCTCAGAGCTCATTTTTTCAGCGCGTCTCGCTGGTGTTGCATCAGAGTCTCAATGCCGCTGCCCGCTAAATCCAGTAATTGATCCAGTTCATCGCGACGGAACGCATGCCCTTCGGCGGTGCCTTGTACTTCTATGAAAGCACCTGCTTCATTCATAATGACATTCATATCCGTTTCGGCTTCCGAGTCTTCTGGGTAATCAAGATCGAGTACCGGCGTACCGTTGAAAATGCCAACAGAGACGGCGGCAATTTGCCCGTGCAGAGGGTTTTTCTTGATCTTTTTATCGGCTAGCAATTGATCTACTGCAATAGACAGCGCGATAAAGCTACCAGTGATCGCGGCCGTTCGAGTCCCGCCATCGGCTTGTAGTACGTCACAGTCAATAGTAACGGTATATCCGTCTAAGGCATTCAGATTAACAGCGGCGCGTAGCGAGCGGCCAATTAAACGTTGGATTTCCTGTGTGCGACCACTCTGTTTTCCGCGCGCGGCTTCGCGACCCATTCGAGAATGAGTGGAGCGTGGAAGCATGCCGTATTCGGCTGTGACCCAACCTTGCCCCTTGTCTTTCAAAAAACGTGGTACGCCGCGTTCGACAGACGCCGTACATAGAACTTGTGTGTTTCCACAGGCAATCAGCACCGAGCCCTCTGCGTGCATGGTGAAGTTAGTTGTTATTTTAATATCGCGAAGTTCGTCCGCCTTACGTCCACTAGGTCTCATAGTTTTTTCCTGAATTGATAAACGCGCATTATAGGGCAAGATAGGGGTGTTGATTGACGAAGATTGAAAATCTTAGAGGTAGTTAATAGAGTTTATGAGTTCATCCATTGTTTGGGGCCTTTTTGCTGGATCAATTTGCATGGCCCAATCGATCGCGTGGAGGATTTTTGGATTAATCGTTTTTTTGTAGAGCCGATGGGCGGCTTGTAGTTCGTTTTTTAATTCTAGCTCAATCGACGCGGGCGGAGCTGCTCTATCAAGGCTGGTTCTCATGCTGGCTCCTATCGCGTAAATATCACTCCATGGCCCCAACTCATGTTGTTTATGGTGCTGCTCGGGTGCGGCATAACCTTTCGTCATGCTGTGGGAGCTTAATGACTGTTTGTTTTTGTACGCAAGAGCAGAGCCAAAATCTAGTATCAATGGATTGTTTGATGGTCTTAACAGGATATTGTCCGGTTTGATATCGAGGTGTAGCAAGCCTCGGTGGTGCATATTTTTAATACACCTCATTACGGGTTGAAAAACATCTAAAAGAAACGCGTCGTCGACCATATTTTCAGGGTTTTTTAGCCAGTTTCCAAGCGTGGTGCCATAGTCAAAATTCATCACCAAATAAGCGGTGTCGTTAGCGAGGAAAAAGCTTAAAACACGGACGATATTGGGGTGTTTTAATGTGCTCAATAACTTCGCCTCTTCCATAAATAAGGCTCGACCGCGTTGAAAAAGAATCGCTGATGCCTGATCGACAGGTTTTACGGTATCACCGTGCCGAGAAGTTAATTGATCCGGCTTATATTCCTTAATGGCAACTTGCTGCTGATCCTTAATTTGTCTGGCAAGGTAGACGGTGCTGAAGCCGCCCTGGGCAAGAACGCGCTCAATAATATAGTCGTCGACTAACGTGCCAGAAGGTAAAGCATGGCCGTTGACTACCGGCTTTGATATCGGGGTCGGCGGTGAGTTTTCTGTATCCAGGGTATTAATCCTCTTCAAAACAGCCTAACATTTAACGATCAGAGTTAAATTATAGGCGACAAAATGATAAGAAGTATGACAGCTTTCGCGAGTTGTGAAGCAGAAGTAGATGGTTACACCCTAATCTGGGAACTGAGATCCGTTAATCACCGCTATTTAGATGTGTCGCCGCGCTTACCAGAAGCCTTTCGATCCATCGAAGCGCCGGTACGCGAGGCAGTAGCAAAACACCTCAAGCGAGGAAAGCTCGACTGTAATCTTTTTTTCAGGAAAGAAAAGCAGGGTGAGGAACCCATCGAGATCAATGAAAGCCGCTTAAACCAGTTGTTAAATGCGGCCTCTAAAATTGAAAGTGGTATGAATAAGTTTCAGGCCATTTCGCCGCTAGATATTTTACGCTGGCCAGGTATTCAGTCGGAAATTCGAGAAAACCTAGAGCCTGCGCATGAACGGGCCATTTCATTGCTTAATGAAGCCCTGCAGCAGCTGGTAGAAATGCGCGAACGCGAAGGCGCGAATATTACAGAGATGGTGGAATCGCGTTGCGAACTGATCTATAAACAGATGGTATTGGCTAAAAATAGGCTGCCAGAAGTTCAACAACAGTTGCGTGAGAAGTTACAAAAAAAGATTAACGACTTAATTGCAGAGCCAGAACAAGCCAGGCTTGAACAGGAACTGGTTTATTTTTTGCAAAAAATGGACGTTGAAGAAGAGCTCGATAGACTCGATTCACACGTCAAAGAAGTAAGGCGAATTTTAAAGCAAACAGAGCCCGTAGGTAGGCGTTTAGATTTCTTGATGCAAGAGTTAAATCGAGAGGCCAATACATTAGGTTCCAAATCTGCAGATATACAAACCACCAATGTTTCAGTCGAGTTAAAAGTGCTCATCGAACAGATGCGTGAACAAATTCAAAACATAGAATAAAGGTAAAAATGTGACGGCGAGAGGACAGTTATTTATTGTATCCGCACCTTCTGGGGCGGGTAAAACCAGTTTAGTGAAGGCATTGGTAGACACGCTTCGTGGTATTGAGGTGTCGGTTTCCTATACAACAAGAACGCGGCGTAATAGTGAGAAGCCAGGGATGGATTACCACTTTACCGATGCCGTAGGATTCCAGGAAATAATCAATAACGATGGCTTTTTAGAACACGCAACCGTTTTTGGTAACTCGTATGGAACCTCGCGTGCACTGGTTGAAGAAAAGTTAGCTCAGAGCGTGGATGTTATTCTTGAGATTGATTGGCAAGGCGCGTTGCAAGTGCGTGAGTCGATGGCTGATTGCTGTACTGTGTTTGTTTTGCCTCCATCGAAGGAAGTTCTTGAAGACAGGCTGAGGGGTAGAGGGCAAGACTCTGAAGAAGTCATCGAAAAACGCATGAAGACAGCCGTTGATGAAATGTCGCATTATAATGAGTACGATTATTTAGTGGTGAACGATGACTTTGACACCGCTTTAGAGGAATTGATAGCGATAGTTAAATGCCAACGATTGAGCATTCAACGAAGTAAACGGGTACATTCAAATTTGATCAAGCAGTTACTTAATTAAAATAATTAAATAGAGTACAATGCAAGGCTGATTAGATTATTTAAATATTTTATAAAGGGGTTCAAATGGCACGTGTAACAGTATCGGATTGTCTTGAAAAAGTGGATAACCGTTTTGAATTGGTTTTGCTGGCGTCTAGGCGCGCTCGCCAAATTATGGACGGTGCAGAATCAACCCTCGAGATTGAAAATGATAAGCCAACCGTCGTTGCCTTGCGAGAGATTGCTGCGGGCCATGTTTCGGTAGATAGTTTAGACGCAGTGGATAACCCTGCGATTGAAGATTTGTTTGTAGAGATAGATGATGCAGCTGAGTTACCAGTTAGTGAGGACTAATTCAATCTGTAGGAATTAATTTCTGGTAGCGCCTATTCGCTAACTTAGTTTTGGTGATAAACTCGAATGCCTATGACGATGTCATGGGCATTTTTATGTGAGTTAGAAAAGTATTGTTAATGAAAGTGAGTCTTAAAAAAGATCAAGTTTTACCACAACAGACGCTTATGTCAGAACTGTTGTCAGTGGTGCGAACGTATTTACCAGAAGCACAAATAAACAAAATAGAACTAGCCTACCAGGTAGCCAGTACGGCGCACGCTGGGCAGTATCGGCTCAGTGGTGAAGATTATATTTGTCACCCCGTTTCTGTGGCGCTTATCCTCAGCGATATAAAAATGGATGCAGACTGCATTATGGCGGCCATCATGCATGATGTTTTAGAAGACACAGAGGTTACTTTTGAGGAGTTAGCCAGCACGTTTAATGACGACGTAGCGGGTCTAGTTGATGCGGTCAGTAAACTGACCAAGATTAGCTTTAAATCTCGCGAAGAAGCGCAAGCTGAAAATATGCGCAAAATGTTTCTCGCGATGGCGAAAGACTTACGCGTCATTATTATTAAGCTAGCAGATCGTTTGCATAATATGCGCACGATAGACGTGATGAAGCCGGTGAGCAGACGCCGCATTGCTAAAGAAACGTTTGATATTTATGCGCCCATTGCGCATCGACTAGGTATGCATGAGTACTGCCTGGAGCTGGAAGATTTAAGTTTTAAGGCGATGTTTCCGCGTAGAAAAGAAATTTTGCTCAAGAGTATAAAAAAAGCTCGGGGTAATAGAAAAGAGGTGATAGATAAGGTCACCTCTTCACTGATAGAACGGTTTGAGAAAGCTGCATTTCCGGCATCGATTAGTGGTCGTGAGAAAAACACCTACAGTATCTACCGTAAGATGAAACGACAGCATATAACGTTTAGCGAAGTATTCGACGTTTATGCCTTTAGGGTGATAGTCGATTCTACCGAGCAATGCTATCAAGCGCTGGGCGTGTTACACAATCTGTACAAGCCCGTTCCAGGCAAATTTAAGGACTATATCGCGCTGCCCAAAAGCAATGGCTATCAATCATTGCATACCGTTTTATTAGGCCCTTTCGGCATACCCATTGAGATTCAAATTCGCACGCAGCAAATGGACCAGGTTGCCGTGTCGGGCATCGCCGCGCACTGGTTATATAAAACTGAAGGTGTGGCAAATGAGACACAAGCAAGGGCGCACGAGTGGTTGAGAACCTTACTGGAAATGCAAAAAGGTAATGATGACTCGTTTGAATTTATTGAGAATTTAAAAGTTGATTTGTTTCCACAGGAGATTTTTGTTTTTTCACCTAAAGGAACCATCGTCAAGTTACCGAAGGGTTCGACCGCAGTAGATTTCGCTTTTGCGGTGCATACCGATATTGGAATGGCGTGCGCGGGTGCAAAAATTAACCGGCAGATGGAGCCTTTACATACGATACTAAGAAACGGACAAACGGTAGAAATTATGACCAGTGATTTTGCCGTGTGTAACCCCAACTGGTTGAATTTTGTGGTGACCTCTAAAGCAAGAAACGCCATCAGAAATCACTTGAAGGAATTTAAAGAACGCGACGCGGTAGCTTTAGGTGCGCAACTGTTAAACGAAGAACTGAGAACTACAGGTCTACGTTTTGACGATATCGATCAAGATCGATTGGATGAATTTTTAAAAGAGCAGCAGCTCAGTTCGGTTGACGCCTTGTTGATGGACTTAGGTTTTGGTAATCGTTTGCCGCTACTGGTGGCGCAAAACCTGATGGCGCCGGTTGGATCTGAGGATATTGCTGTAGATATAGGAACAGGAAAGCAGTCTACCGCGACGTTAAATATTCATGGCGCAGAGGGTATGTTAATTAACCTGGCCGTTTGTTGTCGTCCTATCTCCGGCGACAAGGTGATTGGTTTCTTTAACCCTGGCCGTGGTGTGGTGGTGCACCGTATTCACTGCAGGAATACGCGAGAGTACAAGAAGAAGCATAAGAGCTGGTTGAACGTAAACTGGACCGATAACGTCGAAGGCGAATTTTTTTCTGACATTCGTATGGAGTTAAAAAATGAACGCGGCGTGCTAGCGCAAATAGCCTCCTTACTTTCCTCCTACGGTTGTAATATTGAAAATATCAATATGACGACGCGCTCTGAAGAATCGTCCAGCGATGTGTTTACCATTACCGTGCGTGACAGGAAGCACCTCGCACGCGTTATGCGACGTTTACATAATATTCCGGCAGTTTTAAAAATATCACGTGTTCGAAATTAAGGTACCCAAATCATGAAAAAAATGGTTATTCATTCAGCTCAGGCGCCAGAGGCAATTGGCACTTATTCTCAGGCAATTAAGGTAGATCAGACGGTTTATTTGTCGGGACAAATTCCTTTGGTAGCTGAAACCATGCAGCTCGTTGAGGGAGGCATTAGTGAGCAAATTCATCAGGTTTTCTATAATCTAAAGGCGGTGGCTTCGGCGGCGGGTGGTGATCTATCAGACGTCGTAAAGCTCAATATTTACCTCACCGATATGGCCAATTTTCCCGTGGTGAACGAGGTGATGGCGAACTATTTTTCACAGCCCTATCCAGCAAGAGCCGCGATTGGAGTGGTGGCATTACCGAAAAACTGTTCGGTCGAAATGGACGCGGTAATGGTGTTAGGCAACGATTAATTCTCATATGCCTGTTACAACTATATAAGCATGGACGTTTGTAACTATCTAGACGAATTACCGATAACCGAGCTTAAAGGTGTCGGCGAAAAAGTAGCCGAAAAATTAAATCGCTTGGCTATCGTGTCGGTCGCCGACGTGTTGTTTCATTTGCCATTTCGTTACGAAGATAGAAGTAACGTGATACCGATTGGAGCTTTACAGGCGGGAACGTCTTGCCTGTTCGAAGGCCGGGTCGAGCTCGCTGAAGTCGTCTATCGGGGGCGTCGTTCAATGTTGGTGCGACTGAGTGATGATACAGGCTTCATAACGCTGCGGTTTTTTCATTTTTCTAACAGTCAAAAAGACGCTATGCAAAGGGGCCAATGGCTGCGTTGTTTTGGTGATATAAAAAGTTACGGAAAATCGGCCGTTATAGAAGTTGTGCACCCCGAATACCAGTTTATTTCTGAGCAACAGCGCGGCGAAGTAGGCGACGGTTTGTTAGCCGTTTATCCGGTGACCGAAGGGCTTAATCAGGCGTCATTTAGAAAGCTGAATAAACAGGCGTTTGGAATGCTTGAACAGGGGATGGGTGTACGCGACTGTTTGCCGGAAGGGCTATCGGCCGATAAGGGCTGGCCTGATTTAATCGACAGTTTACGCCAGCTGCACTACCCCAAATCGATTCCGCCGACCGATGTTAGTAATATCCCTGCGTTTAAACGATTAATTTATGAGGAACTGCTGGCAAATCATTTGAGCCTGAGCCGTTTGAAAAAAGGTATGAAGCAAAATGCTGCATCGAGTTTTAAATCAAACGGTAGCTTACGGCGAGATTTGTTAAACGCCTTAGGGTTTAATTTCACCGACGCGCAACAGCGCGTGGTAAATGAAATTTCATTGGACTTGGAGTCAACGCGGCCGATGCAACGCTTGTTGCAAGGCGACGTTGGTTCGGGCAAAACAGTCGTTGCGGCCTGTGCTGCACTTACCGCCGTTGAAGCTGGCTACCAAGTCGCTTTGATGGCGCCCACCGAGCTATTGGCGGAACAGCATTTTAAAAACTTCCAGGGCTGGTTAGAAAAAGTTAATGTCAGGGTTGATTGTTTACTAGGTCGGCATAAAGGAAAAACCTATCAGACAATAACCGACGATATTCAGGCAGGGCGCTCAAATATTATTATCGGTACCCAGTCGTTATTTCAGGAAAAAGTCAATTTCCAAAAACTGGGCCTGGTGATTATTGATGAGCAACACCGCTTTGGTGTGCACCAGCGGCTTGCCTTGCGAGATAAAGGCGTACGGGGTGGCTTGCACCCGCATCAATTAGTGATGACCGCTACGCCTATTCCCAGAACGCTGGCCTTGCTCGGCTATGCCGATCTGGATTTATCGGTGATTGATGAATTACCGCCAGGCCGCACACCCGTGACGACGACGGTGTTATCGGTGGCTAAAAGAGAGTTGATTATTGAGCGCATAAAACAAGGCGTCGCAGACGGCCGACAGGTGTATTGGGTTTGCACCCTGATTGAAGAGTCTGAAGCGCTGCAGTGTCAGGCGGCTGAAGTAGCGGCGGATTTGTTGCGCAGCCTTTTACCGGCGATTAATATTGGTCTGGTGCACGGCCGAATGAAGGCCGATGAAAAACAGCAGGTGATGGAGAGATTTAAGCAGCAACAGCTGAAAATTTTGGTAGCGACAACGGTGATTGAAGTGGGCGTGGATGTACCTAACGCCAGTTTAATGGTGATTGAAAATGCTGAACGCTTAGGCCTGTCGCAATTGCATCAATTACGTGGCAGGGTCGGACGTGGTCAACGCGATAGCCACTGCGTGTTGATGTACCAGTCGCCGTTGTCTGATAACGCGAATGAACGCTTAAGCATTATGCGTGAGACGAGCGATGGCTTTAAAGTTGCCGAAAAAGATATGCAGTTGAGAGGTCCGGGTGAATTATTGGGTAAGCGTCAGGCCGGGTTTATGCGTTTCAAGGTAGCCGATATGCTTCGCGATGCGCATATGTTGGAACAGGTCGCGCGTGATGCGGAGGATATTTTGCAAAAAAACTCAAACCTGGTCGAACCTTTAATCCACCGCTGGTTAGGTAATTCAGTAGAATACGCGCAAGTTTAAATGGGTGCACTAGCGTTGAAAACCATCAATCATTTTTTTTTAACAGAGCCCGTGTGGCGTGAGCTGGGGCAGTGGCGTCCTGATGCGGTGCCCGAGCGCGAATTAAATTGGCTATTAGAGCCAAACTCTCTCACGCAGAGAATGAAAAACACATTCCAGGCGCCCTTTTGCGTTAGCGTCGAGGGAGAGCAATGGGCGAGTCCTTTTTTAGCGGACGCTGAGTGCTTGAATCAGCCGGCTGATTGTCCGGCACTGATACGCGAGGTGTTGTTGAAGGTGGGTGGTCAAGCGTATGTTTTTGCGAGGACGACGCTGCCTAAAGAAGTCGCCGACGAACTTCAAGAATTGACCCGCCTGGGAAACAAACCGCTGGGCGAAGTTATTTTTTCTTACCCCGATTTACAACGAATTAGACTAGACCTTACGACGATTGACGTGGCTCAGTTAAGCAAAGCGATGCAAGCTAAACTGGTTGGCCAAACCTCTATTTGGGGGCGACGCAATAGCTATCAAATTAACGAACATACCTTTATAGTCAGTGAGTTCTTTTTACCCGTTTTATATGCGACATGATTATTCAGTTAAATAAAGAAAACCTAAAAAACTATTGGGTATTGGCGCGTTTGAATAAGCCGATTGGTATTTTATTACTATTGTGGCCGATGTACTGGGCACTTTGGATCGCCAGTAACGGTAAGCCTGACGCACTCGTTTTTATCGTCTTTACCTTAGGCGTTGTACTGATGCGTTCTGCCGGTTGCGTTATTAATGATTACGCCGATAGACGTGTTGATCCACACGTCTCAAGAACTAAACTGCGGCCGATAGCGACCGGTCTGGTAACGCCAGGCGAAGCATTGCAATTGTTTGCGGTGTTGGTTCTGTTATCGTTTCTACTGGTCTTATTGATGAATAGTTTGACGATATGGCTATCCGCTGGCGCGGTATTTTTAGCGGTGTTATACCCATTTATGAAGCGTCATACGCATTTGCCGCAAGTGTTTTTAGGCATGGCCTTTGGTTGGGCGATTCCGATGGTTTATGCCGCTCAAACCAATAGCTTGCCGCCTATTGCCTGGCTGTTATTTATTGCGACGGTTCTCTGGGCCGTGGTGTATGACACCATGTACGCGATAGTGGATCGTGAGGATGACTTAAAAATAGGCGTTAAATCAACGGCCATTTTATTTGGCGAGTTAGATAAGGTGTTGATAGGGGTTTTTCAATTATTATTCTTTATTACCCTGTTCGTCGTCGGGCAAAAAGCCGGTTTAGGCGTGTTTTATTACGTGGGCGTGTGCGTAGCGGTTTTGTTTGCTCTTTATCACCAATGGTTAATGAAAGATCGTGACCCAGCAAGGTGCATGCGGGCGTTTTTAAATAACAACTGGCTGGGTCTGGTTATTTTTGTCGCCATAGTAATAGACTCCCTAGTGCGCTAGATATTCTCTCTAGGCTCTGGCGAAGGCCCAAACTTCAACGCGTTCAACGCCCGCTTTTTTAAGCGTTTTGGCGATTTCATTGGCGGTAGAACCGGTCGTTACTACGTCGTCAATAATAGCGACAGAGCGAATCTTCCTTGTTGCTTCGTAACGAAACGCGTTGCGTATATTTTTTCGTCTTTCAGCCGCGTTAAGCGACGCCTGACTGCTGGTGTTGATGATCCGTTTCAGCGGCTGGTGTAAGACGGGGATTTGTAGGTCTTGTTGTAACCATTGGCTTATAAAGTCAGATTGGTTGAAGCCCCTAACGGCTAATCGTTTTGGGTGTAATGGAACGGAGATCAATGCATCGGGCCTGCTGTCGAGCGCCTTAATATGCCGCACCATCAGCTCGCCCATAATTTTTGCACAACTGTGTTTGGCCTGGAATTTGAGAGACTGTATTAAAAACCGGGCTGTTCCATGGTATCGATATGGGGTGCTAATTCGGTCAAAATACGGCGTGTCTTTTATGCAGCGTCCGCAAATTCTGGAATCGGTTGTCAGTGCTATATTGCAAATCGTGCACGCCTGTTCAATGCGAGGTAGTTCTGCTAAACAGGCGCTACATAAATCAATCGCATTATGCCCGGGCTGGTCACATATAAAACAGGTATAGGGGTAAACACAAGATTGCGCAGAAAGTAACCAGTTGTTCATTTTTTTGGAAATTAATTTTGACAACTTTACGACCTCATGTAACATAAACTCTTTTTAGAATTGAATAAGGTGTTTTTAGCATGAGCATATCATCAGAAGTCGTTTCCGAGCAAAAAAGAGCGCCAGTACGTATCATGAAAAATCAGTGGTCGTTAGAGAAGATTCAGGCTCTTTTTGACTTGCCGTTTAATGATTTATTGTTTCAATCGCATACAGTTCACCGCGAAAATTTTGATCCTAATGCGGTGCAAATAAGCACCTTATTGAGTATAAAAACCGGCGCTTGCCCAGAAGATTGTTCTTATTGTCCACAAAGTGTTCGTTACGACACTGGGCTTGAAAAAGAAGCGCTGATGGAAATTCAAGCGGTGGTTGACGCGGCTAAAGCGGCTAAAGAAAATGGCGCGAGCCGTTTTTGCATGGGCGCGGCGTGGCGTAGTCCAAAAGACCGTGATCTGGATAAAGTGACGCGGATGGTTGAAGAAGTGAAGGCGCTGGGTATGGAAACCTGTGTCACCCTTGGCATGCTAGGGGATAGTCAGGCGAAACGTTTAAAAGACGCAGGGCTGGATTATTACAATCATAATATTGATACCTCAGAGGATTACTATAGCGAAGTGATCACGACTCGAACCTACCAGGATAGACTAGACACGATCGATACGGTGAGGGATGCGGGCATTAACGTTTGCAGCGGCGGTATTGTCGGCATGGGTGAGGGTAAGGTGGATCGCGCAAAAATGTTACAGACCTTAGCTAATATGGAGCACCCGCCAGAAAGCGTGCCGATTAATCAGTTAGTGCAGGTAGAAGGCACACCTTTAGAAGGTGTCGAGTCGATAGATTCACTTGAATTTATAAAAACCATCGCAGTAGCGCGGATTTTAATGCCTAAATCTCAAGTTAGGTTGTCTGCGGGTAGAAGTGATATGAGCGATGAGATGCAAGCGATGTGTTTCTTTGCGGGCGCTAATTCGATTTTTTATGGCGACCAACTACTGACCACAGAAAATCCAACGGAAAGCGCCGATCACCAACTATTTAAACGCTTAGGGCTGCACCCTGCAACGGCATAAGTTTATCTATGGACCACTGGGGACTGCCAGACCAGCTTGATGAATTAAAACGTCAGCAGCTGTATCGCTCGCGGCAAATAATTGAAGGGCCGCAAGGCGCTCGGGTACAGATAGCGGGTAGCGTATTCGATAATTTTTCGAGTAATGATTATTTAGGCCTGGCTAATCACCCTGCTGTGATTAAGGCGTTTCAACAAGCGGCCGAAAAATACGGCGTGGGTAGCGGCTCAGCGCACCTTATTTGCGGCCATAGCAGCGAGCACCACGCACTGGAAGAAGAGTTAGCCGAGTTTACCGGGCGTCAACGAGCGCTGATTTTTTCAACGGGTTATATGGCCAATCTGGGGGTTATTTCAACGCTGGTTAAAAAAGGCGATGAGGTATTTCAAGATAAGTTAAATCACGCTTCTTTGATCGATGGCGGCTTGATATCAGGCGCCCGATTCAGGCGCTACCCACACGGGGATTTGAATCGTCTGCAGCAACTCGTTGAACAATCATCTAGTACTAAAAAGCTCATCGTCAGCGATGGCGTTTTTAGTATGGATGGTGATGAAGCCAATGTGCCTAAGCTGGCGTCGATCGCCGCGCAATCCGATGCTATGTTAATGATAGATGACGCGCACGGCGTGGGTGTGCTGGGTAAAAATGGCGCTGGAGTGCTAGAAAAACAGGGTTTAAATCAACAGCAAGTACCCATTTTAATGGCGACATTGGGCAAAAGTTTGGGCACCGCCGGTGCCTTTGTCGCGGGTAGCGAAGAATTGATTGAGACCTTAATCCAGGGTGCACGAACGTATATCTTCACCACGGCTATGCCATCGGCGATGATGGCGGCGACGCGTACGAGTCTGAAATTATGTCAGCAAGAAAATTGGCGGCGCGAAAAATTAGTCGCCCTGGTGGCTCAATTTAGACGAGGCGCGCAACAGTTAGGCTTAAACTTAATGCCATCCAGTACGCCGATTCAAGCGCTTATTCTGGGCAGCAATCAGGCCGTTATGTCGGTCAGTCAACGGCTAAAAGAAAAAGGCATTCTGGTCGGTGCGATACGCCACCCGACCGTTGCCAAAAACACTGAGCGCTTGCGCATTACTTTTACAGCTAATCACACGGAGGCACAGGTAGAAGCCCTACTCATGGCGCTGGACGGAGCGGTGCGTGATTAAATTGAACGTAGAAACGTCGGGAACTGGGCCAGAGCTGGTGTTAATTCACGGCTGGGCAATGAATAACCTGGCCTGGAAAGAGTTGTTACGCGAGCTGGAAAAGTCTTATCGCGTGACGTGCGTTGAGCTGCCCGGGCATGGAAGCAGCCAGCACTACGAGGCGTGGACACTAGACGAATTACTGCAAACGATGAACGAGAACTTACCAGCAACTTGTAGTATTTTGGGCTGGTCGCTCGGCGGAATGATCGCGCTTGCCTACGCGGACCAATACCCATCACGTGTAGAGAAGCTCATTATGCTCGCCAGCTCTGCTAAATTCGTGCAAGCAGCGGGTTGGGAAAATGCCCAGTCAGTCGACACGATGACCTCGTTTTTTCACGGTGTCACAAGCGACTCTTCTGCTGCAATTAAACGTTTTCTGATGCTTCAAACGCAGGGTATAGATAAGTCTAAAAAGCTTAATTTAATGTTAAAAGAGATTCTTAAAGTGGGTGGCGAAGCGTCGGGAAAAGGCCTGAAAAGTGGCTTGAACGTTTTACAAAATGCCGACCTTCGCGAACAGCTAAGAACAATTCAATGTCCGACGTTAATGATATTCGGCGAGAAAGACCCATTGGTGCCCGCAGCGGTCGCAGCAGACTCGCTGGTTATTAACGCGGATATCAATGTGCTAACGATAGGGCAGGCGTCGCACGTGGCTTTTTTGTCTCATCAAATCGATGTGTTGCAAGCGGTGGATCACTTTATGCTGCGTGATGGGGCGTTAAAGTGAGCGTTAATCCTGCCGAAAAACAAGCGTTTGATAAAGCCCTGGTGCGGCAATCTTTTGGTTTGGCTGCGGAGTCTTATAATCAGTTTACTTCTTTGCAAAGGACGATAGGCGATCGCTTATTTGCCGGTATTGCCGGCAGTGAACAGCGCTTAATGAGCGCCCTTGATATTGGCTCGGGTACCGGCTACTTGACGAAAAAAATCAATCAGCTGGAGCGAGTGAATAAACTGTATGCGCTGGATATCTGTTCGCAGATGTTAAAGCAAACGCAGTTGAATATGCGCGGACTCAAGCCATTGCGGCTTATTTGTGCAGATGCCGAGCGGCTACCCTTAAATAGCTCAACCGTTGGACTAGTGAGTTCGAATTTAGCCTATCAATGGTGTTCTGATTTACAGCGAGCTTTCGATGAGTCTTATAGAGTGCTGCAGCCACGAGGCTCGTTTGTCTTTAGTACGTTTGGCGAAAAAACCTTATACGAATTAAAAGATTGCTGGAAAAGTGTTGATCAGGCGGTACACGTTAACTCCTTTGTCGATGCCGAAACGATAAGGCGCCATTTGCAAGCAGCGGGGTATAACGATATTTCAGTGCAGTCGGAGGATATTGTCAGATACTACCCGACGCCAAAGGAATTGATGCTAGAGCTAAAAGGTATGGGGGCGCACAATATCAATAAGGGTCGAAAGCCAGGTTTGACTGGTGTTCGTGGATTTAAAAGCATGTTAGATGTATACGAGAGTCGGCGAACAGATAAAGGCATTCCAGCGACCTTTCAGGCGCTGTACGCTTATGCAAAAAAATAATCCATTTTTCATCTGAGTGAGCAATATGGTTAATAGTTTTTTTATCACGGGTACCGATACGGATGTGGGCAAAACTTATCTAGCCGCAGGACTAATTAAAGCCTATCGGCAGCGCGGATTCCAAGTGTCTGGGTTTAAGCCTGTCGCGTCGGGTGGTGAATGGATAAATGGGCATTTGGTCAATCAGGACGCGCTTAGTTTAATGGCCGAAGCGTCGGTATCGTTACCTTACGAAGAGGTTAACCCTTATTGTTTTGAACCCGCGATCGCTCCACATATCGCCGCGCAACAAGCTAAGGTTAATATAGATATGGCATTAATTAAGTCTAGCTACGAGCGGCACCATGCGCACTCGGAGGTCGTGATAGTTGAAGGAGCGGGTGGCTGGAAAGTTCCGCTAGGCAAAAACCTTGGTTTTGATGATGTGGCGCATTCATTAAACATACCGATTATTTTGGTCGTCGGAGTAAAGCTCGGTTGTATTAATCACGCTCTATTAAGCGAAGAGGCTATTATAAATAAAGGTTGTCGATTAGCAGGATGGGTTGGAAATAATATCGACCCTGATTTCAACGAGTTGGATGAGAATATGAAATCTTTAAAAGAAGGAATGACCAGCCCCTGTTTAGGCCTTCTTAAATACCAGGAAGATAAAAGCCAGAAGTGTGAGTCGAGCCAAATAAACATGTTGAGCATGCTTGATTATTTGGTAGATTTTCGTTAAATTGCACGCTTCAAATGCCTTTGGTTTGTAAAGGCGATAGAATTTTCTGGATATAACGACAAGAAGGTCGGTCATCGGTGCTTTAAATTGAAGTGAATTGCTTCTTTATTTGCCGAGTAGACGACGGCCTTGTTAGCTATATCTGGCATACAGTAGATTAAGTTAAAAAAATAAGGGGGACTGGTTCTGTGAATAAACTAAAGCAACTATTTGCTAGTGGCGCTTTGTTGACATTTATGTCGAGCGTTGCACACGCGGAGTATGGGCTAAACATGCCCGTTGGTGTAACTGAAACGAGTCGCCAGATTTATGATTTACATATGTTGATCTTATGGGTCTGCGTGGCGATCGGTGTGGTTGTGTTTGGTGCGATGATCTGGTCGATGATCTTTCATCGTAAATCGCAAGGTGCCGTAGCAGCGCAGTTCCATGAGAGTATGACGGCTGAGTTGGTATGGACCGTCGTTCCATTTATCATTTTGATCGTGATGGCAATTCCAGCGACCAAGGTTCTTATTGATATGCACGACGCTTCCGAAGCGGATATGTCTATTAAGATCACGGGCTACCAGTGGAAATGGCGTTACGAATATATGGGTGAAGACGTCGATTTCTTTAGCTCTTTAGATGCGGCAAGCAATAAAGCGCGTCAGGTGGGTTCAGACATTGATCCATCGACGGTTGATAATTATTTATTAAATGTTGACCATCCATTGGTTATTCCAGTTAATACAAAGGTGCGGTTTTTACTAACGGCCAGCGACGTTATTCATTCTTGGTGGGTTCCAGATTTCGGCTGGAAAAAAGACGCCATCCCCGGTTATATCAACGAAGCGTGGGTCAAAGTAGACGAGCCAGGCGTATACCGTGGGCAATGCGCCGAATTGTGTGGGCGCGATCATGGTTTTATGCCGATTGTTGTAGAGGTTAAATCAGAAGCTGATTATGCGGTGTGGCTAGCGGCTCAGAAAGGTGAAGAAGTTGTTGCTGCGGTGGCTAATAAAGTAGCTATCAGCAAGGTGGCAAATACGGATGATTTGATGAAGAAGGGTGAAGCCGTTTATCAGTCAAATTGCGTGGCGTGTCACCAGGCTAAAGGTGAAGGTATTCCCGGAGTGTTCCCGGCTATAACAGGCGGCGTTATTACTACCGGCCCTATTGATCAACATATTGATAGAGCGATGAACGGTAAAGCGGGTACTGCCATGATGGCGTATAAAGACCAGCTGACCGATGTAGAGCTCGCCGCGGTGATTACGTATCAACGTAACGCCTTAGGCAACAAAGTAGGCGATTCGGTGCAACCATCTGCCATCGCAGCTTTAAGATAATTAGGAGATAGAGATAATGACGACTGTTGCAGCAGATATACACGACGATCATCACGATCATGGCCCAGCTAAGGGCTTAATGCGTTGGGTGACCACGACTAACCATAAAGATATAGGTACGCTTTACCTGTTGTTTTCTCTGGTTATGTTTATGGTAGGCGGCGCCATGGCGATGGTTATTCGCTTAGAGCTATTTCAACCAGGTTTGCAATTTGTCGACCCTGGATTTTTCAACCAAATGACGACCGTGCACGCGCTGGTGATGATTTTCGGTGCCGTTATGCCAGCCTTTGTTGGCTTAGCTAACTGGATGTTGCCAATTATGGTGGGTGGCCCTGATATGGCGCTACCAAGAATGAATAACTGGAGTTTCTGGATTCTTCCGTTTGCCTTTGCAATGTTGCTATCTACTTTCTTTATGGATGGTGGCGCTCCAGCGGGTGGTTGGACGATCTATCCTCCTCTAGTGCTACAAGGCGGTAACGGCTTTCCATATATGATTTTTGCGATTCATATGATGGGTGTCTCGTCAGTTATGGGTGCGATTAATGTGATCGTTACTATTTTAAATATGCGCGCACCAGGCATGACGTTGATGAAAATGCCATTGTTTGTATGGACGTGGTTTATTACTGCTTACTTGCTAATAGCTGTTATGCCAGTTCTGGCTGGCGCTGTGACCATGTTGCTGACGGACAGATTCTTCGATACATCGTTCTTTGATGCTGCCGGTGGCGGTGA
>JASJGO010000072.1:0-13875 GCA_033791505.1 Cycloclasticus sp.
ATGCGGCAAAATCCGGCTTATACGTTCAGATACTTGAAAGCATGATTAATCAATTTGAAATAGCCGCAACAAAGTGGAAACGTGTTTTTGTACTTAGATTTGATTTGCACATGGAAAACTACAGAAGCGATAACAAAATAATTACCGAATTTAGAAAACGACTCTTTCAAAGGTTAAAACGTACCTATGATTTTAAAGACATTGGTTTTTGTTGGGTAAGGGAACAAGAACGAGCAAAAAGCCAACATTATCATTTTGTACTATTCCTTGATGGTGACTTAATCCGACATTCAAGCAAGATAAACAATATGGTTAAACAGGCATGGGAACGACCAGAAGGCGGCTACACAGTGCCAGTAATCAAGCACCCTTTCTACTTTGCAGACAGTGAAGAAGTGACACAAGATGCTATTTACCGCGTTTCTTATTTAGCAAAAGCAAGGGGCAAAGGCTACAGGGACAAGCAGGCCAAAGATTACCAATGCTCAAGAATGAAGCAGATCAACAATAATCAATAATAATCAATGAAATTAAACGCACAACACCAACATGCCATAATCCTGCTATCCGAAGGGCAAAACAATAAAGCAGTAGCAGAAACGTTAAACATTGCACCCGAGACTTTAAGCCGTTGGAAATCAGATTATCACTTTCAAGCACAGCTAAACAGCCTATTAACAGCCAACCATGAAGCCCAAGCGGATAAGCTAAGACGATTAAGCGGTGTGGCATTAGATACGATTGAGCAAGTGATGCAAGACAATGAAGCACTCCATCGAGATAAGCTAACAGCCGCGTTTAAAGTTTTGGAGTTAACAAAGTTAAGACAAAGTAACCTAGGTTCAATCAACCCCGAAACCCTGCAACAACAGCAAAAGGAATCAGAATTATTGGGAAAGTATGATTTTTAGGTATGGTTGAGCCGTTGCATAAAGCGGTTTACTCATTCAAGAAAAAGATTGATAAGGTGGCGAATAGACCTTGTTCACCAATGCTGAAGTTCAGCCTTTACATGGATTTAATTCACGAGCTGAAGACAAAGACCTTGGTTAAAAACAGCCTCAGCATTAATGATATGGATGTAATCTTTGCGCTAGCTAACAGGGGTATGAGAGCCTTATAAGCACATGGCGGGATTGTTTAGGTGGTTTTGTTGTGGCTTACATTAAATTTTTTATAGGCCGTGCTTAATAACTTGTTGTATTTCGCAGCCCGTCTTTTCTGTTTGTGAATTTATAAAGCCAATATCTACTTCATTGAATGTTTTGGTTGTTCGCGCAGGCACCGTGTCGTAAATGGTGTGTCTACTAGTATCTATACGAGTGCCGCTTTTGCTGTAGTGTGCGCAACCTAGGTCAATGTCTTTGATGGTGAAATTGTTATTATTGGTTATGGTTATATTAGCCTGCATGATCGTATCAAAAGCAACGGTGTGCCAGGTAAGAGTCATTTTTATGTTTTCTAGCATTTTTTTACGATTAGTTATCGATTCATTCTTCTTTTTCCGCTGTCTTATTTCTTCTATTTGTTGTTTTTTGATAGCCGCCTGCTCTGCTACTGCTGACTTTTGGTGATATTCTTCCATGCTCTTTTCTGTTAACCAAAAGCTTAATTTATAGCCAAGTATGATGAACAAGATAACGCCGATGGTGATTTTTTTTGTGCGAGTGAATTGTTTAGCACCGCAAATTGGGCAGGGGTTGGCGTTTTTGCTTATTTGAGCAAAGCATTCTCGACACTCCGTTAAGTTTTTATTGATGGCCTGCTCTTGCTCGTCTGCATGAAGGTTTGTTTTGCAGTTTGGGCATATTGTCCGACTTGGGACTACTTTCTTTTTACACTTTGGGCAGGTGATTAGTTTCATTTTCAATCCTTTGAACGTCTCTTTATTTTTTCATTAAGAGTATCACAGATAAGCAAAAGACCACCCGAATGGCGAACATTACCACAAAGATCAAATAATCAGGCCAACATTTAGAGCGTGTTAAATACTATTGTATTGCTGGTGGCTTAATGACTGAATGTGGTTTGACTTTTCCCGTTTGGAAAGTGATTGGTACACAGAATTGGTACACAGCACGCGCTAAAGCTATTGGTTTAGCTATTCGACAAATATTGCCCATTTACGAACTGAAGACAGAAACCTTAATCAAAAACAATCTAAGCATTAACGACCTCGATGTTATTTTAGCATTAGCTAACCGAGCTATGAGAGCCTTATAAAGGCATGGCTAAGCTTCTTTTTACCCGATAGGTTTCAGCAATTACAGTTTGCATAAGTCACTTTCAAAGTTACACCTGAGTCACACTGGGGAAATTAAGACATAAAAAAAGACCTAGTTTTTACGCTAAGTCTTTGATTTAGTTGGTGGGCCTTGAAGGACTTGAACCTTCGACCAATGGATTATGAGTCCACTGCTCTAACCAACTGAGCTAAAGGCCCAAAAGTTTTAATTAATCTGAGGAATCAATAAAGCTACGCAGGTGCTCGGTACGTGAAGGATGGCGTAGTTTACGGAGCGCTTTCGCTTCTATTTGACGAATGCGTTCGCGCGTAACGTCAAACTGTTTACCCACTTCTTCCAGCGTATGATCGGTATTCATATTGATACCAAAGCGCATCCTGATGACTTTTGCTTCGCGGGCGGTTAAGCCGGCGAGAACGTCTTGTGTTGCCTCTCTTAAGCTTTCAATAGTAGCGGAATCTACAGGAGATATTGCGTTCGCGTCTTCAATAAAGTCACCCAGGCTTGAATCGTCATCGTCGCCAATTGGCGTACCCATTGAGATGGGTTCTTTTGCAATTTTAAGCACTTTCCGAACTTTTTCTTCGGGCATTTCCATCTCTATCGCGAGCTCTTCAGGCGTTGCTTCCCGGCCTTTTTCTTGAAGAATTTGACGCGTAATACGGTTCAGTTTATTGATCGTTTCGATCATATGAACTGGAATACGAATGGTTCTTGCCTGGTCTGCAATTGAACGGGTAATCGCCTGTCGAATCCACCAGGTTGCATAGGTAGAAAACTTATAACCACGACGGTATTCAAATTTGTCTACCGCTTTCATCAGGCCAATATTGCCCTCTTGAATAAGATCTAAGAATTGTAAGCCGCGATTGGTGTATTTTTTTGCGATCGAAATAACCAGACGTAAATTTGCTTCCACCATTTCTCTTTTGGCGCGACGCATTTTGGCTTCACCAATCGATAAATGACGATTAATGTCTTTAATTTCAGTTATTACTAGCTTACTGTCCGCCTCGACTAAAGATAACCTGAGTTGTGCTTTTCTAATTTCGTCAATGTTCGCTTTTATAGTCGGCACAAAATCTGCGTCTGTTTTCAGGTGCGCTTCGAGCCACTCGGGGCTACTCTCGTTCTTTACAAAACCGTTAAGAAAGACTTTACGAGGCATTTTTGCCTGCTTTACGCAGATATCGATAATGGTTTTTTCTTGCGCTCTGACAAACTCAACGCGTTCTCGCATAATGCCGGTCAATAGTGCAAAAAAGCGCGGCGTATATTTAATCGCGATGAATAATAACGCTAGCTCAGCAAATTCTTTTTGTGTCTTATCTGATGAGTAGCCGTGCTGATTCATGGCTTTTGTGCATACTTTGTATTTGGCGATAATTTCGTCGATCCGGACTTGAACGTCTTCGACCACAATATCTGGAATGACTTCTGCATCTTCATCTTTGGCTACGGCAGGTTGCGTGTAATCGTAGTCATCTTCGAGGTCAACGAAATCGGGGATATAATCCATCAAACGAAGCTCTTCGTTTTTAATTTTTTCAAACGTCGCTAGAAAAACACCGACCACTTCTGGAAAACGGACAATAGCGGAAAGCATTTCTTGCTGGCCTTCTTCGATGCGTTTTGCAATATCTAATTCGCCCTGCCGCGTGAGCAAGCCAACGGTGCCCATTTCACGCATATACATACGCACGGGGTCGGTAGTTCTACCTAATTCTTTATCAACGGTGGCCAATGCCACTGCAGCCACTTCGGCTGCTGCTGAATCATCTACGGTATCTGCAGCAGCTCCATCAGAAACGGTGTCTGATTCTGGTGCCACTTCGTGCACACCAATACCCATGTCCGAAATCATACTGATGATTTCTTCAATGCGTTCTGGCTCTACGTCTTGCGGTAGGTGATCGTTAACCTCTGCATAGGTTAAAAAACCTTGCTCGTGCCCTTTGGCAATTAACGCTTTGATTTTAGAGGTCTGTTCTTGCTGCTGTTCTTTATCCATGAAGATTCCAAGTTTTCTAAACGCTAATTACGTTCCAATGAACAGAGTATTTTAGCAGGTATTTGTAATTTATCTACGAATGCCTCTGCAATTTCATCAATTCTCTTAACTCAGTACGCTCTATTTCACTTAAGGTTGTCGATTTACTTAAAAGCAAGTCTTTTCGGCTCTTTTTCGCCTGCTCTTTTAATCTTTCAACAGCGCCTAAAAACTCGTGCTCTGTAGAGTCTCCTGCGATTAGCTTTTCCTCTGCGAACAGGGCGTTGATCGTTCTTTCGTGATCACTACCACGAAATCGCTCAAGCAAAACAGCTGGTGTCAAAGCTGGGGTGTCGCCTAAAGCAGACAATATCTCTTTCAAAACGTTCATTCCCGGTATAGCCAACTCAAGCCATGACTCATCCAGATTTATTTTAGCGGCCAATTGGGGCTCGTGAAGTAACGAGGTGATTAAATGACGAATAACTGAGGGGCTTTTTTTGCCCGTTCTCCGCGCTTGATGAGTAGGCACAAACCGCCCGTGCGACGCCCGGCCCGCACCAGGGGGCTCCATTTGGGTTAATACCGCCAATTGTTTTTTCATCATGTCAGCAAAAGTTCCGGCTGGTAGCGTTTCCAGCAAGGGTTTTGCTTGTTCCATAAAGCTAGCGCGTCCTTCAATGCTATCTAGCGGATAAGCTTTTGTCAGGTAATCAAAAAAGTAACTGGATAACGGCTCTGCACCGTCTATTAGTTGTTCAAAATTTGCCGCACCCTTTTCACGAATCAAACTATCGGGGTCCTGACCTTCTGGCAATAAAAGTATTTTTATTTGCCGCCCACTTCTTAGCGCGGGCAGTGCATTAACTACCGATCGCCAGCTGGCTTTTTGGCCTGCAGAATCGCCGTCCATGCAAATCACTAATTCCGATACCGAGCGAAATAATAAGTCTATATGCTCCCGGGTGATGGCCGTACCCAACGCGGCGACCGAATTTTTAATGCCTTGTTGATTCAGCGAAATAACGTCTAAATAGCCTTCTACCAATACGAGGCGTTGAATTTTGCTGGACGACTTGAGCGCCTCATATAAGCCATACACTTCTCGACCCTTATGAAACAACGGCGTCTCCGGGGAGTTTAGATATTTTGGCTCACCACTATCCAGTACGCGGCCACCAAATCCTATGGTCTGACCTCGTTTATTACGGATAGGAAAGATAATACGCTCACGAAAACGGTCATAGGTCTTATTGTTATCATTACTGACGATCAGGCCCAGCTCACGAAGGCTGGCCAATGAGGATTCGGTTTGTCCTAAGGAGGACAATAAATTATCCCAGCCGGGAGGGGCGAAACCTAATTTGAAATCATTCGCTATTTCGCCCGACAAGCCTCTGTTTTTTAAATACGTAGTCGCTAACGAAGCCGCTTTGTGGCTCCTCAGTTGCTGCTGATAAAAATGGCTCGCCTGTTCATTGAGTTTAAATAAAGGCTCAAGGTCTCTTTTCGGCTTATCGTCTACGTAGCCACCTTGTTCTCGAATAATTTCTACCCCAGCTCGGCTTGCCAGTTCTTCTACGGCTTCGATAAACTCCAGATGGCTGTAGTCCATTAAAAAACCTATCGCGGAACCGCTGACGCCACAACCAAAGCAATGAAAAAATTGCTTGTCCTGACTGACCGTAAAACTTGGGGTTTTTTCGTTATGGAATGGGCAACAAGCAGAGTAATTAGCGCCTTTTTTCTTTAATGGCACCAAGCTATCTATCACATCGACGATATCGGTTCTGGCCAATAAATCATCAATAAAATGTTGTGGAATTCGACCTGACATTATCCTGCTAACCTAGTCCTACTCGACATTTGACTTCAGGATACATTAGCAAGTTTCTCGCATTATTGAAATAACGCACATATTCTGTTGCTCGGCAACGATATAAGCGTGGTGCCTAGGCACCAACGATTTAGACTAGCTTGGCTTTTATTTTTTGGCTCGCCGCAGCTAGATCCGCGCGTCCCTGTAGTTGAGGGCGAAGAATAGCCATTACCTTGCCCATATCCTTCATGCCTTGCGCACCTGACTCACTAACAGCCTGGTCGATTAACTGACTGACTTCAGTGTCTGTTAGTTGTTGCGGAAGGTAATCTTGAATAACGAGCATTTCTTTTTGCTCAACAGCCGATAAGTCGTCACGGCCAGCCTTATCGAACTGTTCTATTGAATCACGACGCTGTTTGAGCATTTTATCCAGCAACTGAAGAACCTGCTCATCATTAAGCGTTATTCTTTCATCCACTTCTTTTTGCTTAACGGCCGCAAGAATAAGACGAATAACGCCCAATCTATCTTTTTCTTTCGCTTTCATCGCTAGCTTCATATCCTCACGGATACGTAGCGTTAAAGCGTTTAGCTCTTCACTCATTAAAACTTAGCGAAGTAAAGTGACGTAGCCTTAGCTACGGCCACGACGAAGATTGTTCAATGCGCGACGCGTACGTGACAGACCTTTTAGATGACGTTTTACAGCAGCTGCAGCTAAACGCTTGCGTACAGCAGTTGGTTTTTCATAAAACTCACGTTTGCGTGACTCGGCCAAAACACCGGCTCTTTCACAGGTACGTTTAAAACGGCGTAGTGCAAAATCAAAAGGTTCGTTATCTTTAACGCGTACTGACGGCATGTATTTCTCTCTCTTCTTAAAATTAAGGTGTTACAGGGATCGCGGATTATACATGGACTCACTTTGTATGCCAATAGCTACAAATAAGCAATTTCACTTCACTACAGGGCTATTTTTTCGCATTCCTATATTTAAGAAGGTGAGATACCACCGTATCATTAGGGAAAGTTCGATCCCCTGTGGGTATAATATGGCCGATAAAACTTCACTCAGCATTCCGGTATGATACAAAAGTCGCGCCTTGTTCTTGGTATAGAAACCTCCTGTGACGAAACAGGTGTCGCTTTATACGGTGACAACGGGCTGGTTGCTGACGTACTACACAGCCAGGTTGCGATGCACGAGGAATATGGCGGCGTAGTACCTGAACTGGCTTCGCGCGACCACGTGCAAAAACTTATTCCATTGATTAAACAGTGTTTCTCAGAAGCTGGCATCAACGCTAGCGAGCTTTCAGGTGTCGCTTATACCGCTGGCCCCGGTCTTGTCGGTGCACTTTTCGCCGGCGCCAGCATCGCACGAAGCTTGGCGTATGCGTGGGAAAAGCCGTCTATTGGCGTACACCATATGGAAGGTCACCTATTAGCGCCGATGCTTGAAGAAACGCCACCCAGCTTTCCATTTTTAGCGTTACTCGTGTCTGGCGGCCATACCCAGCTGATTAAAGTAAGCCGAATAGGCGCGTACGAATTACTGGGCGAATCATTAGACGACGCAGCGGGCGAGGCGTTTGATAAAACGGCTAAATTGCTTAATCTTGGTTACCCGGGAGGCCCCGCTCTGGCGCGTTGCGCCGAACATGGCAACCCCGACCGATTTACATTTCCAAGACCGATGACGAATCGACCCGGGCTTGATTTTAGTTTTAGCGGTTTAAAAACCTTTGCCTTAACGACCAGCCAACAAAACACCTTAGACGAACAAACCTGTGCCGATATTGCCCGCGCCTTTGAAGACGCCGTTGCGGATACCTTAGCGATAAAGTGCCAACGCGCGCTACAACAAGCCGAACTATCTACCCTGGTCGTGGCTGGCGGCGTCAGCGCTAATAAACGTTTGCGTAGCACGCTTGACGCCATGGGTAAGGAACTAAACGTTAACGTATTTTATCCACGCCATGATTTTTGTACCGATAACGGCGCGATGATAGCCTACGCTGGCTATCAACGTTTGCTAGCAGGTGAGCACGACAAACTGGCCATTCAGGTTCGTCCGCGTTGGCCACTTTCAGAACTTAAGGTACCTCAAACTATATAAAGATTAACCGGCACGGTAGAATGAAATCCCGTCAACGGCAGAATAGACACCTTCTTCACTACAAGCACAGCACTTATGGACATTATTTTTCTTCGTAATTTACGCATTGAAACCGTTATTGGAATTTTTGACTGGGAGCGAAAAATTAAACAAACCGTGTTTTTTGATATTGAGATGGCTACAGATATTAAAAAAGCGGCCGCCAGCGACCATATTGATGACACACTCGATTACAAATCACTGTCTAAAGCGGTGATTGATTTCGTTGAAAAAAGTGATTTCCAGTTGGTCGAAACACTCGCCGAAAAGGTCGCTGAGCTGATCATCAGGGACTTTAATGTGCCCTGGCTGCGACTTACCTTAAACAAAAAGGGTGCCCTACGCCACGCCGACGACGTTGGCATCATCATCGAGCGCGGGAACAAGCCCTAAATGACACGAGTATTTATCAGCATTGGTAGCAATATTGAGCGTGAAAAACACATTCGCGCCGGCGTGAATTCCTTAACAGAACATTTTGGCCACCTGACCCTTTCAAGCGTTTATGAGGCCGATGCCGTTGGCTTTAATGGCGAACCGTTTTTAAATCTGATCGCCGCACTCGACACCCAGAAAACCGCTGCGCAGGTGGACTTGATTTTCGATCAAATTGAAAAACAACACGGCCGCACGAGTGAACAAAAAAAATTCAACCCCAGAACCTTAGATTTAGACCTGGTATTATATGGTGACTACATCAGTCAGAACCCCGAGCTTGAGATTCCTCGCGCGGAAATAACCCGCTACGCCTTTGTGCTTGAACCACTGGCCGAAATCGCCGGCGATTTAAAGCACCCTGTTCTTAACACGAGCTATGACGAGTTATGGCAGTCCTTTAACAAAAATGGCGTCGTACAAAGACGCATCGACTTTGACTGGGATTAAACGAGCCCTTTACCACCGTCTACGGCGATGACCTGCCCCGTAATATAGCGTCCTTTTTCAGACAGAAACAATACGGTTTCCGCAATATCTGCTGGCGAGCCTTTTCGCTGTAATGGAATTTTCTCAATAATCCGGAGCTGGGATTCAGCTAGCAAATTTTCTGGCCACAAAATTACCCCCGGCGATACGCCATTTACCCGTACATCTGGCGCTAATTCTTTCGCTAACGACTGGGTCAATGCGTATAAGCCCGCTTTAGCGGAGCTGTACACGGGGTAATTTGATAATGCCCGCTGTGCATAAATATCGACTATATTCACGATACAACCCTGGTGCCTTTTTAAACTTGGAAATGCCGCCTGGCTAACAAAGAATGGGGCTTTTAAGTTACTCCCCATTAGGTCATCCCATTGTTTTTCCTGCACCCCGCCGATCGGTGTTTGATAAAAGCTCGAAGCATTATTTATCAGCACGTCAAGACGACCCGCCTTGGCGATAACATCGGCCATCATCTGTTCTATTTGTAAAATCGATTGAAGCTCTGCTTTAACGGTCCAGGCAGAATGTATGCGCGAAGCATTCAATAAATCAGCCAGCGCTTCTGCTTCTTGCTCAGATTGCTGATAGTGAATAATGACACCGTAACCCGCCTCGTGCAGGGTTTTGGCTATAACCGCCCCAATACGACGGGCGCCGCCGGTAATCAATGCAATTTTTTGAATATCGGACATGTTCCCCTCAAAATAAACTAGACTTTCATAAACACATACTACTTAAAACGAACATGCGAAGCCGACTATTTTTATCGTTATTTTTACCCATCTTGCTCGCCGGGTGCGCTCAGGTTCCTGACAAAAAGGGCGGTCATTACGAATACTTTCATCTCGAATCGATGGCTAAAACCGACATAGACATGGTGGCCGATACGCACGTCAAGCAAACGCTAGATCAACTCAGACTACTGGCCGTAAAGCTCTATAAGCGTAACCCTAAAGAACTGAGAAAGTCCGGGTTAAACTCGAGAAACGCTGCTATTGAACGCATTTTTAAACAACCTTTCCCTTCGGTAAATGGCAAGCGTAGCGTGGACAGCATTCGACTGGCCTTTGACCAGCACTACCAGGGCGACCGGGTGTTCGCGTATATTGCTGGCATTGCCAGTATGCTAGCGATTTCCTACAACGGTAAGGATGATTTCTATTTATTTGATAGCCTTGATGCGCAGAAAATTTATAACTCAGCACGCAATATAGAAGTCGCCTCATGGTTACTTCGCACAAAAAAAGACGCCCACGGTCAGTTATTTTTATTGAGTTCGGGGCAAAGGAATACAGTTGTTAATCATAGTTATGACCGTCTTTTCGGCAAAATGATCGGTCAGCAAGATACCTTAGCTCAAATTGTATCCCGCAAAAGTCACCGTGCTATAAAGAATGTTTTTCAATCTGCCGCGCAACTCGTTTTTCTACCGGTTTGAAGCTGCTGTCATTACGTTAAATAACGCTGTTTATCCTGCATAACAGGCTACCTTAGTTGAGCCAACTCATCTGTTTTTGTTTGTTAAGCCGGCAATCATTTCGAGACGTTTTTTGTTGATTGCCTCGCCTATTTCCTGGCCGGCCAAACCTTGATCGACAAATTCACTGGCGTTCACTTCGTTTGCTGCTAGAAAAGCCTGTTTAATCCAGTCCGCCTGTGGATAAAGGCTTTCTTCTAGCCCCAGTCGCCCCTTGGAATCGGCCTCGCAGGCCAATAAAAAATTATCCAGTTTTTCTTCCTGCCGAAAAGCACCCAGCGAATCCAGCAACTTCAGCAGCGTACTTGGCTTCAGTTCTAGCGCTCGATGGCAATGCGTATGAAACTGCATGACCTTTTGCGCTAAATCTATATGCTCATTCGGCACACGTAAGCGGCTCGTTAGTTTTTTTAGCGCGGTCAGGCCTTTCTTTTCGTGCCCGCGATGTTGCGGCCAAAACTCTGCTGGCGTTAACGCTTTGCCTAAATCATGCGTTAGCGCGGCAAAACGTACCACGGGGTTTCTTGTTAATAAAGCCGCTTGTTGCAACACCATCATGGTGTGTACGCCGGTATCAATTTCAGGGTGGTACTTTGCAGGCTGGGGGACGCCAAACATGGCGTCAATTTCTGGCAAAATAACCGCCAGCGCGCCACATTTTCTTAAAACCTCAAAGAAAACCTCTGGCGATTGTTCGCTAAGGGCGCGACTAATTTCTTGCCAAACGCGCTCGGCGATTAAGGCCGTTAACTCCCCGCTTTCTGTCATGCCTTGCATCAGCTCCATCGTCTCTGGCGCAACCGTAAAACCTAGGTGTGCATAACGCGCGGCGAAGCGCGCCACCCGCAAAACCCTTAACGGGTCTTCTTGAAAATTTGCTGAAACATGACGAAGTACCTTTGCCTCAAGATCGGCTTTTCCACCATACGGATCGACTAAACCCTCTTCATTTTGCGCCATCGCGTTGATGGTTAAATCTCGCCGCTGCAGGTCTTGCTCTAATGTCACATCAGGTGACGCATAAATCTCAAAGCCTTTGTAACCAAGCCCTGATTTTCGTTCTGTTCGTGCGAGCGCATACTCATCCTTTGTGTTGGGGTGCAGAAATACCGGGAAATCTTTTCCAACGGGCGTGAAGCCATTTTTCAACATCTCATCGACCGTTGATCCGACCACCACGTAATCTCGGTCTTTAAAGGGAAGTCCCAGTAGTTGGTCTCTGACCGCTCCACCCACGAGGTATATTTTCATCGGCAAAGTCCTGCGCGCGTTATAATCAAACCCTCTTTTCTAACATTTGGATAAATTACATTGCTTGAAATTTTTTTATATTGTGCGGCCTTTGGTATCATCTCTGGTGCTATTTCTGGGTTGCTGGGTATCGGCGGCGGTATCGTTATCGTACCGTTTATTGCCTGGTTATTAGATAAGCATAGTATGCCAGCGGATACGATCATGCAAACCGCAATTGCCACCTCATTAGCCACTATTATTATCACCTCTATTTCATCGATACTGGCCCAACACAGACGCGGTGCTATTAATTGGTCTGTTGTTAAAACGCTAACGCCGGGAATAGCGATTGGCGCATGGTTTGGGGCTGATTTAGCACACTTTCTAAGTAGTGAACTATTAGCCATGATTTTTGGTTCTTTTTTACTGCTCAATGGTTTTAGAATGGCATTTAAGTTTACCCCTAAACCTCACCGCCAACTCCCTTCTATACTGCCCCTTGGCTTTGCCGGTTCCATATTAGGCTTATTGTCTACTCTTGTTGGAATTGGTGGTGGCACGTTAACCGTTCCCTATATGACCTGGCATAATGTTCCTATCAAAAACGCCGTCGCCTTAGGTAGTGCTTGCGGCCTACCTATCGCCTTATTCGGTGCATTAAGTTTCATCATTATCGGTTCACATGCCGAGGCCTTGCCCGTGGGTAATATTGGCTACATTAATATCCCCGTTTTTCTTGGCATTAGTTGTACCAGCCTTTTTGCAGCGACGCTTGGCGTTCATTTGGCCCATATCCTGCCAACAAATGCGCTAAAAAAAATCTTTTCCCTTCTTCTTATTGTCGTCGGGCTTAAAATGTTGATAGGTTGACTCTTACCTGTCCTAAAAACACATTGGCAAACGGTTCGCGCTGAATATGACGTTAGGCAAAAGCGCTCAAAGTAACAAAAAAGGCCACGCTATTAGCGTGGCCTTTTTTGTTAATCAAATATATTGATTATTATTTTGAAACCACCTTGTACAGTAACATCCCGGCCAGCATCGATATCACCACGATTAATGGCTCCTCTGGCCTAAGCCCTACACTAGCAAGAGCTGGCCCTGGGCAATAACCAATAAGACCCCAGCCCACACCAAATAAAGACGAACCAAACAATAGCTTAGGTTCGATTTTCAGCATCGTAGGCAACTGAAAATCAGCCTCAAAGAGAGGATTACCCTGAGCAAAAATAAACCGATAAGCTATTGTAGTGACTATTACCGCGCCGCCGAGAACAAACATTAAACTCGGATCCCAATTACCCGTTATATCCAAAAAATTGATCACTTTATTTGGGTCGACCATGCCCGCGAGTGTCAAACCTACGCCAAAAAAAACGCCCGCCAGTAATGCACTAAATGCCTTAGCCATGATTATGCACCAACCAGTTGTTTAACCACATACACAGTGATGATGCCGCTGAGCAAAAACACCGCGGTCGCTGTTATTGAACGTAACGAAAACCGTGATATTCCGCAAATGCCATGTCCACTCGTACAGCCACCGCCCATAGCCGTACCAAAGCCTACGATTAGACCGCCAGCAACTAACAACGCTGTAGTTACGTGTTCACGCGGCTCAACACTTGACGGAAAGAAATAAGCGTAAACGAAAGCGCCTGAGATTAGGCCCACTATAAATGTTAATCGCCAGGCTTTTTCATTAAAAGACGATGTATTAAAAATTCCATTGACGATACCGCTGATGCCCGCAATACGTCCATTTAAGTACATCAGTAAACTGGCGCTGATACCAATCAAGATACCGCCCGCCAGGGATGTGTACGGTGTAAAGTTTTCCATGATTTTATCCGTTAAATTAAAAAGGAATATATATATTCCTAGATGATATATTATTTCTTTTAATATGTAAATACTTGCTCATCTTAACAATAAAATAGTTTTAGCTTTATCAAAAACTGGCCAAAGCCATGTAAAATATTTGTTATGGAAAATAAAAGCACCAAATGGCACGCACTACACGCA